>CAOKLO010000009.1 GCA_948469375.1 uncultured bacterium | reverse complement strand
CGCTTGAATGGCATTCAAGAGGTCAGCGGTTCGATCCCGCTTATCTCCACCAAAAAACAGGGACTTATGTATTTAAAAAGTGCATAGGTTCTTGTTTTTTTGCCCCGAGGAAAAGAGCGGCAATCGACCGCAGTTTTCTGACAGTATAATCGCATAGCATGGACCAAAGGCCGTTGTCTTTCACACGAAAGACAACGGCCTTTTTTTGTTGCTCAGGCTTGGGCAGGAGGAGCCTTTCAACAAAACGTCTGCACCCAAGGTTTCCAAATGATAACAAACTGATAACTCGGCGCTGTGCCCATGGCTATTCCCGCCAAGGTGTGGTATGGTGTGGCGCTACAAGGGAGGTGACGAAAATGCGTGAATTGTTAAGGGACCTGTATTTTGGAAATATCGTACCCTCGGCAAGACAGATAACACCCAGCTCAAATTTACAGCGGGAGCTGGAACGTGTCTCTCAGTCCGAAAAGCGGCTCAGAGGCCAGCTCAACGAAGCAGACGGCGGATAAGGCACAGACAGAAAAGATTCGTGCCCATCCAACGCAGCACAGAGTGCGCCCTGGTCCATTGATGGAACGGGGCGCGTTCCATACCAAATCCAACGAGGAGGAAGCCCTGATATGATCATGAAAACAGCCATCAGCAACAAGGCCCACCCGGAATACGGGCAGGCCACCATCCCCTTCCCTATCCCGGACAGCGAGTACGACCACACCATCGGACTGCTGGAGGGGATGGGTATCGGCTCCCCCACCGCCCAGGACTGCCGGGTGGATGGGCTGGACAGCAAGCATCCCATCCTCAACCGGCTGGTGACCCAAAGCGTCAATGTGGATGAACTGGATCATCTGGCCAAGCGCGTGGCCAGTTTCTGCCAGGGAGAGGATGTCCAATTTGCGGCCATGGCCAGCAAGCTGGGCCTGTCGGACATCAAGGACTTCATCAACCTTACCTCCTGCTGTCAGCAGGCCACGGTGATCACCGACTTTTCCAAGCTGGAGAGAGTGGGCAAAGCACACAGCCTGACGGTCAACGGCGGTTCAATGCCCTCCGATGAGTACGACAAGGTGGATGGCCGGGCGGTGGCCCTGGATCTGATCCAGAGCGGTGCCGGGATGGTGACCCCCTACGGCGTAGTGTATGACAACGGGATGAAATTGGAGCAGGTCTACGATGGGCGGCACTTCCCGGAATACTATTATCAAGACAGTTTGATGACAGTTGAGATCAAGTCCGGGCCGAAGGGTGAAGCCACCGGCTACCTCTACCTGCCCTGTCCGGACAAGCAGATTCAGCGGACGCTGGCTCGGGCTGGAATCGGCCCCCAGGGGTTCCAAATGAAAATCATCCTGGATGAGCTGCCCACGCAGGTGTCCGCTGTGGTCAGCGCCGCCCGGGATGGCCTCGACGACCTCAACAAACTGTGCCGGGCCATTGAGCCGCTGGACACGGCGCAGCGGGAAAAGCTGGAGGCGACAGTGTTGCTGGCCCAGCCCACGTATGCCAGCGAGGTGCGCCAGCTGGCGGAAAACCTGGATCAGTTTGCCTTCATGCCCAAACCCTTTGACCCGGAGGCGGACTGCGCGATCACTGAACTGGGTTATGTGGCCTACCATGGCAGCCTTACTCTGGAGGAACTGATGACAGATGACCCCGCCGAACAGTACCGACAGGAGATGGGAGGGTTGGCATAATGGTGCTCCATGTGGCAAAAGGTTCATTTAGCGATGATGTAGCACACATCAGCTTCCCGACGGAAGTGGACAAGGTCAGGAACGAGGTGATCGCCGTAGAGGAATTCGGTAGCTGGGCCCCCGCGTATGTCATAGGCGGCGACGGCGCCGCGAAAGTCCCCGCCAGCTATATTGAGCGCGACGCACTGTTCAGCGAAGCTGGTGTCCAGAAGCTGAACCAACTGGCTGGATTGGTGGATACCATGGATTTGGAGGCCCAGAAGGTTTTTGCGGGGGCGCTGATGGTGGAACACGCCAAATGCCTGGATGATGTGCTGCGCGTGGCGGGCAGCTTGGACAGCTATGAACTGTTCCCCGATATCAAAACGGACGAGGAGCTGGGCCGTTTCCTGGTGGACACCGGCCCAATCACCGGCAAGTTCGTTTTTGCCGAGGAAGCAAAACCCTATTTGGATTACGCCAAGATCGGGGCGGAACAGCGTAAACAGTTAGGCGGAACCCATACGGAGCAGGGGTTTGTAAAACGCCGGGAAGTGGTTCAGACGCAGAAGGAGGCAGGCCGTCCCGCCTTCGCCCTCACGCTGGTCTCCCCCACTGGCACCTGCTGCCTGGACCTGCCTGCCTCGGACGATACGCTGGAGCAAACAAAAAAAGCGCTGGGGCTGGACGATCTGGGCAGCGCCGCCATCCAGGGTGTGGAGATCGACTATCCCTGGGCCCACCTGCTGCCCACGGACTCCATCACTGTGGAGGATGCCAACACCCTGGCCGAATGCGTCCAGGCCATGTCAAAGCGGGAACTGAAGATGTTGGGCGCGGTCCTGGAGGTGGAAGAACCGCGCTCTTATTATGACGCTGGCTGTATCGCAATGGATATTGACGACTACGAGCTGGTGGACGGCAGTGAACATGAATATGCCTGGAACGCACTGCGGGCGGCGGGAGCCAGCGAGGACGCGCTGGAGATGCTGAACGGCTACACCGATTTCGATGCCCTGGGCCGGGACGAGATGGAAGCAGACGGCGTGAGGAAAACCGCTTTCGGCTCTGTCAAACGCCTCAGCGCCCCCTGGCTCCGGCAGGAGCCGGAGATGGGCCAGACGATGTGCTGAAAACGCTGGACTTTCTGAAAAAACGTGGTATATGTGTTGGCTGCCAAATCGAAAAAGAGGTGAGAGCATTGCAGATCAACATCTATCAAGACCCAATGCAAAAAGCGTACCTGTTTGGGACGGCTGTCCTATACAGTGAAAAGCCGATCCCGCGAGAAGATGTCCCCCAGCACTGGTCCTGCTATGAGCTGAGGGGCACCGGGGCAGAACCGGACAGACCCTACGCACTGGTGGATATGGCAACGGAACATTTCGCGGGTTCCATCCTCTCCCCGCTTCCGCTGAAAAAGGAGTCCGCCCAAAGCAAGCTGGTCAGAGGCAAGCTGGAGCTGACGCCCGAGTATGTCCAGATGGCCGAATTCTGCTCAGAATATCAGATCCCCATGCCCCAAACTCCCATACGGCATATGCTCCGCCCCGCTTCCTCCACGGAATCGGGGCTTTTCTATGCCCTGCCGCCGGAAAGGGACGAGGAGCTGGGTGCCATCGGCCACGTTCGGATCGACTTCGGATACCGAGGACAGGAGTTCTGGCACACCTGGTGGCCCAGAGGCCCCGAGGAGCTGAACACGCCTGAGTTCAAGGATGAGCTGGCCAAGGTGGTGAACGACCTGCGGCTGGGCGTGCTGAAAGACCTGTCCTCCATGCGCCGGTACTGCTGGGGACGGGAGAGCGGCGCTATCACAGGCGGGAGCTGCTGCCAGAATTACGGCTTCGTGCTGGAAACGGACCGCTACCTCTACCGTCTGCGGTGCAACCCCGCTGAAGGGGACTACCAGGCCTACCTTGGGTGCTTCGACAAACAGGCGCAGAAGCAGGAAATGGGCCTGACGGAAAAAGGGCGCCAAGCGCTCCGGGGTGCCGCCGACCCCGCCAAGCCCCACTCCTACAGCTGGTGTGTGATCGAGCATCTCAACACGCCCGAGCTTCGGGTGGACCATGAGCTGCCGCTGGAGGAAGCCGTCCGCCTGTACACGGAACTGGACTGCGGGGATAAGCGGCTGGGAGTCACCAAGGATGACATCACATCAGTAGACCTGGTGATCTCCAAGGATGGCCGGGAGTGGATTCCGGAGGACTGGCAGAAGGAGGACAGCTTTGCCCATGACCCGGTGGTGGCCGGGGCGGTGAGCCAGATCCGGCAGGCGCTGGAGGAGCAGACACAGGGACAGAGCTTCACAATGGGGGGTATGAGTTGATAAAGGATCTGATCCAATGCGCGGCTGCCCGTGACGATTTCCTGACGTGGCTGAACTGGGGCAATGGAGCGCTGACGATCTACTCGAAAGAAAACGTGGCCATGATCTTCAAGCTTGAAAGGGAACCGGACGCGGACTTCCAATATTTATATCACATCGCCGCGGACAAGGACAGCAGCATTTCCTGGAACAGAAACCCGGTATTCTGCGGCGTACACGATATGAAAAGCCAGGCGCTGTACCTGACGGAACACCTTGCGGCTTTCCTTCTGGACGGCGAAGCAAGGGTTTTGATGGGACATCGAAACGCCTATAGCACATTTTATATCACTGCCGCCGACCGCCGGAAATTCGAGGAAGCCTTTGGCAGGTATGTAGACTATACGGCGGAGGACATCACCCGGATCACCTACGGCAGGAACACGATCTATGAGGCTTCCCCGGTTCAAATGGAGGGCGTGGGCGAGGAAATCAAAATGGGAGGTAACAGCGAATATGTGAGCCCGGAGCCGGATGACGGTCTGACGCTGGGCGGCATGAACTGGCCCACTACATTATAATAAAAGGATGTGTACATGAAAATGAACGACAAATTTTTTCCGGAATTGTCCCGCCGCCTGAAGCGGGAGGGCATTTCCACCGGGCCGGTGGAGAAAGCCAGCCTTCCCGTCCTGGTGGAAGGGCGGCAGGCCATGTGGGTCCAGTCCTGGGGCGGGGTGATCTTCAACGCCGGGTCGGTGAACGACCCCGCCGTGGATCAGATCCACGACACCGTGGCCGAGATCAGCGCCCAGGTTTATGAGTACACCGAGGCCATGGCCGCCGCGCCGTCCCTCAAGGCGGTGGGGCTCCATGAGGACTTCCGCCTGCTGGCGGAGTTCAACGGCATCATCCTGGCCGGGCAGGAACTGGAGGCCGACTGGGGGTACAAGTTCGTCACCTGGCGGCGGAGTCCGGACCGCAAAGCAGTAAACGGGGGTGAGTATTTCGACGGCGGGCACTTCTATGAGGCCGCCAAGCTGGACTTTGCCTGCCGGGCGGGGCTGGTGGACGGGCACCGCCAGTTTACGGATGAGCAGCTTGTGGAGCTGTACCGCTGCGCCTGTGAAACGCTGGAAAGCGGATACCCTTTGACGAAGGAGCGGCGTGAAGTTCTGGAGCAGGCGGCGGAACAGATCGAGGGCAGCGTGGACGATCTGGATCACCGCGTCAGCCTGTCCAACCAGCGGGAGCTGGAGGCGGCTGACCAGCAGGCAGACAGGGGGCCGGAAATGGGGATGTCGCCGTGAGAGTGAGGTATAAGAAGAACCGAATGGTTCAATTCTACGAGTCCGAGTGCCTGACCACCATCCAGCGTGAGCTGCCTCCTGCCCTCACCGGGCCCGTTGAGCGGTGCGCGGGCTGCCCCTATCCTGGCCACGGCTTTGTCTGCTGGGGCGTGGGCAAAGATATCTGCATCCGAACCGAGGTCGCCCGGATCATGGCGCGGGACAAATCTGTTGGTTGTGCCGGGTAGCTTTCGGTGGCAGGTTGTGGTAATGTTGCTGTCAATATCCGTGAAGGGGGGGTGAGTCCATGGACAGGACAGGTTCAAAATACCAAGTGAATAGGTTCCGGCGCAAACAGCGTTTGGCCCCGCTTCGTCCGATGAAGCGGGGCATTTTTGTGCCCTGCCGGGAGATCCCCGGTTCAAAATTCAGAAAGAGGAAGTGACGAGATCATGAGTATCCATCAGGAATGGCTGAAATTCCTGCGGGATCAGTATCCCGTGGGCAGCCGGATCAAGCTGCGGGAAATGGGCTCGGATGACCCGTGCCCCATCAAGCCGGGTTCCATGGGTTCGCTCCAGTACATCGATGACCTGGGTACCTTCCACGTGGCCTGGGATGACGGGTGCGGACTGGGCCTGGTGATCGGGCAGGACTCCTTCTCGGTGTCCCCTCCGCCCCTCCAGACCCTCAAGCTGTATATGCCCATGACGGCGACCTACTACGATGAGGACGATCCGGAGCAGGACATCACGATGGACTCCCGGGAGGCCGCGCAGTACGCCCCCCAGATCATCAACGCTCTGCGAAGCGAACGGCGGTGGCTGGAGAACGAGGGCCCGGAGGAGGCGGAGCGCGGCCTGATGGCTTACTTTGACGGGCCGGACAGCGTGGATCAGAAGGTGCAGTCCTGTTTCTTCACCGCCGAGGTGCGGGACGGCCAGCTCTGGGGCGTGGCCAAGTGCAAGGTGCGGGGCGAGCTGACGCCGCTGGAGCTGAAGTGCCTGACCGATGAGATTGGCGGACAGGCCAGCGATGGCGTGGGCGAGAGCTTCGAGCAGCGTGAGATCCGGGTGGGCGATGGGTTGGAAATCTACGCCCACCTCTGGCAGAGCAAGGGCTGGAGCATCGTGCCGGAGCGGGATCGCTTCGACCCCCATTTTTCTGAGCGGCTGCCGGATATGTGCTTCACCGTTCTGCCGGAGGACGGCGCGCTGGCCTATATTATCAAGGGCGATGGGCTGCGGCGGTCTGAGGACAGCAGCGATAAGCCCGAGGTCAACCGCCATCTGGCAGACTGCTACAACAGGGAGTGGGGCATCAGCGAGGCCCAGGTGCGGGCGATGGAGGGCGGCTGCCAACACGGCTGGGATTCCCCCGCCGCTGACCCCAGGGCCTATGGGCAAACCCAGGCCCAGCCCCAGATTGGGGGGATGGATTTTGCGTAAGGTTTTTGAGGTAGAGCTGTCTTCCAAAAATGGTTGCACAGAACTGGCCCTGCCCGCCACCCGCTACGCCCTACTGGACGCAGTGGAGAAGCTGGAACTGAGGGAGGGGGAACGGCCCGACTGGGAGATCCTTCAAACCCCTGCCTGCCACAATATTTACCCCTATCTGGATCCCGCTGGCGGCACCCTGTCCGAACTGAACGCGCTGACCCAGCGGCTGGCCCAGCTCAATGAGAGGGAACACGCTGTCGTGGAGGGATTGGCAAAGCTCGCTCATGAGCAGGGGGAACGGCCCATTGCCCTGTCCCGGCTGATCGACTTGGCGTACAGCACAGACTGCTGCCACCTTGTGGAGGGCGTGGTCACCGATGCCCAGCTGGGCCGGTTCTGTACGGGAAACGGGTTTGTTCCGGAGGCGGAGGGCCTTTCGGATAAAGCATTCGAGCTGCTGGATTTCGCAAAGATCGGTCGGGAGTTCTGCGAAGCCGAGGGCGGCGTGTTCACCCGGGTTGGCTATGTCCAGCGGCGGGAGGAGCTAAAGCAGGTGTACAAAACCCTGGATCTGACGCTGAAAAAGCCGGACTATGCCATCCTGGCGGAGCTGGCCGATGGTACCCAAGTGAAGCTGCCCGCCCCGCTGGGCGAGACCCTGGCGGACGGGCCTGTCCAATGTGTAGACAGTGCCGCTCCCGGGCTCATTGGTCAGACCGCCATGGTGTCCACCCTGGATATGCTGGCTCGCCGCCTGACGGAGCTGGAGCTGGACGGTGAACTGACCAAGTACAAGGCTGTGCTGGCTGCCACCGGCTGCGAGGATATTCCCCAGGCCCTGGCACTGGCGGACGAACTGGACCGTTACCGCTTCGACCCGGAACCGCGCGAGCCGGACGAGGTGGCTGCCGGCCATCTGAAAGGACGGCTGCCGGAGGAGGAGCTGGCGGCGCTGCTGCCCAACGTGAGCCTGTACCGATATGGGCAGGCGGTGATGGAGCAGGGCGGCGGGAAGCTCACCGGGTATGGTTATGTCCAGCCCTCCATCGGCCCCAGCCAGAATATGGAGCAGGGACAGGAATCCGATGAAATGAGGATGATGTAAATTGAATGATTTTGACTACCTGGCCCAGCTCCCCGGCGAGGAGCGGGAACAGGACTGGATCAGGAAGCGGCTGGGGACGCTGAGTGTGCGGGAGGGCTATGCGCTGATCGCCGCAGTGACGGGCAGCCCGCCCGAAAACGCTGTCCAGGCCATCAACCGGCTCCAGTCTTTGGATGAGTACATGGTGTGCATAGACGCGGGCAGCTACGAGGCGCTGGGCAGGCGGTATCTGCTCAACGACACCAGGATGCCGGTGGACGCCCTGGCCTTCGCGGACTTGGAAGCGGTGGGGCGGCAGTATGAGGACAAACATCCCGGCTTGTTCATCGGGAGCTATTACGTTCAGTACCCGGATGCGTTCCCTGAGCAGGTCTACCGGTCCGGCATGGCCCTGCCCGCTGATGAGGGCTGGAGCGTCAAGGTGAAGCTGGCCTCCCCCGCTGTGCCCGAGGGGGTGTGGCTGCGGCTGCCGGGGTTGGATGAGTACGGCGATGAGAGCTCCACAGAGGAGGCGCTGGCCCTGCGGGAGCTGCGGGTCCGGCGCTGGGACGAGTGCGCCCTGGTGGACGCCCAGTGCGTCCTGCCTGAAGCAGGCGATTTGGTGGCCCAGTACGGCAATAACGTCGCGGATTTGATCTACGATGGTGTCCAGCTGGGATTCGTGCTGGAGCAGAAAGGCCAGGGTTCGCCCTCCTTTCAGGAACGGTACACCGCCGCGCTGGCGCTGGAGGGCTGCCATGACCTGAGACTGGCGCTGGACGTCAGTCAAAACCTCAACTGCTACGACTGGATGCAGCGCGCCGACCTGGAGGAGTCCGGCAGGCGAAAGCTGTTGGACATGGGCGTGACGGAGGAGCATATCCGTGCCAGCGGTATCAACCTGGCGGGCTACCGGGCCCACCTGTTGGAGCAGGAGGGCTACACAGCTACGGCGGACGGCTGGGGCTACATCCGGCGCAACGCCAACGAGTTCGGCTATCAATTCAGCACCCCCGCCCAGCTCCAGGAGGAGCCTGGGATGGCGATGCAATAACATTTGACAAGGGGCCGTTCTCCCGATGGGGACAATGGCCCCTTCTTTTTTGCGCCTTCGTGCCCCCTTTTCGGGAAAATGTCCCCCGAAAAAGGAGGACACCATGAAAGAAGAACTGCTGCTCGAATACCTCAAGACCGTGTGCCTCGGGCGGGGCCGCATCCAGAAAAGTGCCCAGATGGAGCGGGCGCTCCAGATCAGCGGCAACGAGCTGCGCCGCCTGGTCCACCGGCTGCGGAAACGGGGCGTCCCCATTGCCAGCAGCCGGGACGGCTATTTCTACGCCGTGACTGCGGGAGAGGTCTACACCACCATCCGGCAGCTCAGGCAGATGGCCTGTGGGCTGGAAAAAGCCATCGCCGGACTGGAGGGCTCGCTGGACAAGTTTGGCCCTGGGGGTGGTGATCCCTGAAAAGCTTCATCCCCTGGGTGGGCGGCAAGGGGAAGCTGCTGTGGCTGATCGACCGTCTGGCCCCCGCCAGCTATGCCCGCTTCGTGGACGTGTTCGGCGGCAGCGGCACCGTCACCCTGGGCCGACCCCTGCGCCGGGGCTGCGCTGAGGTCTACAACGACTTCAACAGCAGCCTCACCAACCTGTTCTGCTGTGTGAAGGAGCGCCCCATGGCCCTGCTCCGGGAGCTGGGCTTCCTGCCCCTGAACGCCCGGGACGATTTCAACGTGCTTTACAGGTTCTTCTCCCGGCAGGAGTTCACAGAGGACTATCTGGCAGAGGAGCTGGAGCTGACCCAGGTCTTTTTGGAACCGCCCCAGGAGGAAATGATCCACCGCCTGATGCTGGAGCGCACACCCCGGGGCGATGTGCGCCGGGCGGCGGGCTACTTCAAGCTGGTTCGGTACAGCTTCAGCGGCGGGGCCAGCGCCTTCGCGGGCCGTCCCTGCGACCTGCGCCGCTTCTTTTACCTGGTCTGGGAGTGCTCCCGCAGACTGAAGGATGTGGTGGTGGAGAACAAGGATTTCGGGGAGCTCATCGCCCAGTACGACCGGGCGGACACCTTTTTCTATTGCGACCCGCCGTACTTCAACGCCGAGTGCTACGAGGTGGCCTTCCCCAAGACCGACCATATCCGGCTCCACGACACGCTGACACGGTGCAAGGGGCTGGTGATGGTGTCCTACAACTACTGCCCCTTCATCTGCGATCTGTACCGGGATTTTTACATCTTCCACACCACGCGGCCCAACAGCATGTCCCAGACGGCGGGCAGCGAGTACGAGGAGGTGGTGATGACCAACTACGACCCCCGCGCCCTGGGCTCGGACCGGGGCTGGCAGCTCGACCTGTTCCAGCGCGGCGAGGACAGAGGCGGCGGAGGAACGTATCAGCTGATCCATGAACCAACGAAAATCGAGGAGGAACACGAACATGAAGAATCATAATCGGCAGAAGGAGCTTACGCTCCCCGGCGAGGTCGTGGATATCTGCGGCTTCGACCCCGGCGAGGTCCTGGGTTTCCGGGTGGAGAAGGACTTGCTGGTGGCGGTGCCCGCGAGCATGACTGCGCTGCAAACGGTCCGCGCCATCGACGCCCTGGCCTGTCTGGCGGGGGAGTTCCTGGGCAAGCTGAAGGACGCCTGCGGCCCCTGCGAGGGCTGCCCGGACGGGTGCCCCTATGAGGGGATGTATGGGCCGGAAGCGGAGCTGTCCGAGGAGATCCGGGCGGAGATGGGTATCCCGGAGGGAAACAAGCTCCATGTGGAGGTGCGCGACGGCGTGGCCCACATCACTGACGGCGGGCAGCGGCACGACATCACCGACGTCCCCCCGGCGGTGCGGCGGATGCTGGAGGGGATGGGGGCGTGCGCGGGCGGCCTGGATGAGCTGATGATGCTGGACAGCGGGGTGGTCCATCATGGCTGAGGCGCTGTACCCCTATTCCCGGGAGGAAGCCAAGCGGGAGGGCGAGCTGGAGCGATGGAGGGAAAGCCACCGGGCCAATATTTCCTGCGCCAGAAACCTCAGCGGCCTCATCGACACCCACGCGCGGCAGGGCCAGCTGGAGCCGGACACCGCCCAATTTGCCCTAAAGCAGTGGGGGGTCCTCCGGGTGCAGTTCGTGCTGTCCAATACCCTGTGCGGCGCCAGCACCCAGGAGTTCGACCCGGACGCCCTCCACTGGGCGCGGACGGCCTGTGTCCCGCCCGATAAAACCAACGGCGAGTTCAAAATCCGGGCGGACAGCACCCTGCTGGCCCAGTTTGTCCAGCAGGTCCACGCCGAGTACCAGGAACTGGGGATGTTCGGCCCGGAACACTGCGGCGGCGCGGATCAGGATTTCACCGGGAAGGTGCTGGTCCTGCGCCCGGACAGGATGAAGGACGAGTGCTGGTCTGCCCAAAACCAGTTGTGGCTTGGTGAAATGGGCTTTGGCTGCTCCCCCACCGCCAGCGGACGGGCGGTGTACGCCACCTGCCTGGGCGATGGAGAGAAAACCCGCTGGAATCGAGCCGATTTCCTGGGTGTGCTGGATGAACAGCATCTGCCGGACTGGGCGGCGGAGAAGCTGGCGGAGCTGCGCGGCACCACCCAGAAACAGGCTGATCACAGCCAGGAACGGACGGACAGCCCCGCCCAGGACGGCATGGAACTGAGGTGATGGCCATGTTGCAATTCTACGTGGTGGATAATCTGTGGAAGGGAACGCTGGACATCCATCATTTTCGGTCCCTGCCCGATGCCATCCGGGCTTACAGAACCCTGCCCGCCGCCAACCAAAAGGCCCTGGGCCTCCAGAGGGGCACAGACTCCATCGACCTGGTGCAGTGTCTGCCGCTGTTCCCCAATGACCGGGAGGGCGAGGACGTGATGGCGCTGCGGTTCCTGGAGTTCCCGCTGTGGAAGTCCGACCCCCAGATCATGGAGGCGGCCCAGGAGCTGGCCTCCCGGCTGCACATCCGCTACTGCCAGTACCGGCGCTGCATCATCCCCGCCCCGGACCGGGACAAGCTTCCCCGCGCCCTGCGGGATCGGTACCTGTGGCCCGATGAGCCCGGCGACCTCAACACCGCCGCACAGTGGCTTTATGTGGCAGGGGCGGGCAGGCTGTCCGCCGCAGAATTTAAGCGGCGCTTCCGCGCCAGTCAGGATGCCGCCCAATATCCCCTGGTCACCCACATCAGCGCCCACGGCATGGATGGGCGGGGCAATTACAAGTCCCTGCAAGTGAATCCGTGGGAATTTCACCTGTTGGCGCGCCGCTCCCAGGAGCGGCTTGACCAAAATAAGAATGAAAAGAGGAAGAATCATGAAGCGTAAAATCATCCCCACCCTGCTGGCGCTGGCCCTCACCGCCTCGCTGGCCCCCACTGTACTGGCGGCTGTGCCGCCCACCCCCTGCTACCCCACGTCCGTCTCCCGGAGCGAGGACGGCGCCCAGATCCGCAAGGTGTACGACCTGGGCCCCCAGGACGACCCCGCGGGCATTTCCCGCTCCGACTTCCAGCAGGAGGGCTTCCATTACACCCTCACCGACCTGCTGAAGCAGGAGTTCCCGGAGCGGGAGGAGCGGTTCCACACCGAGACCGTCACCCTGGACAGCAAGTCCAAGGACATGGAGTCCGTGCTGGCCCTGCTGCCCGCCCAGCGGGAGTTCACCACCGAGGACGGGCTGACGGGCACCCTGTCGCTGAAGCTGGACACCGTCCAGGTGGATGTGGCGGGCTACGGCAGCTCCACCCGGCAGGTGTCCGCCACCCGTTCCTATCCCAGCCTGGCTGGGCAGGACACCTCCTACATCCCCAAAGAGATCACGGACAACGGGCGCACCCTGGAGCTGGCTTCAATCGACTGGCAGACCGACAACACCGCCAACGAGGACGGTTATGCCGTGGGCGACCGCTTCACCGCCATCGCCACCTACACCGGCAGCGCAACCAGCTCCTACGTGAAGGGCTACGTGGTCACCGCCGAGTACAGCGGCACGGTCAGCCGCATCGCCCTGAACAAGGTGCGGTATGTGGCCATTTTCGAGGGCACGCCGCTGGTGCCCGCAGAGCCCAACCCCACGCCCGAGCCCAGCGCCGACGTGCAGGAGCCCGCCGCGCCCGTCCGGTTCCACTGGGGCTATGTGCTGGTGCCCTTGGGCGTGGTCGCGGCCATCGGCGGCGGCACCGGCGTGGCCCTGTTCATCAAGAAGCGCCGCGAGGGCGGCTATGAAACCGAGGAGGACAGCCAATGAAGAAACTGAAAACCCTGCTTTCCACCATGCTGTGCCTGTGTACCATGTGCGCGCTGGCGCTCCCGGCCCATGCTTTGGAGTATAACATCAACGCCCCCGACAATCCCGAGTATGGGAAACCTACCTCCTTTGAGCCGGTGGTCACCGCCGATGGCGGGGCCATGAAGAACGAGGACGTGTCCAAGAACGCCGCCCTGATCCCGCCTGGCTTCGGAACGCCCTCCAGCTATATGCTGAACACCGGGGAGTACCTGACCCCCAACCTGGTCCCCTCCCAGATGGCGGGGGCTGGGCAGGTGAACGGCAACGTGGCTGTGGTCACGCCCCCTGCTTCCGGCAGCACTACCACTGTCCCCGGCACCACGGGCGTCTATCCCATCACCGATACCAGCACCTCCCCCTCCACCACGCCGGGCTTTACCGAGGTCACCAGCGATCTCTATTACAGCGATGGCAGCCTGGGCACCCTGAAGATCCCCTCCATCGGCCTTATCGTCAAGGTGTTCGAAGGTACGGGAAGCGCCCCGCTCCTCAAGGGCGCGGGCCACTTCGAGGGCACCAGCATCTGGGCAGGAAACGTGCCTGTCGCGGGCCACAACCGGGGGGTACGCAACGATTTTGGCAAGATCCATACCCTGAAGGTAGGCGATACCATCACCTTCACCACCAAGCTGGGCACACGCGCCTATGCTGTCACCGGCGTGTCCAAGGTGTCCGTCAATGACGTCAGCGGCCTGGAACCCACCGCCGCCAACATGGTAACGCTGTATACGTGCGTCAACGACCAGCCCGCCTACCGCTGGCAGGTCACCGCCGTGGAAACTGTGTAATATGCTTCGTTTTGGCCCCGCTTTTTCTCCATAGTTCGCTTCAAAAGTTGTAGCTTTCTTCCTGTTTCTTCGGTATTGTGTTGCTTGACACAAGCACACAAATTTTTAAGGAGGAACAGTTATGGGCAGGACAAAAGAAGCGGTTTTTATGGGGATCGGCATCCTGGCGGGCCTCGCCCTCAGCGGCCCCGCCGCCCAGGCGGCGGCGGAGGCCCTCACCGCCCGCCCCACCACCCAAACCTTCTATGTCAGCGGGCAGCGGGTGGAGTTCGAGGCATATCAGATCCATGGCAACAACTTCGTCAAGCTCCGGGACATTGGCAGGGCGGCGGACTTCGGCGTGACCTATGACGCCGACACCAACACCGTCCATATCGACCCGGACGCCCCCTACACCGAGGAGGTGACCGCCCCTGTCCAGCCCTTACCATCCACGCCCGCCCCCCAAGCCATCACGGAGGAAAGCGTACAGGCTGTAATCAAAGGACTCCGGGATATTTACCCCACCGGCTCCGTCTACCCTACGCCCTACCGCTCCACCAGCGGCGGGCCATATGGCCGGGGCATCCACTGCTCCGGCTGGGCTACCCTGTGTTCCGACGCCGCCTTCGGGGACCTGCCCTGGCGGCGGGTGGAACAGCCAGCCTGGGATCAGATCCGCCCCGGCGACCTGGTGCGGTACGACACCGAGACCTCCGGCCATGTGGTGGTGGTTCTGGACAAGACTGGCGAGTACATCAAAGTCACCGAGAGCGGGACGAACAACAAGACCCGCTGGGGCGGGCAATACTTCCGCTGGTGGCTGGAGGAGCAGCCTGGTTATACCCTCTACACCCGCTACCCCAACTGAATACATCATCAAAAAACTGGCCGGACTGTGGAAGCAGTCCTCCTCCCGAAAGGCGGGGCCGGGCTGCTTACGCGGCCCGGCCCCCGTCATTTCAAGGAGGAATCGCTTTGAAAAACAAGATCATCAACCGCGCCCTGTCCCTTCTGTTGGCACTGGTGTGCATCCTGGGCGTCCTGCCCCTGTCCGCCTTCGCCGCTGAAGGGCTGGACAGCGCCCCCGGCTCCATCACCCAGAAGTCCTCCGCCTACATGACCATCGGTGGGAAATCCGTGCGTTACAAGGCGGCCAGCAGCACCATCAACAACGTGGGCCTGCCCTATGTGTTCAACGAGCAGGTTGATGTGCCCGGCTTCGGCGCCACCCGCGCCCTGTGCGCCTATCAGAAGGGCACCCTGGGCCCCGCCGCCAACGGGCAGAAGTGGAACTTCAAGAACGAGGCGGACAGCGCCTCGCTGAAGGTTCTGCTCACCTACATCTACTCCTGTACCTACGGCGATTTCACCGCCGCGGGCAATGCCCGGGGGCTGGAAACCTGGACCCAGTATTGGTCCGATATTTGGTTCCTCGTGGCCCAGGCAATGAGCTGGTACTACGAACACGGCATCATCATCGACGTCAACTCCAACCGGGAGGGGTTCATCGAGCAGGCCGCCGAGGAATTTGTGGCGGCGATGAAACTGTACCATGAGACCTACGGCCAGTCCTCCTGGATCAAGGATTGGAGCAAAATCGGCACCCACAGCATCATCGACAGCAGCGACGGCGGCAAAACCGGCTATTCCGCCTACGACTACATCGCCACCGGGGTCAACATGGTGCTGGAACACCCCGAGTATTTCCACGACTACCACCTGTGGATCTATGAGTGGGACAAGTCCCAGCCCTGGAAACTGGCGGGCCAGTCCGGCACCCCCATGCAGCACCTGCTGGTGGCTGTCCCCGGCCCGGACGATGACAGCGACCCCCTCCAGATGACGGTGAAGAAACTGGAAGCGGGCACCAACAAGCCCCTGTCCGGCGTGACCTTTACCGTGGAGAGCGCGGACGGCTCCGGCGACTTTTCCGTTACCCGGCAGACCGGCGCGGACGGCACCATCACCCTGACCTCCGAGGCGGACAACCTCACCGCGGGGCAGTACACCATTACGGAGGAGGACGTGCCGGAGGGTTACGTGGCCCAGACCGCGTCCCAGACCGTGACGGTGATGCCCAACAATTCTGTCAGCAACACCTTCACCTTCTACAACGAGCCAACCACGACAACCACTACCCCCGGTACCGGCTCCATTAGAAAAGTTGACGCGGACAACCCCACCGTGGGCATCCCCGGCGCGGTCATCCGCATTACCTCCGTCAAGCTGGACGATGGCGGCAGCTTTTTCGGGGAGTACGTCACCAAGGACGGCGGCTATATTCTGAAAGAGGATCTGGACTTCTCCAAACTACCCACCGGGGCGTTTTTGGCGGAGGAGATCACCCCACCGGAGGGCTTCATCCTCAGCTCTGACGTGTCCAAGGTCAAGCAGCCCTTCGTGTGGGACGGCAAAACCGATGTCAGCCTGGTTTTTGAAAATTCGGCCAAGGTCAAGGTCGTGCTGAAGAAGGTGGACGAGGGTGGCCAGCCCTTGGCCGGGGCCATTTTTTTGGTGCTGCGGGACGGCCAGATTATCTCCACCGAGGAGACCCAGGCGGATGGCACCATCACCGTCAGCAACGTCACCGAGGGCCACTATGAGTTTGTGGAGGTGTCCGCCCCGGCTGGCATGGACTGCGACAAATCCCCCGTTGGCGTCCATGTGGACGCTGAGGATCTCCAGGGGGAGCAGACCATTGTGGTCACCAAGGTCAACCATCACAAGCGGTCGCTGACGATCTCGAAGCGGGACGCGGAGAGCGGTGAGCCCATCCCCAACACCAGCTTCCACATCCGGGGCGTGAACCTGGGCTATGAGAACGATGTGGTCACCGGGGCGGACGGCAAAGCGGTGCTGGAGTCCATGCCCAGCGGGTGCTATGAGATTGAGGAAACCGCTGTCCCCTCCCCGTGGATCCTGGACACCAACAACCGCAAGACCGTCTGGATCGACAGCGGGAAGGACAAGGACATCGTGGTGGATTTCGTCAACAGTACCCGGCCCGGCATCCGGCTCCTGAAGCTGGATGGGCAGACGGGGAAGCCGGTCAGCGGGGCCACTTTTTTGATCGAGGAGGTCAACGGCGGCTTCTCGGACCGCCGCCAGACCGACAAGGACGGGCTCATCGTGCTGGAGGGCAAGGACGGCGTCCGGCCCGGCGCCTATAAAATTTCTGAGGTGGCGGCGGCCCCGAACTACGTGCTGGACGATACCGTCCACGTGGTCCAGCTGGAAGAAAACCGCACCACCACCATCGAGCTGACCAACCTGGTCAAGCCCACCCTCAAAATTCTGAAGGTGGATTCCATCACGAAGAACCCCGTGGCCCACGCCAAGTTCCAGATCTGGCGGGCCTCCGGCGAGACCAAAACCGGGGACTATCATGACCTGGGCACGTTCTATTCCAATGAAAACGGCGAGATCGTGCTGGAGCACACCGACCCCGGCTGGTTCAAAATTTCCGAATTGGAAGCCCCCTCCGGGTACTCCATCAAGCAGGCGGATCACGAGTTTTATCTGGCCGCTGGCGAGACCAAGACCGTCCAGGTGGAGAATATCCCCCTGTCCGCATTGGTGGTGTATAAATATGACCGGATCACCGGGGAGCCGGTTGAGGGCGCCATTTTCCAGGTGAAGTACCTGTCCGGGACTTCCGGCACGGGCGGCACCGTCATCGGCACCTACCGGACGATGAAAAACGGATCCTTTACCGTCACCGGCCTCCAGGCAGGGGCCTATATCGTTGAAGAACTTGCCAGTGACAGCGGCCACATCGTGGACGCCGCGCCCCAGACGGCCTACATTTCCGGCAAGCAGCAGGACGTGGTGCAGCTCTATTTCGGGAATTCCCCCAAGTCCTCCCTCCTGATCTCCAAGGTGGACGCCCGGGACGGCACCCCGCTCAGTGACGTGGAATTTTTGGTCACCACCAGCGATGGCGCCCTTCTGGGCAACGCCAACGGGAAGTACGTGACGGACCGCGCGGGCACCATCCTGATTGAGAACCTGGACCCCAACCTGACGCTGGTGGTGAAGGAAACCCGCCAGAAGGAGGGCTACCTGCTGGACGATGCACCCCAGACCATCAAAACAAAGCCCGGGGAGACGGTAAAGCTGGAATTCAGGAACAAAAAGCTGGGGAATTTGGTGATCCACAAGCTGTCCAGCGCCGACAAATCCCCCATTGAGGGGGCCCAGTTCAAATTGACCTACGCGGACGGCAAGGTGGTGGACGCGGCGGGCGGCCAGCTCTCCTCCAACGGCCTGTATACCTCGAATAAGGAGGGCCAGATCGTCCTGTCCGGGATCACCGGCACCATCATCTGCACTGAGGTGTCCAGCGCCCCCGGCTATGCCATCGACCCCAACACCCGCAGCCAGACGGTGGTGGTGAACCCGGACGGTGACACGCAGAGCCTTTATTTTTACAACACGCCCCTGTGCTCCCTGACGCTGTCCAAGGTGGATTCCGTCACGGGGAAGCCCCTCCCCAACACCACCTTCACCGTGAAGTACGCCAGCGGCGAGCTGGTCGGGCGGTATACCACCGGGCGGGACGGGACGGTCACCGTCAGCGGCCTCCTGCCCGGCTCCACCGTGGTGGTAACGGAGTACAAGGTGCCGGACACCCACGTCCTCAACACCACGCCCCAGACGATCACGCTGAAAAGCGGGGCCAACACCGTCACCAGCGGCGGCACGGGCGCTGTCACCCCCGGCACGGGCGGCGGCAACGGCCTGGATTTCGAGAACGATCCCAAGATGACCCTCACGATCCGGAAGTACATCAAAGGGACCAACCGGGAGCCGCTGGCTGGGGTGTGCTTCAAGGTGACCGAGGGCAGCGGCACGCCCGTGGGTTCCGGCGACGGCACCTTCTACACCAACTCCGCGGGCGAGATCGTGATTGAGGGGCTGGAGCCCGGTACTACCGTCACCGCCCGTGAGATCGCCACGGTGGAGGGCTTTGTCTTGGACGGCGAGCCCAAGACCATCAAGATCAAGGCGGGGGAAAGGGCCCCTGAGCTGATCTTCTGGAACGAGCGCGCCGGGACCCTCGTGATCCAGAAAAAGGACAAGGTCAGCGGGAAACCCCTGGCAAATGTGCAGTTCCATCTGACCTACGCGGACGGCTCCTACGTGGACTACGACAACGGCCACCTGTCCTCCAAGGGACTGTATCAGACGGACGCCAACGGGGAGATCCGGATCTCTGGCATCACCGGCACCATTATCGCAAAAGAGGTCAAGAGCTTGCCTGGGTACTCTATCGATCCCGCTACCCAGACCCAGACGGTCCAAGTGAACCCCAATGACACGCAATATCTGGTATTTTATAACGCCCCGGCTGGCAACTTCGAGCTCATCAAGGTGGTGGAGGGGAACAAGGAAAAGCGCATCCCCAACGTGACCTTCGAGATTCGCCGCGCCGATGACGATGCCCTCATCGACACCATTACTACGGACAGCGAGGGCCGCGCTACGCTCCAGTTGGAGGCGGGCAATTATTACGCCGTGGAAACCGAGTGCCCCAAGGAGTACCGGCTGGACTCCACCCGCCACACCTTCAACATGAAGGACGGCAAAAACACCACTTTGACGGTGGAAAACAAGGCTTTTTCAGGGATTTTGATTCACAAAACCGATTCTGTCACCGGCGAGGGCCTTTATGGGGTGGATTTCCTCCTCTATGATAGCGCGAACCGGCCTGTGGGTCAATACACTTCGGACGATCAGGGCTATGTATATATCGAGGACCTGACGGATGGTGGCCGCTACTACCTGCGCGAATTGGAGAATGAGGGCTATATCCCCGACACCCAGCGCAAGACGGTCTACGTCAAGGCGGGCGAGGTCACCCTCATTGAGTGGCAGAACACTCCGATTACAGGCCAGATCCAGATCAAAAAGACCTCCGAGGACTACAACTCCATGAACGGCTGGCCCGCGGGCACCCCCATCCCCGGCACCGAGTTCGAGATCTATCACTACCGCACCGGGAATCTGGTGGACACCGTCCGCACGGACAAAAACGGCGTGGCCGTGTCCAAGCCCCTGCCTCTGGGCCGGTACAAGATCGTGGAGTCCAAGGCCGCGGACCATTACGGCCTGGACAAGACCCCCATCGAGGCGGAGATCGAGCACGCCGGGCAGATCGTCAAGGTGGCCATGACCAACAAGGCCCTGTCCACCAACGTCAGCATCAAAAAGACCGGCTACGCCGAGGTCATGCCGGGCCAGGGCATCCGGTACACCTTCAGCGACATTGGCAACAACTCCACCACCGCGCTCACCTCCTTCTACTGGAGGGACACGCTGCCGGTACAGGCGGTGCGGCTGTACAAGATCTTTACCGGAACCTACAACGCCCCCGGCAATTATAAGGTGGTGTACAAGACCAACCTGAGCAATGGCGAGTACCGCACCATGTACGACAACCTGTCCACGGCGAAGAATTACACGCTGGACGCCTCCCCCACCGCCCTGGGCCTGGCCTCCAACGAGTATGTCACCGAGTTTATGCTGGTGTTCGGCGTGGTGCCCGCCAACTTCCGCCAGGTGGAGGCCCCCAAGGTGGACTGCAAGGTGCTGTCCACGGTGAAGGGCGGCAGCAGCTTCACCAACGCCGCCGATGTGGGCGGCGTGTACAACGGCCAGTGGATCCAGGCGGTGACCCGCTGGACCACCAAGGTCTACGGCAAGCCCATCATTCCCTCGCTCCCCAAAACTGGCTATTAAGCCAAAGAAATGGAGGGCCACCCATTCGGGTGGCCCTCCCACACCTGATAGGAGGAAAACAATATGAAAAAGTCCCGTATCCGTATCTATCCTATGCTCCTGGCCCTGCTGCTGTGCGCCCTGTGCTGCGCCCCGGCGTTCGCTGCCTCCAGCGGCGGCTCCGGCGTGGCCGACGTGGTGGAAAGCACCTGGAAGGACGCCGCGGGCCAGATCAAGACCGTGGTGGACAACGTGGTCTTCCCCGCCCTGGACATGATCCTGGCCATCGCTTTCTTCGGCAAGCTGGGGATGGCCTACTTCGATTACCGCAAGCATGGCCAGTTCGAGTGGGCCGGTCCCGCCATCCTGTTTGCCTGTCTGGTCTTTGTCCTCCTGGCTCCCACCTATATCTGGACCATCATCGGCATCTGACCGCTCAGTGCCCCGCCAGCTTCATCAGCCCTTTTTTGAGACAGGTAGTCAGGTCCACCCGTTTCACATCATCAATATCCTCAAAGGCAATGAGGACGATACTGCCCAGACGGCCCAAAATCTCGCCCTTTCCAAACTGCGTATGCACCACCTCGGACCCAGCCATAAAGTCCTCCTGCTGCTTCGCCAGTTGGGCCGGGGTGGGGCCGCTGTCATAATCCTGGCGCTTTGCCTTGGCCTTTTTCGGCTTGGGCTGGGGGATAAACTGGGGCTCGGCGGCGGGCCGCTCCTCGCCCAGAAGCTGGTCAATGAAGGTATGTCCAGCACCAGCGGGCTCCCCAAACTTGCCCTCATAGCACAGCAGATCCAGCTCCCGCTTGGACCGGGTGGCCCCCACATAGAACAGCCGCCGCTCCTCCTCCAGCGCGGACCTTCCCTCGTCATCGTAGGGGAACGGGTCTGAGGGGAAGGTGCCGTCCACCGCGTCGATCAGGATCACCCGGTCGTATTCCAGCCCCTTGCTGGCGTGGATGGTGGACAGCACAAAGGGGCAGGCGGGGTCGGGCTCCATGCCCTCGATGGTGTCCTTCAGTTCCCGCAGACGCAGGAGAAACTCCCCCGTCACCGGGGTCTGGTTGGCCAGGGACAGCAGCACGTCCAGCCGGGTGGTGTCCATCTTCTGCTCTCGCAGATAGTCCCCGTAGCCCATGAACTTCACCAGCCGCTGGATGGCGGCGAAGCTGGCGAGCTGGGGAAATTTGGAGTAGTAGGTCTGGAGCGCCCGGAGTTTCCCGTACTGCCAGGGCTCCAGTCCCTCATTGGCCAGCAGGCGGTCGAACACCGACTCATCCTCGGCCATGCCACGGAGCATCCCCGCCAGCACAGGCTTTTTCACCTTGAAGTCGAGCTTATAGTAGAACCGAAGGAACTTTTCCCAGTCGGAATCGTTGAAGGCGAACTCCAGCATATCGGTGATGTCCCGGACGACGGGGCTGGTGAAGAAGAAGCCCTCCCGCTGGCGGCAGGCGTAGGGAATACCCTCCTGCTCCAGCAGGTCGATAAGGGGCAGGGCGCTGTCATTGTTGCGGTAGAGGACGGCGGTCTGCTCCTTGCAGTTCCGCGCCACCTTCAGCAGATAGCGGTACTGCCGGTTGTAGTCCGCCAGCGCCACCTTCCTGATGGGCGCCCCCTGGGGGTTGTCCGTGCGCATATGCTTGGGATGGCGGCTCTCGTTGCGCTGGATGAAGGCGTCCGCCGCCTCCACGATGGACTTGGTGGAGCGGTAGTTGGTCTCCATCATCAGCACCTTGGCCCCTGGATAGGTATTCTCAAACTCCAGCAGGGCCTGGGGCCAGGCCGCCCGGAAGCCGTAGATGCTCTGGTCCTCGTCCCCCACCATGAAGATGTTGCGGGATTTGGAGGCCAGCAGGCGCAGGATGGCGTGCTGAATTTTGGACGTGTCCTGGGCCTCGTCCACACAGAGAAAGGGCCAGCGGTGCTGAAAGTGGGCCAAAATATCCGGATATTGCCGGAAAATGCGGTAGGTGAACACCATCTGATCGTCAAAATCCATGAGATGGTTTTTCAGCAGGAACGCCTGGTAACCCTTGTAGACGGCGGGAAAATCCATGCCGTCTACCCTTTGGGCCTCCACCTCGGCGTCAGAAAGCATCATGTTCTTGCAGAAGGTGATGTGGGTGCGGGCCTCCTTCACCTGCTGGTCTGAAGGGTACCCGCCCCCGCCCTTGGACAGCAGCTCCCGGACCACAGCGTTGAGCCGGGCCTCATCGTCCGCCAGGGCGAAGGGCTGGGCGCCCTTTTTGCCCGCGTAATAGCGGATGGCCACCGCGCACAGGCCGTTGATGGTGCGGAAGGTGAGCTTGTCCGCGTGTTCTTCCCCGAAAAAGCGGACGAACCGGGCCTTCATGTCCTTTGTGGCGGCGACGGTATAGGTGACGGTGAGGATGTTCTCCGGGCGGATGCTCTTGCAGCAGATCATGTAACCCAGGCGGGTGACCAGCACGGTGGTCTTGCCGCTCCCAGGCACCGCCAGGAGCAGCACCGGGCCGTCCACCTGCCGCACCGCCGCCTCCTGCTGGGGGTTCAGGCGGATGTGGTATTGGGTCTTGAACTCGCTGTAGGTCATAGGCTCGCCCCCGCTCCATTGGCGCAAATGCCCCCAGCACCGAATGCCGGGGGCATCATTATATCACAGAGAGAGGTGAATGTCATTTTTATTTGGGATTTTGTCGCGTCCACCATCCTGGACGAGCTGCTGGATTGGGCGTACAGCCAGGCGGTGGGCTTCCTGGGCGCGTTTTTCGCCCTCATGGGCAACATGGGGGTGGAGCTGTTTGACCTGCCCTGGGTGCAGGCCATGGTCACGTTTTTCAACCAACTGGGCTGGGCCCTGTTCGGGGTGAGCCTGGTGGTGTCCGGCTTCGAGTTCGGCATTGAGTATTCCTCGGGCCGGGGCAATCTCCGCCACACCGCCATCAACTGCCTCAAGGGGTTCATGGCGGTGAGCCTGTTCTCCACCGTCCCCGTCCGGCTCTACGCCCTGTCCGTATCGCTGCAGGCCAGCTTCACCGCTGGCATCACCGGGCTGGGCGACATCGGGGCGCTGGGGCAGAACCTGATCGCCAAGCTCACCACCCCGGATGGGCTCATCGCCTCCGGGGTGGATTTCATTTTTAATGGGCCGTCCTTCAACCCCATCATGATGCTGTTCTGCGTGATCCTGATGGCCTACGCCGTGATCAAGGTGTTTTTCGCCAACCTGAAGCGGGGCGGTATCCTGCTCATCCAGATTGCGGTGGGGGCGCTGTATATGTTCAGCGTCCCCAGGGGCTACAGTGACGGCTTCACCCAGTGGTGCAAGCAGGTAATCGCGTTGTGCCTCACCGCTTTTTTGCAGGCCACCATCCTGGTGGCGGGGCTGATGGTGTTCAACGACCACGCCCTGCTGGGGCTGGGGCTGATGCTGTCCGCGGGGGAAGTCCCCCGGATCGCCGGGGCCTTCGGGCTGGACACCTCCACCCGCGCCAGCCTGACCTCCGCCGTCCACACCGCCCAAATGGCGGTGAATACCACCAAGGTCATTGCCTCGGTGGTGAGCAAATAATCCGGAAGGAGTGATACAGAAAATGATAGATCAGCTTAAAACTTTGCAGGAGCGGCTGGATCAGAATTACAACAGCTATCTGATCCAGCTCCGGACCAAGACTGCCGATGAGCTGATTATACTGGCACCGGAAATTACCGCTGCCCAGCAGCTCAAAGAGGAATTGGTAGAAGCCTGTACAGATGAGACTGCTGCCTTTCTTATCCAGTTCGACGATCCGCTGGAAGTGATGCTCGGCTACTGGGAGGCTGAAATCACAGGCTATGACCACAGCGGCGAAATTGGGCATATGATCTGGGAAATTCAAAATAGAGAGTTGGATGCCAAAGAGGACTCCCATGTGGAGGAGCAGCGCCAGCCCCACGGTCCTACAATGGATGCGCCATGTTAACCATGGGCTCCCTATTCGATGGGATCGGCGGCTTCCCGCTGGCGGCGGTGCGCAACGGGATCACCCCCGTCTGGGCCAGCGAGATCGAGCCGTTCCCCATCCAGGTGACCAAAAAGCACTTCCCCGGCATGATCCATGTGGGGGATATCACCAAACTGGACGGGGCCAACCTGCCCCCGGTGGACATCATCTGCGGTGGCAGCCCATGCCAGGATCTTAGCGTTGCCGGTACCCGTTCCGGCCTCGCAGGGGCCCGTTCCGGGCTTTTTATGGAACAAATCCGTATTGTAAAGGAGATGAGAGCGGCAGATGTGCAAAGAGGGAGAACAGCTCGTTTTATTCGACCTCGGTTCCTCGCTTGGGAAAACGTGCCCGGCGCTTTCAGCTCGGGAACCCCGAAGGGGGAGGACTTCCGGATCGTCCTCGAAGAAATCTGCAAAATTAATTGCGATACCGTTTCTATCCCTCGACCTTACCCCTGGCCATGGCAATTTGCTGGGCGAATCATACTGGGAACTTCTTTCTCCCTGGCTTGGCGGGTCATGGACGCTCAACACTGGGGTCTCGCCCAGAGAAGGGCGCGTATCTTCCTTATCGCAGATTTTGGAGGACTCACCGCCCCGCAAATATTATTTATCCCGGAAAGCCTGCCTGGGTATCCTGCGCCGGGCCCGTGAGCGGGGCAAGCCCCTGCCGCCCCAGCTGGAGGCCGCGCTGAAAGCACAGGCGGGGCTGACGGTGTACCTCACGCCGCTGGAGCCGCCGCTGGCATTCCATATGAATCAGAGGGACGAGGCCATCGACCTGGGGGAGACCGCCGGGGCGCTGATGGCAACTAACAATATGCAGATGCAGACATTCGTCACAGCCTTTGCAACAAATCAGAGGGATGAAGTCCGTGACCTGCATGACGTGGCAGGGGCGCTTTCGGCGCAGCCTGGGGTAAAACAACAAACTTATGTGGCTGGCTGCCTCAATCCCTGGGATACCCAGCAGACCCGCGTTTTCACACCGGAGGGCACCGCGCCAACGCTGGCAGGGGCAGACGGCTGTGGTGGCCGGAATCCGGGAGGGTTGGTGTTTGATGCCGATGAGGCGGAGCCAAGAACGTGCCTCACCCCCTGGGACACCCAGCAGGCCCGGATCACCGCACCGGAGGGCGTGTCCCCCACCATCAACAGCGGCGAGGCCAAACCGGGCGGGCGGGTCTTTGCCGCTGGCTTCTGTGCGGGGGCGGGGCCGTCTGCCGGAGGGATCGGATACCATGAGGAGCTGGCCCCCACCCTGAAGGCCGCGCCCAGCGGTAACATGATGCCCTCAGTGTTGTGCCTGACCGACCATGGCGGGCAGCGCATGGATCTCACCCAAAATATGACGCCCACCCTCCGGGCACAGATGGGCGCCCATCTGCCCTTGATCTGCCTGAACGACCAGGGTGGCGGTGTCATGTCCTGCTCGGAAAATATTGCGGGGACGCTCCGGGCGCAAGAGCATGGGCACCAACCGTTAGTTTTTGAAAACCATGGGATTGGGGTCCGTTACACCGGCCCCCATAAAGTGGCGCTCACCCTGTCTGCCAGGGCTGGCACAGGCGGGAACAACCTCCCGTTAGTGGCCCAGGAGGAACCGCAGGTGTTCTGCATCACCGGGAACGCCATCGACCGCCAGCCGGAGAACGGCGGGAACGGCCTTGGGGTACAGGAGGACATCGCCTACACCCTGACCGCCACCGACCACCACGCCGTCTTTGCCCGCCAGCGGTGCGACAAATTCCAAGAGGGCGGCGTGGCCTCCACCCAGAGTTCCCGCCAGCAGAAGGAGGCCACCGACCTGATTTATCAGGAAACTGTCGGTACCTTCACCAGCAGCGACAGCAAAGGCCCCAACGCCCAGTACGTCTCGCAGGATAAGCTGATCGTGGAAGCACCCCTTTTGATCCGGCGCCTCACCCCACGGGAATGCGAGCGTTTACAGGGCTATCCCGATGATTGGACCGCCCTGCCCGGCGCGGCGGACTCGCCCAGATACCGGGCGCTGGGCAACTCGGTCGCCATCCCGTGTGTGGAGTACCTGATGCACGGGATGGCGTTAGTTTTGCGCGCCGGGTAACTGTTGGTTTTGCTTCGTTTTTAATCAAATCTTCGTTGCTTATGGTGAATAGCATTGCTGCCCGGTTATCGGTATACTTGCCCTTACCAAAGCGCGGAAGGAGGACACACAATGGCAGAGAACCAAAAAAATCTGTGCGCCATGATCCCGGCAGAGCTCCACAGCCGGGTCCGGACGGCGCAGGAGCAGGCCGGGATGACCTTGAGCGCGTACATCACCGAACTGCTGACCAACTATTATGAAGGAGGGACAGAGAAGATGGAAAAAGGGATGCGAACCATGGCCTTCCAAATGCCGGAGGAAATGTTCATTCGGCTGAAGAAACTGCTGGAACAGGAGAGCCGCCGCACCGGCAAAAAGCTGACCCAGAAGGAGTTCGTGCTGGGGCTGATCCAGCGGGCGCTGGACGAGGCGGAGCGGGAGGGGGCGGCGGGCCATGGCGCTGACCTGGAATGACCGCACCCGCAGGGCCCAGTCCGGGCAGGCAGCCAGCGAGAGCTACCAGGCCGAAGTCCCCCACTGGGGCGAGGCCAGCGTCCATACCCACATCCACCACCCCGGCGAGGTGTTCCTGGAGTGCCACGCCCTGGGGATCGAGATGCACCCCCTGGGCCGGGTGGAGTCGATGGACGCGCTGAACCCTGCGGAGATGGTGCTGCTGCGGACGCTGAGGGAACACGCGGTGTGGTGCCTGGACGCCATGGCCGCCATCGGGGGCGCGGAGGGATAGCGGCTGGACAAGAGTCAAGCGGAAATGGCCACGGCCTAAAGGCTGCGGCCATTTATCCTGTTTTCCTCCTTTTTTGATATAGGGCGGTGAGCCGCGCCAGCGCCTGGTCGAAGGCCAGGAAGGTAACATTGCCCAGCACCAGCAGGCCGAGGATCATGGCGGTGGAATACCCTGCGAATTCCTCCACCACCGCCCCCAGGCGGAACAGGCGCAGGATGAGGGCGTACATCACCGCCATGGCCGCGCTGAACAGTCCGCATTTCACCAGCCAGCGCACGGGCCGGGGAATACCGCCCAGCCTGGGCCGGAGGGCGGGATACCAGCCCAAAAACGCGTAGAGGAGTGCGAGCTCCTTGTCCGGCCCCAGCAGCAGGGCCAGGATGGACGCTGCGGCGTAGAGGAGTGCCGCCGTTCCCGCCCCATACTCGCAGACCGCGGGGATCAGGCACAGCATGGCCAACATGGCACAGGCAAAGGTAGCCAGCGGGATCATCCCGCCCAGGCACAGGATCACCACCGTGAGCGCGGCCATCATGCCGCACAGGGCGGCTTTACGGCTTTGATGGCGGGATTGGTCATGCTGTTCCATGGGGCGTACCTCCTTGTGCGGCTCTATTGTAACAAACCCCAGATGAAAAATCAAACCTTGGAGGTGTTCCAAATTTATATCTATCCCAACAACCTGAAAGCCAAGCCCACCCTGTGGCTGTGGGCCCTGCGGGACGTGGCGGTCATCGGCGTGGGCTTCGTTCTGTCTGTGCTGGCCCTGGCCCAGCTGGGCCTCGTCCCGCCCCTCATCGCCACGGTGCTCTACGCCTTTCTCAGCATCCGGCTGGAGGACGCCAGTATCCTGGACTTCCTGCGGTACGCCATGTGCTTCCTGTTTTTGAAGCAGCAGTATTTTGAATGGAGGGAAAACGAGACTTGAACCGAAAACAGAAAAAGGAGCTGCGGGAGCGCCAGTCAACCCGCCAGCTCATGGGCATTAGCCAGCTCACCGACCACGGCGTGAAAACCGCCAAAGGGGAGCTGGTCTTTTTCATGCTCAGGCCGGACAACCTGTCCGTGCTGTCCCCGGAAGGGGTGCGGGGCCGGGTCACCGCCCTGACCAACCTGCTCAGGGCCACCCCCGCGGTGCGGCTGTTGGCCCTGGACTCCCGGGAGTCCTTCCAGGCCAACCAGGACTTCTACCGCCGCCGTCTGGAGGAGGAGCAGCTCCCGGCTGTCCGGGAACTGCTGCGGCAGGACGCCGCCCACCTGGATGACATCCAGGCGTCCACCGCCTCCGCCCGGGAGTTCGCCCTGGTGTACCCGGTGGACAAGGACAGCGCCGCCGACCCCCGGCAGACGGAGAAAAGCCTCCGGGATGGGGGCTTCCACGTCCGGCTGGCGGATACCCAGGATATCAAGCGGATCCTGGCGGTGTACTACCAGCGGGACATGGCCTCCGAGACGTTCCCCGATCATGACGGCGAGGAGGCGGTGTGCCATGGCTAAGAAAATACAGAAGAAGAAACCCGCGCCCAAACCCGCCGCCCCGCCCAGACCCAAGGACTTTCTGGATATGATCGCCCCCTCGGCGGTGAAGTTCAACACGGACTGCGCCATCATCGGCGGGGCGTACCACGCCTTCCTGTCCCTGCGGGGGTATGCCGCCTCTACCGAGGAGCTGGCCCTGCTCAGCCGCCTGGGGGCCAAGGACGGGGTAAATATTTCCCTCTACGCCCGGCAGGTCACCGCCGCCGAGGAGAAGCAGATCATCCAGAACGCCAGCAACAAAAACCGCCTGACCCGCTCCAACACCAACGACCTCCAGCAGTCCGTGGCGGCGGAGAGTGACCTCCAGGACGTGGCCGCCCTGGTCACCCAGATGCACCGCAGCCGGGAGCCGCTGATCCACTGCGCGGTGTTTATCGACATCAGCGCCCCGGACATGGCGAAGCTGTCCACCCTGAAGGATTTTGTCACCGCCGAGCTGGCCCGTTCCAAAATCACCCCAGACCCCCTGCTGCTGCGCCAGCGGGAGGGGTTCCAGTCCGCCAACCCCGCGGGGTTCAACGCCTTTGGTTCCCAGTTTGAGCGGGTGCTGCCCGCCGGGTCGGTGGCGAACCTTTACTTTTTCAACTACTCCGGCAAGACCGACCCCCTGGGCTTCTACGTGGGCCGGGACCGCTACGGCTCCAACGTCATCGTGGATCTGGACCGGAGGGCGGAGGACAAGACCACCGCCAGTGTGCTGATCCTGGGGAACTCCGGCCAGGGCAAAAGCTACCTGCTGAAGCTCCTGCTCTGCAACATCCTGGAGAGCGGGAAATCCGCCATCTGCCTGGACCCGGAACATGAGCTGATCGACCTGTGCGCCAACCTGGGCGGATGTTTCGTGGATCTGATGGACGGGCGGTACCGCATCAACCCGCTGGAGCCCAAGGCGTGGAGCGTGGACGGCGAACAGGATGAGGAAGCGCCGGAAACCTTCCGCCAGCGGACGCTCCTAAGCCAGCACATCAGCTTCCTCAAGGATTTTTTCCGCTCCTACAAGGATTTCTCTGACGCCCAGATCGACACCATTGAGCTGATGCTGGGGCGGCTGTATGCCAAGTGGGGGATGGACGATTCCACCGACTTCGCCGCCCTGTCCCCCGGCCAGTTCCCCATCCTCTCCGACCTCTATGACGTGATCGAGGGGGCGTATGAGAACTACGGGGACGAGGCCAGCCCCCTCTACCCCCGGGAGCTGCTGCAGGAGATCCTGCTGGGCCTCCACTCCCTGTGCCGGGGCGCGGAAAGCAAGTTTTTCAACGGCCACACCAACATCACGTCCAGCCGGTTCCTGGTGTTCGGTGTGAAGGGCTTATTGCAGGCAAGCAAAAATGTGAAGGACGCCATGCTGTTCAACGTGCTGTCCTTCCTCAGTGATAGGCTCCTCACCGCTGGTAACACCGTGGCCACCCTGGACGAGCTGTATATCTGGCTGTCCAATATCACCACCATCGAGTACATCCGCAACACCCTGAAGCGGGTGCGGAAGAAGGAGTCCGCGCTGATCCTGGCCTCCCAGAATCTGGAGGACTTTGACGTGGACGGAATCCGGGAGCTGACCCGGCCCCTGTTCGCCATCCCCACCCACCAATTTCTGTTCAACGCGGGCAGCGTGGACAGGAAGTTCTACATGGACAACCTCCAGCTGGAGGGTTCGGAGTACGAGCTGATCCGCTATCCCCAGCGGGGCGTGTGCCTGTACAAGTGCGGCAATGAGCGGTATCTGCTGGAGGTACACGCGCCGGAGTACAAAGAAAAGCTGTTCGGGAAAGCGGGGGGACGATGAACCGCCTCTATACTCTTTGGCAGAACAGCCCGTGACGGTTGCAGTACCAGTATAATATTCCACCGCCACGCAACGGCATACGGGTTTCGGCATTCCCTTCCGGATATAGCTTGACCAGCTCAAAACGTCCAGAGGAGGCGAATGCCATAAACGAAATATAGTGTTGCTTGGTCATTTCATGGGGGATCGACAGGAAAAACTCGTCCTCCACTGGATCGCACCGCAATGTATGCGCCGGATCAGGTCCTTCGGCCTCCACTGGCGGCAGAACAATCCCACAGCAGGAGATCAGGGCATTCCCGGATGAGCAGAGGATATTCCCACAGACTGGGCAGACATACAGGGACGCACGTTTGAAGTTCGCACCCTGATTCCGATTGACAATCTGTTCTCCAGAGAGCAGCTCTGGCACAGAAACGCGCAGCGTTTTCGCCAGCGGCTCCAAAAGTGAAATGTCCGGAAGGCCCTTGCATGTCTCCCATTTGGAAATTGTCTTGTCGCTGACGTTGAGCTGTTCTGCTAACTGAGCCTGTGTCATGCGCATACCCTCGCGGAGCCTTTTGATTGTTCCGCCAGTAACATAATGATCCATGATATCTCACGCCTTTCTGATATCAGGATAGCTGAAAACGGCAGGATTTACAACCTACGAAACGTAGAGAGGAGCTGATCAATATGGAAATTATTGAATTTGACCGTTGGAGACCCTCCGCGGATGATCCACGGAAGCTGGAGTACGCGGGCCAGCGCACCGCTGAGGAGGTGTTCCAGGAGCTGAAGCACCGGCTGGAGGGCACGGGCTATCTGCCGGACGAGTATTTTCTGCTGCGCGATGAGTGGGAGAATGGCCAGGAGATCCCCCGGGATGCCGGCCTGTTCTGTACCGTGGACTACGGCGCCAGCGAGGGCGTGTACGTGGACGTATACCTGAAGTGGTACGACAAAACCCAGGAAAAAAGTGTCACCGAAAGCTTCATCGTGGGCAAGACCCTTGGGGAGAACGGCAACGACCTGGACAGGATGTTCCTCACCGCCTCCGCCATCACCAAGGCCGTCCATGGAGATCACGCCACCCACACCCGGTACATGAAAATCGGCGGCGTGGAGGATGATGTTGGCGGCAGGGTGGTCCATCTCAGCCAGCAAGAGGAGAAAGTGGTCATCGCGGCGCTGGTGGAACAGCGGGAGCGGCAGGAGGAAGCCATGTCCCAGACGGAACAGCTCCTGCGGCGCATGACCGGCAGCATCACCGCCTATATGGACACGGTGGGCCAGCGGCCCCTGCATATCAGCGGCTACGACAAAGCAGTGCTGGCGATCCGGGACGGGGAGCTGCCCGCCTTTTTGGAGCTGTACCCCAAGGTGCTGGAAGCCCACGCGGGCGACCTGCTGGTGGAAGCGGCTGGCCGCCCCGGCGCGGTGGGCCGGAGCATGACCCGCTCCCTGTTGGATGATGTGGAGCAATTTCCGGAGGCGGCCTATTCCGCCGCCTGCCAGAAAGCTATTGACATCAACGATCCGCAAAAGGTGTCCGCCTTGCTGGCAAACGCGGCAGACCGGGTGGCGGATCTGTCCCCGTCCTTCCACGGCGAGATGGCCTGCTATGCCTGGGCGGATCACCGCCACATCGCCCGGGAGATCATCAAGCAGTGCAGCGATGAGCAGATCGCCGCCGCGCCGCCCCACCTGTTGGAACAGTTCGCCATGGACAAGGACTGGCGCACGATGTCCATGCTGGTGGAAAAGGGCATTTCTGGCGGTTCCAGTGCGGAGCGGACGCTCCATATGCTGACCTATGAGGGCCGGGACAGCTGGATGGCGGAGGAACTCCTGCAAAAGCGGATGTGGGTGGGCGTTAACGACTATCACGCTCTCCACGCCTGCATGGAGAACGGTGCGGTGGACGTGGCCAAGCTGCTGCTGGACCAGGGGATGGACTTGGATCAGTACAAAGAATGGGCAAAGCGTCAAAGCCATGGGCTGCGGTGCGATGATACCCTGGCGTCGCTGGAGGAACACTGGGCGGGGCTTCAGACCCAGGCGCAGGAGCAGGGCCAGGATCAGGGCGAGGGGCCGGACTCCGTTGCCGGTGGGGCTACGATGGGGGGTATGACCCTTGGTTGATCCCGTCCTGGTGGCGAAAGCCGCCGCCACCCTGCTCACCAATGAGAAGGCCCGGAAGGGCGTGGGCTGGGTGCTTGTCGCCATCCTCTCCCCCATCATCGTGCTGGTGGCCCTGCTGTGCTCCCTGGGGTCCGGGGCGGCAGACCACAACATTTCCGCCGCCCAGCTCTGCTTCCAGACCGGCCCAATCCCCGCCGACATCCCTGCGGAATACCGAATTTGCATTGAGCAAACCCGGGCAAATTTTACCGAGCTGGACACGGTCATCGCCGACATCCAATCGAATATGGACGAGGGCAACAGCCTCGACCCCATCCGGGTCAAGGCTGTGTTTTTCTCCCTGTACTTCGGTGCCGAGGCCCCGCCCGTCAGCCAGTTCGCCCACTGCTTTGCCGCCAGCGAGACCCGCACCGAAACAGTCACCGAGAAGGATGAGGACGGCAACGATGTGGAGGTGGAGCGCATTTACAACGTGTTCGTGCCCATTGAGGATATGGGCACAGTGTACTCCCACATCGCCGCATCCCTGGGCGTCACCGCCACCGGGGAGCAGCAGTCCAACGCGGACAACGTGTACAGCCTGGTCAAATACGGCTACCCCGTCACAGGGGAGGGCGGCGCGGCGTTTGAGGGGGCGGATGTGCCCTATGTGGGCGCGGACGGGTTCTGCTCCCCGGTGGGGGCGGGCTGGCGGAACATTGTCACCTCTGAATTCGGCGGGCGCATCGACCCCATCACCGGGCAGCGGGACGGCCACACCGGGATGGATCTGGCGGTGCCCACCGGCACCCCTGTCCGGGCGGCGCTGCCGGGTACCATCCGGGTGGCGCAGTACGATTCCAGCTACGGCTACTATGTGACCATCGGGCACGAGGGCGGCCTGCTGACGCTGTACGGCCACAACTCCCGGCTGCTGGTGCGCCCAGGCCAGCAGGTGCAGGCCGGGGATGTGGTCTCCCTGTCCGGATCCACTGGGCGGTCTACCGGGCCGCACCTCCACTTTGAGGTGCGGCTCAATGGGCAGAGGACGAACCCGCGATATTATCTGCCATGAGGAGGAAACCAACATGAAAATCAGAGCAGAGATGGGCCGTCGACACGCGCCCCTCTGGCCCCACGAGTACCAGGTGGACAAGGTGGTGGAGCTGCCCAACGTTGCCTTCGCCAGCTTCATGATCCAGCCCTTGGACAGCTATGACTTTATCCGGGACAATCGGGTGGAGCCCCACCAGGGCACCGGCCTGAACCACTGCCTGCTGCTCCTCGGTGACGACCGCACGGACGGCGCGCTGGTACAGTGCGGCGACGATGGCCGCGCCATGTACGCCGCCTATGTGGCGGGAGCGCGGGACGTCGTGCAGGCCAGGCTGGACCGGGTGGCGGACTTCATCGTCAGCCAAGGCGCCCAGCGCACCGCCAGCGGGAGCTGGTGCGTCTACTGCGAGGAGCTGGAGGAGAAGTTCGGCGTGACCATCCGGGAGGGCAGCGGCCTGGACGCCATGCTGATAAAAACGCTGGAACGCCGCCCGGAGGTGGCCCAAGTGGACATTTCCCTCCAGCACATCGAAACCACTTTCCGCCTGGAGTTCTGCGCCCAGCACCAGACCGCCGAGGCGGAGAAAGCGCCGGACATCCGTGTGCGTGACATCTTGCCCCTGCTGAACGGCAGCGGCCTTGCCTTCCTCACCCACGAGGAGGCGGGCACCTCCGTGCTGGCGGAAAATCTGCGGGAGCTCACCGGCGTGGGCCGGGAGGATTACGCCGCCCTGTTCAACGCCCGGGTGTCCGAGATCAGCCCCGGCCCGGAGGGGGTGGAGGTGGTGCTCATCGATGTGGATCCGCAAGAGCTGGCTCGGTTCAACCAGGCATACGAGGATCACCAGGCCGCGGAGTGGGCCATGGGCGATATGACACCGTAGGAGGTGCATGATGAGCAGATCTGATCTTCACCTCGCGGCAGAGGAACTTAACGTCTGCGGTAGCCCGGACGAACCTACGCAATGGGAATTTCATGTTCTGTGAAGAAGGAGGAATCGAAAATGAAAAAAGCAAACATCACGGTGGCGTTCGATGAGGAGAAGCTGGGCGCGCTGGAGTTCTCACTGAAGAAGGGGGGCTCCTCTGTGCAGGCGCGGCTGGAGCAGACGCTGGGACAGCTTTATGAGCGCGCCGTGCCCGCGCCGGTGCGGGAGTACCTGGACAGCCGCGCCGCCCCCGCGCCCCGGCCCAAGCGTCCCCGGCCCGCGCCCAAGGAGCGGCCCGTGCAGGCGGAAACGGAGGCGGATCAGGGGTAAACGTGGTATCGTCCTGCACCTGGACAAACGTTGGTATGACGCGCTGTCCCGCCAGTTGAAAAAAGGGGGCACAACCGTGGAGGAGAAGCTGGACGAGTACCTGGACACGCTGATTGACCAGTTCCCGGAACGGGTGCGGGAGCGGATCAGCGGGGAGATCTGGGAGGAGGATCAGCAGCGGCGCGCGGAGGCGGAAGCGTCCCGCCATCTCTCTGTATTCCGCGTTACCCAGAACGGGCGAGCCGACCACCTGGTAACGGAGTGCCGTATGCCGATAGATGTGCTCCATGCCGCCATGGCGCTGCGCTCCTACCTGCTGGCAAAGGGGAACAGCACCCAGCGGTTTGCGGAAAGCCTGCACAGTGTGACGGACATCGCCCCGGAGGTGTTCCAGGATTACGCTGACGAGTTCCTCCAGCGCACCGGGCGGGTGACCGCCGCGCTGGACATCGACCTGGACCGGGGCGAGTTCTCCGCCCTGGATACAGCGGACGGCTGGGAAACGTACACCATCCGGGATGTCTGCTCCGCGGCGTGGCACGCCAACCACAATGACAGCTTGGACTGGGCGCAGCGGTTAGAGATTTTCGCCGGGCGGCTGGAGCATCTTGGAATTGCCCCGCCGGAGCGTCTCTCCAACGAAAAATTCGAGTTCCAGGAGCAGCCGGAAGCCGCCCCTTTTGAGCAGACCATGTGACCCATGGCGGGGCCGTTCCGCACCTGCGGGGCGGCCCTCCCGCCGTTTTCCCTGTGTGGGCCCGTTTGAGGGCGTTTGCGGCCCTTCTGGGGAGTGGGCAGCGTCCCAGCCCACCGGGGCGATGAAATGCGGTGTCGCGCCCCTGTGGCCCGGTTGTGGCGGTCGGCGGTTTTGGCCCCTCTGCTGGGGCCGCTTTCCGCCCGCCCGGAAGGGCAATGCAGACAGGGATTGGAGAGTAATCCAGACGTTCGATTTTTGTGCGGGATAAAGGCCGGGGGTCAAGGACACCCCCGGCCAAATCACACCGCCCCGCAACGCGGGTCGGTTCAAGGGCTTCCGGGCTTTCGGGCCGCTCCGTTCGCGGGGGTCACATCAGGGCCCCTGGGCTCACATCGGGGGTCACTATATGCGGGAGGCCCCGCCACAGGCCCGTTTATGCGGGGTTCACGGCGGGGATACAGCCCAGAAATCATACAATGCTCCGCTTTCGGGGCACCGAGGAGGAAAACCATGCCCAGAGAAAAAGTCAAATTCGCTATGCGGATCAGACCTGAGACCCAGGAGCTGGTCCGCCAGTGGTATCGTCAGGACAACTGCCGGAGCCAGAACGAGTTCATCGAGAAGGCTGTCCATTTTTACGCAGAGCATCTCGCCGCCCAGAGCAGCACACGGTTCATGCCGTCCGCGCTGGTGGACGCTCTGAGTGCTGCAGTGCAGTGCAGCGAAAACCGCATCGCCCGTCTGCTGTTCAAGCTGACGGTGGAGATCAGCATGATGATGCACGTGCTGGCGGCAGGGCTGGAGATCGACACCAGCCAGCTAGACGACCTGCGCTGGCGGTGTGTCCAGGAGGTGAAAAAGACCAACGGCTCCGTCACGTTCAAGGACACGCTGACAAAAAATCAGGGCGAGGAGTAGGCCGCAAAAATTTTGAGCGCCCGCCAAGGGGACACTGCGTCCATCCGCTGGACCTAGCCCTGGTTCACTGCGGACCGTCCTGAACTTAGTCTCTCTAAGATTTTTAATACAGAGAAAAAACATCTGGGAGGTGTCGCACAACGCCGCGCGTAATCTTCAAGTGCCCGCACATCAAGGGCGGCGGTGAGGAAGCCGCCGCCCACCTGGGCAACTACGTCAAGTACGCCGCTACCCGTGACGGTGTGGAGCGTGTCTATCCTGGCAAAGCCACACTTCCCGCCACAGACAAGCAGGCCAAGCTGGTAGCACAGCTCCTCCGGGAGTTCCCGTCCAGCCGTGACCTGTTCGAGTACGGGGATTACCAGGCCGCGCCCACTCGAGGGAATGCCTCTGAATTCATCACCCGCACCATCGAGGACAACTATGAGCAGGTGGCAAAAAAAGAAAACTACATGGACTACATCGCCAGCCGCCCCCGCGTCCAGAAGCTGGGGGGCCACGGTCTGTTCACTGCCGATGACAGTCCGCTGGTGCTGTCCCAAGTGGCCGACGAGGTGGCGCACCATCCTGGCGTGGTGTGGCTGCCCATCATCTCCCTGCGGCGGGAGGATGCGGCTCGGCTGGGCTATGACAGTGCCCAGAGCTGGCGCGCACTGCTCACAAAGACCGCTCCCGCGATGGCAAAAGCCATGGATATCCCATGGGACCAATTTCATTGGTACGCCGCCTTCCACGATGAGGGCCACCACCCGCACATCCACATGGTGTGCTACAGCGCCGATGGCAAGTCCGGCTTCCTTACCAAGCAGGGCATTGCCGACATCAAGTCCATGCTGGCAAAGGAGATTTTCCAGCAGGACCTGGCCGCCATCTACCAGCGGCAGACCCAGCGGCGGGACGATCTCACACAGAGCGTCGGGGAGATCATGGGCCAGCTCGTCACCGAGATGCGGTCCGGGGCCATGGAGAACCAGCGCATTGGGCAGCTCATGGTGGAGCTGGCCCAGCGCCTCCGGGACCGCCCCGGCAAAAAGCAGTACGGCTACCTGCCGCCCGCGCTGAAGTCCCTGGTGGATGAGATCGTGAATGAGCTGGAGAAGGATCCCCGCATCGCCGCCGCTTACGGCCTGTGGTATCAGGAGCGGGAAGAAGTGCTGCGGACGTACAAGGACAATCTGCCTCAGCGTGACCCGCTGGTCCGCCAGAAGGAGTTCAAGCGAATCAAGAACATCATCGTTCAGGATGCGGCGCAGCTGGGGGACCTGATCCCGTCCGATTTTGCAGACCAGGCCGAGGGGGAGCCAGCCGATGGGCCCCCTGACAGCAGTTTGACAGACGAGCCCAGCGATGCGGGCAGGGCTTCCTCCCGAACATGGTGGACCCGCCGCTACCGCGCCGCCCGTCAACTCATGGCTGGCGACGCGGGCAGCCCGCCTGATTTTGCTGCCGCCTTCGATCTGCTCACCAGGGAGGCCGACGCCAGCAACGCTCTGGCCATGGCCGACCTGGGCCGGATGTACGCGGACGGCCTGGGCCGGGAGCCTGACCCTGAGCTGGCACAGGAGTGGTACGCCAAGGCGCTGGACGCATTCCTCCAGGCAGAGAAAGAAGCGCCGGACAGTGTCATCCAGTACCGCATCGGCAGGCTGTACGCCAACGGTCTGGGTACGGAGCAGGACTATGAGGAGGCCGCCCGGTGGCTGGAGAAGTCCGCCGACGCCGGGTACAAGTACGCTCAGTACACCTTGGCCGGGCTGTACCGGGATGGCAAAGGGCTGGAGCAGGACTACGCCGCCGCACGGGAGCTCTACGCCAAGGCGGTCACCTTCCCCTATGCCGCCTACGAGCTGGGGAAGCTGTACCGGGACGGTATGGGCGGTGAGGCGGACGAGGACCGCGCAACCCGGTACTTCCGGCAAGCGTTCCTGGGCTTTCAGTTTCTGGCCGACAGGTCCCCAGACGACAAGCTCCAGTACCGGATCGGCTGGATGCTCCTCCACGGGGTGGGCACGGAGCAGGATGAGGCGGCGGCGCTGGCCTGGCTGGAGAAGGCCGCCGCGGGCGGGAACCAGAGGGCAAAATACCAGCTGGGAAAGCTCCTGCTCACCGGGGCGGGCGGGGTGCCCCGGGACACGGACCGGGCGATGGACCTGCTCACCCAGTGCGCCGAAGCCGGGGATCAGTACGCCCAGTACACCTTGGGAAAGGCGTATCTGCTGGGCCGGGACATCCCCCAAGACCAGGAGCAGGCTGTCTGCTGGTTGAAATCATCCGCCGAGCAGGGCAACCAATACGCCAAATTTTTTCTGGACCGTGTCTATGGCGCTCTCTTCTCCTCCACCGTCTCGCTCCTCTACCACATGGGCCGCATCTTCCAGGAGCAGCACCCACATCCCGTGGCCGGGATGCGGATCGCAGTGGATAGCAAGCTCAGGCGGAAGATCCGGGAGAAGAAGATCGCCATGGGCCACAAGCCGGATGACCATGAGGACCAGGAGCAGCAAATGTGATTCCGCATGTGAGGACTACATTTGCTACCAGGACGGACGCATCAATGTCCATTGTGGGAACATCGGACCGTCCAGGCTGCTGGCACATCTTGCCCAACATCCGGAACAGAAGCCCTTTTTATTTTCACCTATCCCTATTGACGGAAAACCAAACGGCGAAATATTACCGCTTTGAATTTTCCAGTAAGGTCTATGGTACGGCACACGCTTACCAGGAAATGCTTTGGGACATCGTGCGAAAGAAATCCGAAGCCAACACCCCCTTCCAGCCAGTGCCAAAACAGGAGATCACAACCGAATAGTACATCAGTCACTGAGGCCAGGGTACCGTCTACACGGTATCCTGGCCTTTTTGCGTTCAGAGGAGGTTTGAAATGCCCTACATCCATTTCACAGAAGAACAGAAGCTCCAGGCCAACGCGGTAGACCTGGTGGAGTTCCTCCGCTTCAAGGGGGAGCCCCTCGTCCGCTCCGGGCTGGAGTTCCGCATGGCCAGCAACCACAGCGTCACCGTCCAGGGCAATGAGTGGTACGACCATGCCGCCGAGAAGGGCGGCGGGCCTGTGACATTTCTCAAGGAGTTCTACGGCATGAATTATCAGGAGGCGGTGCTGGCCCTGCTGAACGAGGACGTCAGCCAGCTCTGCCCCCGGGTGAACAAGCCCAAAGAAAAAGTGAAGAAGCCCTTCGAGCTGCCGCCCGCCAATAAGGACAACCGGCGGGTGTTCGCCTATCTCCTCAAGCACCGCCACCTGGACCGGGACGTACTCACCACCTTCGTCAAGCTGGGGCTGGTCTACGAGGATCAAAAGTACCACAACGCGGTATTTGTGGGCATGGACAAGGACGGCACACCCCGTCACGCCCACAAGCGCAGTACCAACAGCCAGGGCAAGTCCTTCCGCATGACCGTGGAGGGCAGCGACTTTCGGTACGCCTTCAACTGGCCCGGCTCCAGCAACCAGCTCATGGTGTTTGAGGCCCCCATCGATATGCTGTCTTTTATCTCCAAGTTCCACGACAGCGCCTGGGCCAGGCACAGCTATGTGGCCCTGTGCGGCACCTCATCCCAGCCCATGCTGGGGATGCTGGAACGGTATCCGCAGATCGACACCGTCCACTTCGCGCTGGACAACGACCAGGCGGGGCAGTTGGCCATGCGGCGGCTGGCGGCGCTGGCCCGGGAGAAGGGGCTGACGGTGAACGCGCTGGTGCCCGTCCTCAAGGATTGGAACGAGGACCTGTGCGCAAATTTTCAACAGACGATGGAGGAACAACAGAATGAACAGGTATTATCGTAGCTATTGCAGACAGGTGAGCGAGGTCATGTTCCTGCGGCCCTACTTCCCCCGATCCGTTTTGGACGATGCCGAGCTGGTCAGCGTCTACCAGACCGCCCAGACCAACGACCTGGACATCCTGCGGCAGACCGCCGCCGAGCTGTTCCCGGAGCGGTTCCAGGATGAGCAGGCCCTACCGGGGCAGACGCTGGATGAAGATCACGAAATCCGCTGTGGCGGCATGGTACAGTCGTACTGAGAGGTGCCGCCATGTCTCAAGAATTCATCCTCATTATTTTTGCCGTCGTGGGTTTCGCGCTCATCGGTGGCATCGCCTATGCCTCCAACCACGGGTCGCTGGACAGCATCAAGTCCAAGCCCGTGGGCGACGGCCAGCACGGCACCGCCCGCTGGGCCGAACCCAAGGAGATCGCCAAGACCTTCGCCCGCGTCCCCTTCCACCCCGCCCAGTGGCGGCAGGGCAAAGACCTTCCTAAAGTCCAGGGGCTGGTGCTGGGCTCCCAGGGGAAGAAGGGCAAGATCACCGCCCTGGTTGACAGCGACGACATCCACTGCCTGATGATCGGCGCGGCGGGCGTAGGCAAAACGGCATTTTTTCTGTACCCCAACCTGGAGTACGCCTGCGCCTGCGGGATGAGCTTTCTGGCCCTGGATACCAAGGGGGATCTGGCCCGGAACTACGGAGCCATCGCAGAAAAATACTACGGTTATCAGATCTCCATCATCGATTTGCGAAACCCAACCAGGTCTGACGGGTTCAATTTCCTGACCCTGGCCAACGCCTACATGGACCAGGCGGTGGAGCATCCCGATGATCTGGCGGCGCGGGCCAAGGCGGAGAAGTATGCCAAGATCCTGTCCAAGACCATCATCAACCCGGACGGGGACAGCGGCAGCTACGGCCAGAACGCATTTTTTTACGATTCCGCCGAGGGCTTGCTCACCGCTGTGATCCTCCTGCTGGCGGAGTTCCTGCCGCCCAAAGAAATTGATGGTCAGCTCCAGGAGCGCCGCCATATCGTGTCGGTGTTCAAGCTGGTGCAGGACCTCTTGGAGCCCTCCGGCACCAAGGGGAAAAGCTGTTTCCAGGTGCTGATGAGCCGCCTCCCGCCCGAGCACAAGGCCCGATGGTTCGCCGGGGCGGCGCTGAACACCTCGGAGCAGGCCATGGCCTCGGTGCTGTCCACCGTGCTGTCCCGGCTGAACGCCTTCCTCGACACGGAGTTGGAGCAGACCATCTGCTTTGACAGTCCTCTGGACGCAGAGAGCTTTGCCAGCAAAAAGTCCGCCATCTTCCTGGTGCTGCCCGAGGAGGACCAGACCAAGAACTTTATGGCGGGATTGATGATCCAGAACCTGAGCCGGGAGCTATTCTCCGTGGCGGATGAGAACGGGGGTAAGCTGAAGAACCGGGTGGTGCTGTTCTGCGACGAGTTCGGCACCATGCCGCCCTTCGATGTGCTGTCCCTGTTCAGCGCGGGGCGTTCCCGGAAGCTCACCATGCTGCCCATTATCCAGTCCTTGGCACAGTTGGAGAAGAATTATGGCAAGGAGGGCTCGGAGATCATTCAGGACAACTGCCAAACGACCATCTTTGGCGGCTTTGCCCCCAACAGCCAGACCGCCGACGTGCTCTCCCGGGCCTTGGGCAGTTACACGGTACAGTCCGGCTCCATCAGCCGGAGCAAAGGGGAGAACAGCCAGTCCCTCCAGATGGCGGAGCGGGCGCTGATGACACCGGATGAGCTGAAGTCCATCCCCAAGGGGGAGTTTGTGGTGATGAAAACCGGGTCCCACCCCATGCGGACCAGGCTGCGGCTGTTCCTGGACTGGGGCATCACCTTCGGGGAACCCTATCAGACGCCGGAGCATGGCCAGCGGAAGGTGTATTACGCTGGACGGCAGGAACTGGAGCAGGAAATCCAAAACAGGTTTTTATTAGCGCCCCCGGAGGAAGAAAAAGTCCGTCCCCCGCGGGAGGGACGGACTGGGCAGAAGGATGACAGATGCCACTGGCAGGAGAAACAGGAGGGCCAGCCGCTGGCAATCATCCCTGATTCTATGAAAAAGCAGGATGGGCCGCCGCCAGACCCATCCGGGGGGTGATGCCTTGACCTATTACGATGATATCTACGACAATCGGGATCTGAACGGCCGGGAAAAGGCGGTGTACCGTTTCCTCAAAGACCACGCCAATAAGGATGGTACCTGCTGGCCGGGGATCAACACCATCGCCGCCGGGGTGAGCCTGTCCCGCTCGACGGTAAAGCGGGCACTGGATGGGTTGGTGAAGCTGGGGCTGGTAGAGAAAACGCACCGCTGGCGGGAAAACGGAAGCCTGTCTTCAAATCTCTACCGGGTCAAATAAATGCGAAGCTCAGCCATAGTGGACCTAGGGAATTGCTTTGAAGGTTTCCCTGCTCATCATTTCAAGCTAATGAAACTGGGGTCGAAACCTCCTGGCAGTTTCCGGCCCCAAACGATCCGCCGCAATGTCACGATTCCCAAGACCACAGACACACAAGGTCTTCCCAAAATACGGCTTCAAAAAAGGCTGAATCTGGTTGGTCAGGCAGGCGCACACCTCCTCAAAATTGACCATCTGATTCAATGGCCCCGTTTCCAAAGTGATGTACTGACCGCATGGCGGTCCAGAGCCGCAGCAATGTCTTTGGAGCGGATATGGTACTGGCTCACAGGCACACCATGGGAAACGATATCCTTTACTTCCATCCCCGGTCACCTCCAGAAGCCGATAAATTCTGTCCCCGCCTCTTCTGTCAGCGTGATCATATGCTCCGGAGAGCTTTCCAGCTCCCTGTCCTCCACCCCCAGCGCATACAGGAGCAGGCCAAGGGCGTCGTTCAATCCGGCCTGCTCTTGGGCATTATAGCCCAGAGCGTACCCCGGCTGGTGCTCCCAAATTGCGTTCATCAGCTCGGTCTTCCGGATCAGGCCGGTGGTAAGTAAGGCCGGGCGGAGTCTCAGAAGCTCCCAGATGGCTACGCAGGCAGTTTCCTTCAAAAAGTATCTGTACCCCATCTCGCCTTCGGCATCCAATTTTCGGCCTACCTCCCACAGCCCTTCCGACAGATCCCCATCCCAGATTGGATAGCACACCGCCAGCACCTCCACGCACTGCTCTGTCTCTATCCAGTAGATCCCGTTATCCAGCGGACGGTGGCGGAGGGTATGTCCCCAAGGGGTGAGGAATGGTACAGGGTATGCCCCAAAATAGTCCGGGCGCAGCTCCGCCCCATACAGCGCGGCCTCGCGCAGGGATTTGCCCTCGGGCATAGGGAGGCCGCGTGCCGTTTGATATCGCAGGATCTCGTACTCCACCACCGTCCAGGCACCATCCTCCGCTTCCAAGGGGTAGAGCAGAACTGGGACATCCTTCAGCCTGCGGCCTATGGCGCGGGCCTCCTGGGTAATGGGCGCGCCCTCCAATACGGCATAATACTCCCCTCCCTCCTCAATGGTGGTTAGGATGCTCAAGTAATACACGCCGGGGCATTCCTCCTCCCAGTGGTATATCTCACCCAGTTCGTGAGCCAGCAGGTCAAGCGTCTCTTTATTCATTTGCTTCCCTCCAGGTATAGTGATAAATCACTATACCATATATCTAAATGTTAGTGAAGGTTCACTAATACGGAAAGCCCAAATATTTTATCATAGTGACAAATCACTTTTAGGAGGGTTTGCCTATGAATACTCGTGAGGCGATAGCCGCCCGCATTCTGGCGCTGTGCAAGGAGCGCGGCATCACGCCTAATGGCCTGAGCAATATCTCTGCGGTGCCCCAAGCAACGATCAAAAGTATTTTGAACGGCGAGAGTCAGAATCCCGGAACCGTTACGATCAAGAAATTATGCGATGGCTTTGAAATCACGCTGGGAGAGTTCTTCTCTACGCCAGAGTTTGACGCACTGGAGCAGGAGATCAGTTAAACCGCAGACGTAAAAATCGACCCCACACATTTTTTGTGGGGTCGATTTCCTTTTCTACCTATAGTATCGAAAAAGATTATTTTCCATAACAATCAACACAGTTGCACCACTGGATCGATGCTCCGCCGCCCTTCATCCTCGCTGTACAGCGGCTCCACAATTTCATACAGCCGCTCAAAATCCACCGCCGCATCCACCTGCCGCAGTAGATGCTCCGCCGGCACCAGACTTTCTGTATCCACCATTTCTATGACCCCACGCTCGTTCTTTCCTCGCTCCAACATTTCCCTCACCCCTTATTCTCTATTTTATCATCTTTACGAGAAAAAGTCTGCCTCCTGGCAGACTTTTTCGACAAGCTGAAAGGGCGTGGCTTTTTTGCCACGCCCTTTTTATATTGGTGCTTTAGCTAAACAAAACCCCCAGTTCAACTGGGGGTGGGTAAAAAAGCTTTAGCATAAGCCAGGGAGCCGCCATGCCTAAAACATGGCGGCTCCCTGAAAAATGAAAAACAAAGAGTACGGTAAGAAGCTGGGGCTGCAGGGCATTTAGTCCCCGAATAGGGGACTTGCGGTGCAAAAAGTGTGATTGAAGTCCTTTTTCAGTGCCCCCTTTAGGGGGCGACCACAAGAGTTAGACCCTTACAGGGCCTGTTCAAACCACCCGTTCAACGGGTGGTTTTGATTGGTGCGGGGTTCAGTGCCAGACTGCGGTTTTTTGTGCCGTCCGCAGATGTCAAATAAGAACAGGGCCCCTTATCACTTTCTCCAGATACTTGCCCATGACAATCAAGGCGTCAAGGCCGGCATTCCGGCGGTTGGAAAGGGTTCTGGATGAGATATGAAGCTCTTGTTGCAGATCGGACCAGGACTTTCCCTCGAAATAGTGCCCCCGGATGACCTCCGCCTGCCTGTCCTCCAACTGGGAGACATAGAAATCCAGTTTCTCAATGCGGGTCTGCAATATCTCCAGCTCCTGGTCGATGTCCAGCATGGTGTCACGGTTCATGCGCTCCGTCTTTTCCCGGAAATTCAGCGCGATCTGCATCGTTTTGTCTGAAATGTGACCGGGCATTCCGCCTCCCGCGATCAACGGGCGGGCCAGCGCCAATCCGCCCAGCACCTCATACTCCGTTGCCTGTGAAGGGTTGCTGCGCTCAAATTCCAACAGCGTGATTTTCTTTTTCCACTCCGGATAATTTTTCAGCAGGTTTTCAACATCTTCCCGCGTAGCGAACATGATATAGAGCCTCCGTACAGTCTGATTTAAAACCTGAATTTGCAGAACAGTTAAAGTGGGTCTGCTTGGTTCACTGTCTGCGTATGGGGGAGGCCGCCCTTTACACGTATACGCCGTTTGAACCCTGATGATCGTAATTTGGTGCATAGAAATACCCCCTTCCAATGACACACCAAACTAAAGGGTCTTCCTGTTGTTACCATACCAAACAGTTTAAGGATTCTATAGGGATTATATAAGTACATTCAAAGGATAGCTCGACATAAATCGACATAAAAACAAGGAAAAGCACAGGATAGTGAAAACTATCTCCACTATCCTGTGCTTTTAGTATTCTTTTAGGGGAATAGAGAACCCGGTTACTCAGGACTGACAAAACGGTAGCCTGTGCCGAACACGGTTTGAATGTATCGTCCATCCTTTGGAGTGAGCCCCAGCTTTTTGCGGATGGAAGAAATCAAATCAGAGACGCTTGTCGGTGAAGCATATAAGTATTCCTCATTCCACACCCGCTCATAGATCTGAGCCTTGCTGAACACGATATCTGGATGGCTGGACAACAAGTGAAGAATGTCAAATTCTTTTGCTGTTAGTGTCACGGGCTGGCCATCTATGCTGACGCTTCGACGCATCGAGTCGATATTCAATGTTCCGCGCTCAATTTGTTTAGCGGAATGGAGTGGCCTTGGGTGAGCTAATCGGTTTGCTCTGCGCAAAACCGCGCTGATTACGGCGCAAACTTCCTCAGCGTCAAGGGGTTTTTCGATGCAAATATCAACGCCAAGGTCTAATATCTCAGTTCGTGCCAAGCTACACGAGTAGCGATCTGCCGCCAAAATGTAAGGAGGAGGATCCAAAAAAGCAGCCATTGTTTTCTCCAGAAAAGGAAACGCCCTATTCAAGTCAAAATCCAATAGAAGAAAAGCGTATGAGTGTGATAACAAGTATTCAAAAGCAGTATACACGCTTGTGGCAATACTGGTAAAAAATCCATGTTTTTTCAGAGCTGTACATAGAACAACTGGCTGTTCTTTAGGAGACAATATAAGCAAAATGTTTCGATTTATTTTGGGTATCCTCCCTACTTTCAATAAAACGGTCAAGTTTGGTCAAGCCATCATTTTTACTGCTTTGAATATTAGGGCTTCTTTGAAAATTGTCCATGTGCGCAAACGGCAGTTCTTTTTCCGCTTTCGCTAATTTACGGATAAACTCTGCACGACTATACCAAGCCGTTTACTTAATTGCTGCTATTCACACCCTATTATAATACTGGTAAAATTCATGCCGCCCAGTGAAATTGTTCCAAAGTTGACAACGGTGTTTACTACAGCTAGTAGCAGAAACCCCAACACATAAAACGGAAATGCACCCACGATGTTTTTCGCAATGCCTTCTAAGTGGCCAGCTGATTCCACAGAGCTTTGGAGTTCAATCTGCTTAAAATGTGAAAGTCTCTGGATCAGCGTCAGGGGTGATGCTACGGTTGATATTCATGCTATCAATTTCGGACATATCCTCTGCGTTTAGCTCAAAGTCAAACAGATTGCAATTCTCTCTTATATGCCCAACCTGCGTACCTTTTGGAATCGTCACCACACCGTGTTGCAATTCCCAGCGCAGCACCACTTGCACAGCGCTTTTCCCATATTTCCGTCCAATCCTGCTTAATATCGGATCATAGACATACAGCCCTTGCCCCAGTGGCTGGCAAGCCTCCAGAACTGTGCCACGCGACTGGCAATATGCTCTCAGCTCTGGGCAGGACATCTGTGGATGCATTTGATACTGGTTAATAGCTGGTACCGTCCCCCCCATGGAAATAATGTCGTCTATGTGGTGTGGATTGAAATTGCTTACGCCAATAGATCTGGCCAGTCCCTCCTCGCGGATGCGCTCCAAAACCTCCCAACTCTGCTGATACCGACCCCGGACTGGCCAATGGATGAGATAAAGATCCACATAGTCCAGTCCCAGCCGGGACAGACTTTCCTGGAATGCGTCATATTCACGCCCCATACGCATATCTGTTGTCCACAATTTGGTAGTGACAAACAGCTTATCGCGCGGTATTCCGGACTGACGGATGGCTTCTCCCACAGCTGTTTCATTATAATATACAGAAGCTGTATCCAGATGCCGATATCCAAGTTCCAAGGCATTTAGCACAGATTGTACTGTTTCCTTCTGGTTTTCGCTGATGAGGGCAGTGCCATAACCAAGCTGTGGGATTTGAACCCCATTGTTTAACGTAATCATGGTTTCAAACGTCATCATTCTTTCCTCCATGTGCAAAATTCTTCCAATATTTTTATACTATTAGAAGTTCCGATACGCTCAGCACCGGCCTCCAGCATTGTCTGGCATTCCGCCCAACTGCGGATTCCCCCCGCTGCCTTGACTGAAACTGAATCTCCCACGATTGTTTTCATCAGCCGGACATCCTCCGCGTCTGCCCCAGAAGGCCCAAACCCAGTGGAAGTTTTGATAAAATTCGGACACACCATTTTAGAAATTTCTGAAAGTGTGCAGATTTCGTCCTTCGATAGATAACAGTTTTCAAAAATCGCCTTAAGGACAACACCATTTAATCGACAGAGCTGTGTGAGCTGTGACATTTCTAATTCCACAGCCTTCCAGTTGTGTTGTTTTACCTGGGTAAGGTTGATCACATAATCAATTTCATCTGCACCGTCATGGATAGCACGTTCCGTCTCAGCCAGTTTGATCGCAGTAGTAGTCTGTCCCAGTGGAAAACTGATAGCTGCGCCTACATGAACAGGGCTCCCATTCAAACATTCCCGGCAAAAGGCCACGGGAGCAGAGTTGATTGCTACCATTTTAAAGCCATACTGAATGGCTTGGGTACAAAGTTGAGCAAGTTGCTCATGCGTTGCGTTAGGCCGAAGTAGCGTGTGGTCAAATAATGCTGCAAGGGTTTGCGTTGTCAGTGTGTTTATGTCGATCATTGTATTTCCCCCTTCGCCCGCACATTTGCGGACTCAATCTCAATTCTATTTCCCCTGCGGAATACCCGCTTTTGGAGGCCAGATAAGCCAATTGTATTGTAATCATGGCCTGCGTCGGCCCTGTATGCAAAAAAGCATATCAGCGGTTTATCCCCTGTGTTCACCATTCGGTGAGCAAATCCCTTTGCCGCATAGGTTGCGCTGCCGGGCACCAGTGGAAACCAGCGCACCGTGCCGTCGGTGTGTTCAGTCAGCAGTAACCCGGAGCCCTGTAAAGTATAGTAAACCTCCCCGGTTTCCAGGATTTGATGAAAATGTCCTTTGGTCATAAAGCATTCCTCGCCAATATTTCCAGGATAGAGGGTTGTAAGGCCAAAGGAAACGTCTCCCGGATGCTTTGGCGCGGCCAGTTCATGAAATTCATAGATTATTGGATCGATTCCCTGTTCTAACAGTTCCTTGACTGTAGCTTGATCCCTAAAAAATCCTGCCATATGGCTAAGACGGCGTGTTGTTGTCTGCGTTGTCAAGGAGGAAGGGAAAGTCAGCGCTACAGAAAAGCCCGTGAACCAGTTCAGGAATGGTGGCAATCCCAAAAGGGACGCAAATACTCCCGGGAGTTGGTCTGTGGAACTGACAGTCGCATCTGCTCCGCCTTCCAGGGCTGGCATACCAATTCCTACACAGAACATCCCTGCCGCGCGTATAGAGGCTATGCCGCTGGCAGCATCCTCCACACCGACACAAGCCTCCGGTGGCAGTCCAAAATGAGATGCGGCAGCTAAATAAATATCAGGGGCAGGTTTTCCATGGGTTACCGAGTCCGGATCTACACAAAAGTCGAAATTTAGTCCCAGTTTTTCCAAGATAAAGGCTGCACTATGGCTAGAAGATGCCAGTGCTATAGGTATATTGTGCTCCTGAAGAAGTTGGAGGGTTTCCATGATCCCAGGCATAATTTGTTGCTGGGAAAGTATGGTTCGCAACAATTCTTGATAGACTGTGTTTTTTTCGTCTGCCGTGCGGTGCAGTTCTTGTGGAGTAGCCGCAATATGATAGTGTTTTGCCAGTAGCTCCATGCAGGTATACCGAGGGATGCCTTTAGTAAGATCCTCTGCCCCGCGTGTGTGACAGATGCCCCATTTGTTCAGCAATACCTGTTCCCACGCCATAAAATGAAATTCATCGGTGTTAACCACAACGCCATCTAGATCAAATATAACAAGGCGAACTTCCATGGCAATCACTCCCTTTCAGTTTGACATTCATTATACCAGCACCTCAGCCCACAATCAATATTTATCGATAAATTTTCGATAAAATTTTTTATTTTCTTCGATTTAAGATTGACTTGTTTTGAAAAAACCAGTATGATATAAAAAGGGGCAGCCGTATAAGACTGTTTTACAGAGTGTTGCTGTCCTATCTTTTTCCTGTGCATAAAAGAACAGGGAGATTGTTCGATTACCAACGAGGAGGAAAGCATATGAAGGTTGAAGCAGTTTACCATCGACCAAGAAACGAATTCGCATATTATGACACAAATGGTACGGCCACAATTCTTTTGCGGGTAGGCAGCAACGATATCCTTAGAGCAAGGTTGTTCTGGTTTGATAAATACTGTATAGATGAAAGTATAGCGGCGGTGGAAATGGAATCTATCCTCAGCGACAGCCTGTTTTCTTATTTTCGCATCAGTATTACACCTAAATACCGTCGGCTCCAATATTATTTTGAATTGATGGATCGATCGGGCGCAGTGTGGTACTTGGATGAAATAGGCTGCCATCAGACGGCAGACGGCTGTACGGAGAGCTGTTTCCAGATGCCTTATTTGAACCGGACAGATGCCATTACTGTACCTGGGTGGGCCAAGGAAGCGGTGTTTTATCAAATCTTCCCAGATTCCTTCGCCCGTAAGGAGCCCACCCCTACCGGGGAGGACTTTCCATCCTGGGGCAGTGAACCAGATGTCGTTGCTCACCTTGGCGGCAATTTGGGAGGTCTGCGGGACAGATTGGACTATCTCTCCGGACTGGGGATCAACGCTTTATACCTGTGCCCAATCTTCCAGTCTAATAGCTGCCACCGATATAATACCTATGATTATTTTAAAGTGGACTCCCGGCTGGGAACCTTGGAAGACTTCAAATCCCTGCTAATGGATTGTCACCGCCGGGGTATTCGCGTCGTGTTAGATGCGGTTTTCAACCACACCTGCGATACCTTCCCACGCTTCCAGGATGTATTGGAAAACGGTTCTGAATCTCCCTATGTCAACTGGTATTTCATCAAGGAATATCCACTGGCAGTGGATGAGGTATACCGTTATGAGCGATTTTCTTTTGAACGGCATATGCCAAAGCTGAATACGGAAAACCGCGAGGTACGCCGCTATCTGTTAGAGGTGGCGCGGTATTGGACACAACTTGGCATCGATGGCTGGCGGCTGGATGTGGCCAATGAGATTGATTTATCTTTTTGGCGGGATTTTCGACGGGAGGTAAAGGCTATCAATCCGGAGGCCCTTATCATCGGCGAGGTATGGGGAGACTCCCAACCGTACCTCGCGGGAGATATGTTTGATAGCGTGATGAATTATCCTTTCACCACCATATGTCGCTCCCACTTCCTTGATGGCACGCTGGGCGCTACAGCTTTCCGGCAAGAGATAAATCGGTTGCTTACACACTACCCGGAACCCATGACCCAGTGTATGTATAATCTGCTGGGATCCCATGATACTGCTCGGTGGCTGACCCTTGCCAAAGGACGGGAAGAAGCCGTTGCTTGTTCTGTGGTATTCCAATTCTTATTTGTGGGAATGCCTGCCATCTACTATGGGGACGAAACCGGGATGGTCGGGGAAGATTTTATCAAAGCCAGACGATGTATGTGCTTTACGCCGGCAAACATGGCGGGACAAACGCTGCTGAAGCTATATCGAAACCTTGTAGCCTTCCGCAAAGCCCACCCAGCGTTATCCGAGGGCGTATTCCGTTGGCTGGATCCCCAACCCATTCAGGGATCTGCCCCGCTGGCGTTTCTCCGGCGTACGGATGGGGATACAGTTGTGATGATTTGGAATCCAGGAGACGAACCGGTACAATGTAAGCTGCCGTGGGACGGACAGGCGGGGCAAATTCTTTCCCTGGCTCCCATGGGGTACAAAATTTTTGCCAATGGACAGGAGGTCATGTTATGAGAATTGTTGTGACTGGTGGGAACGGAAATATTGGGGCGCACATCATCCGGGAATTGCTTAGGCAAGGATATGACGACATTGTTTGTTTTGACAGGATGGAGCGTTCTATTCATCCGGAGGCGGTACGGTATATTTCCGGGGATCGGCACAACGAGCAGGCATATATCCGTGTGATGCGTGAGCTGAAGCCCGATATCGCTTTTGAGTTGACTTGCTTTGATGCCCAAGACGCACAGGTGAGCATTGAAGCCTTCCGGGATGTAAAGCACTTTATTACCGCCTCTACTGTATGTACCTATGGGAAGCACTTCAACCACTTTCCCATCCGGGAAGAGGACTGGTTTCAACCCTGTATACAGTACGGTATCAACAAGCACGCCGCAGATTTGATGTACCTGGACGCCTTCCGTCGCGAGGGGTTCCCTGTCACCATCATGAAACCCTGTACCTCGTATAGTGAAATGAGCGGGATGTTGCGCAACCTTACTACTGAGCACACCTGGATCGATAGGGTCAAAAAAGGGAAACCTATCCTTATCTGCGGGGACGGCGACATCCTGCACCAATATATGCATACTGAGGACACTGCCCGCGGCTTCGTGGGGGTTATGGGCCGGCAGCACTGCATCGGTCAGGTTTATAACGTAACCCAGACTGGGTGCACCACCTGGGCAGAATATCACCGGACGGCCATGCAGGTATTGGGCCAGGAGGTAGAGCTGGTGGGCCTTCCCCTATCCCAGCTCATGGAGATAGACCCTGAACGGTTCGCGCTGTGCAATGAGATTTTCGGGCAGCATACCTATGCCGCCAATGACAAGCTGCGCCGGGACGTGCCCGAGTGGCAGCCCCAGATTGGCTTGGCAGAGGGAATGTGCCGGGTTTTCCATGCCATGGAGGAACAGGGAACTATTCCTGACAGTAGCCTGGAGCAGTGGGAAGATGATATTATCACTGCAATAAAGCAGGGTTATGGGGCCCTTCCCCGCTTCCACAGATGATGGTCTGATTTTTCAAGAAAAAACGTCTTGGGACTTTTCCCCAAGACGTTTTTTCTATCACTTATCTTAATATACAGGATATCTTTGCCATTATCCCTTTGTTCCTCCGGCAGTCAGACCGCTGATCAAATATTTCTGGAGGAATACATACAATAGTGCAATGGGAAGGGCGATAAGCAGTGATCCTGCGGCAAATTTGGTAAATTGCATCTGAGAGCCTCCTGTCATGCTGCCCGATACAAAGGATTGGAGTCCCACGGCCAGCGTGTTCAGGTTGGGATCCCGGATAATTAGTTTGGCGATGACAAAATCTTGAAGTGGTGTCATAAAGGCCCACAATGCCTGTACGGCCAAAATCGGTTTTGCCAGGGGCATGACGATGCGGAAAAAGGTAGTGAAATTTCCTGCACCATCCAAGTGGGCAGCTTCATCCAGTTCCTTGGGGATATTATCCAGATAGCCTTTTACTAGGTAGGTATTGCCAGGAATAGCGCTGCCAACATAAATAGCAATGAGGTAGGCATGGGCGTGGTTCTGAACCAAACCAAGCAGTATTCCCAACGCATAGAAAGCAATCATAGCGGAGGTGAGCGGAAGGATCTGAAGCACCATGAAGATAAGCAAACCGAACTTTTTCCCCCGAAAATTAAACCGCGAATAAGCGTAAGCAGTAAAGGACACTAGGATAAGCTGTAGCACCATGACGATCAAGGATATTTTCATCGAATTTTTGAACCACAACAGGTAATTGCTGTCCGGATTGGTGAACAGCCAGATGTAGTTATCCAGGTTCATCTCTTTAGGCACCAGCGTAGAGGAAAACATGGACTGGGAGGGATTGAAGGATGAAAAGACAATCCATAAAATGGGATAAATGATCACGATGCACACCACAATTAGGAACAGGTACATTCCTGCGGCGCACAGAAAATTTTTTGCTCTACAGGCTGTGTTGCGCTGCCTCACATCATTCATCGTTCATTTCCTCCCTTGAAGGCGTCGGTACGGATATACTGGGTCAGTGCGATGACCATAACGATGAGCGAGATGAATACGGTAATAGCTGCGCCCATACCAAATTCTCGTGTTACACTCTCTGTAGTGATTTTGTATACCCAGGACACCAGCAAATCTGTCCCACCAGTAAGCTGTCCCGCAATGACGGGCCCCCCGCTGTTGAACAAGTAAATGACATTGAAGTTTGAAAAATTAAAGGTAAACTGAGTAATAAGCACCGGTGCGGTAGCTGCCAGCACCCATGGCAGCGTGATACGCCTAAACTGCTGATACCGGCTGGCCCCATCAATTTGGGCGGCTTCGTACAGCTCGGAGGGGATGGATTGGAGCACGCCGGTTACCATCACAAAAATATAGGGAAAGCCCAGCCAGCCCTGGATCAGAATCAGCGCCAAGCGGGTAAAACCTACCTGGGTTTTCCAGGGCAGGGCCGAGAGCTTTAAAAAGGGCAGCAGCTTATCGAAGAAGGGGATAACCTGCTGATTCATAGCACCAAAGGAATCATTGAAAAAAACGGCAAACATTAAAATTGAGATAAAAGCGGGTACTGCCCACGGCAGGATGATGATGGTGCGCCAAAAGCGCTTGCAGCGGATCTCCTTCTGATTGACTATAACTGCAACCAGAATGCCCAGCACAATGGTGAGTAACGTGGCACACACCGTCCAAATCACTGTCCAAGACAGGGTGTGCAATAAGGCGTTCATCCACGAGTCCATGGTGAACATATCAATATAGTTTTGCAGCCCCACCCAGCCAAACAGCTTTTTGGGCGGCATATGATTGACGTTATAGTTGGTCAGGGAGATCATGATATTGGTGACAGTGGGGAACACCACGGCCAGGGTCATGACTACCAGCCCGGGGGCCATAATCAGATATGGAAAGCCCCGGTTCATCACGGATTTATATTGCTCCCGCAGGCTGTATAGCGGCTTTCCCTCATCCCGGAGACGACCGTTTTTCCTCGCGTTAAAAATGCTGAACAGGTAAACCGCAATTCCGACGGCGACCAATACCAAGGCAAGCAGCCCTTCCACCAGAAAGAACAGGGAATGATCCTGGCCTGGCACTGTGCCCAGTGTGAACAGGCCGGCCAGCCCGCCGCCCTGTACGCCTGAGAAAATGGTTTCTGCAGTGAGAAAGCCATAGGCGGCCATAACGATCAAAATTGCGCCGCCTTGCCAGAACTGCCCGTTATAAAAGTGGCCAAAGCCCGGGATCAGCGCCAGTAATGTGGCAGTGGTTTGGTGCTTTGTGTTTTTTCCCTTCATATTGTCCCTCCTCTGCAGCTCTCTCTATAACGATATGCCGGAACCGCAGTTCCGGCATATCGTTTGGGGTGTCTTACTGGCCGGCGTGTAGCGAGGCGATATTATCCTCAATCTGCTTGACAGCGATGTCCAGGGCTTCTTTTGGATCGGCACCGGTGGCCAGGGAACCCATTGCGGCGTGCATAGGATCCCAGGTCTGGTTGCCCTCAATGATTTTCACCATGGGCACGCTGTAGGAGATCTGTTCATTGAACGCCTTAATGGTTTCATTAGTGGAGCTGTTGTCGTCCAGGTATTTCTGGTTGCAAGGGATTAGGCCGGTCTTTTCCGCAAAGGAGGCCGCAAACTGATCCTGGACAATAAAGTTGAGGAACTCTGTGGCCAGTTCAGGCTCATGGGCAAAGCCGCTCATCGCCATGCCGGTAAACCCAGAGTAGTTTGCAATTACATTGCCATTGGGAAGCTTGGGCATACGGGCCACGCCATAGTTGATATTGGCCTCCACCAAGGAGGGAATTACGTCGGCGCCGCGCACCATCATGCCCACCTTGCCCTCAGTAAACAGGCCCAGCATCAAATCATTGGCGGTGGTACGGTCACCCATGCCCTTGGGCATCAGGCCGAACAGTTCCTTGACCCGGGTGGCGCCTTCCACGGCACCCTCGTTATTCAGGCCAATCTCGGATGGATCGGTGTTATTATTGCCATACATATAGCCGCCCCCGGCCCAGATAAAGCCAGCGGAGTTGTAGAAATCGCCTAGGTTGCAAAGGAAGCCCAAGGAACCGTCGCCGTTATTATCAAACTTGGGATCATTGATGACTGCCAGCAGCTCATCCCAAGTGTCGGGCGGAGTGGGAACCAGATCTTTGTTATAAATCAGCAGGTTGGTGCTCATGTACAGTGGCACCAAATAGAGGTTATCCTCAAAGGTGCAGGCATCTACTGCAGCGGGTACAATGCAGGACAGCGCCTCATCGCTGAGCTTGATGGGAGCGTACATTCCTTGAGTGCTTTTGTCTCCCACGTCATTGTGGGGGCCGGCCATCAGATCCGGCCCAAGTCCGGCAGGGCCGTCCAAAGCGTGCTTATAGTCGCCGTCTACCATAGGCATTTCTGTGAGTTCCACATGATTTCCGGTTTCTTCCTCCCACTTTGCAGCCATCTCCTGCACCCAGGCATAGCAGGACGGTTCTGCCCATACAGAAATGGTGCCGCCTCCTGTGGGAGAATTGGTCTGTTCAGGTGCATCGGAAATGGGGGCGGTGTTTGCCCCGGTGCCAGACTCGGAGGGGGGACTCTGCGTACAGCCAACCATAGTTGTAAGTACCAGGGCTGCGGATGCCAGCAAAGCTGCAATGCGTTTCATGGACATTCTTTTCATCGATATTCCTCCTTACTTGTTGATTGGCTGCTCCAGGATGACAGGATGCAGCTATGTGTCAAGGCGCGCAGATGTTGTTTAATCGGCCTCCACAAACATTCCGCTTTGCTTGACACTCCTTAGATTATCAGAAGAAATCGATAATGTCAACTATTTTTATCGATAATTTTTAAGACGAGCAAAAAAGCCGTTGTGTTTTGGGGATAAATATGATATAATAATAATAATAATGATCTTAAGCTGCTCAAACAGCGGCTTGGGATTTAGCAGCGGTAGGTGGATATAATGGCAGTCAAGGCAAAGGACATTGCCAATCAGATGGGAATCAGCGTCAGCACGGTCTACAAAGCATTTAACGGAGCAGATGACATCAATGCAGAAACACGGGCGGCGGTATTAGAAACCGCTGCGGAAATGGGTTATACCGGGGGGGCACGGCAGAAGATTTCCAAACGGGTGTGCGTATTTATGGGGCGCATGGAAGCCCCTCATGTGACGTACTATTTGTATGAAGTAATGCTGGCCTTCAAGCAAGTGGCTGAAGGCCACGGTTATGAGGTGATTATCCGCAGCCTTGAGGACGAGAACTGCACTTCTTTTTACCACATTATGGAGCAGGAGCGCTTCGATGGTGCAATGGTGCTTGGCCTTAATGATAGTAGCCCCTTTTTTGACCAATTGGATAGAATTGCCTATCCAATTGTTTTAGTGGATAACTATGTGGAAGGGAAGCTAATTTCTTGTGTGACATCGGACAACCTTTCCGGCATAGGGATGGCAGTGGCCCATTTGATCCAACTGGGCCACAGGCGGATTGGCTTCATTAACGGAGAGCAGCAAAGTTTCAGTAGCCGGGAGCGTTTTGCTGGGTTTCTCAGTGCCATTACCTTGGGTGGGCTTACGTATGATCCGGAATTGGTGTATCATGGAAACTTCAGTGAACATTCTGGGGAGGAGGGGGCGGAAACGCTGTTGGATAAGGGTGTTACCGCCTTGGTATGTGCCAGCGATTTAATGGCTATTGGCGCCATCCGGTGGCTGAAGAAACAAGGGCTCCAGGTTCCGCAAGATATGAGCGTGACGGGATTTGACGATATCCGTATTTCCACCTACATTTCCCCAGCCCTCACCACTGTGCGCATCAATATCAAGGACGTAGGGTTTCGGGCTTTCATGTGCTTGAAAAGCTTGATTAAATACCAGAATGCGACACGAGTTGTGGAGACACCACGCCTGATGGTACGAGAATCCACCGCACCTCCCCGCTTAAGGCAGCAATAGACAGATTGTAAAACAAAAGCAGCTGGGCTGTAAAAAGCCTGGCTGCTTTTTTGATCAATTTCTATTGACAAAGTACGGATTGTGTGATTAACTGTTTAATATATTATCGATAATTTATCGATAACTTAAGAGAGGAGTGGTTATTTTGAAACGTATTTTACGAGAACTTGATCCATTCTGCTTAATCCAGACAGAAATTGACCACAGCGAAAACCGGCCGGCTGAATCCGTCATGAGCTTGGGAAACGGGTATATGGGCGCTCGTGGAAATTACGAGGAAGATTACACCGGAGATACACTAAAAGGCATATATATTGCCGGCGTTTGGATGCCGGATAAAACCCGTGTAGGCTGGTGGAAAAATGGATACCCCCGCTATTTTGGGAAGGTCATCAATGCGCCGGATTTTTTGATGTTCCACCTATCTGTAAATGGCAGGAGAATTGATCTCGCCCAGACCCCTATTGAGACATTCCGCCGGGTGATAGATATGCGCACCGGTGTCATGGAGAGGGAGATGGTGCTGCGCACAGAAAGCGGCCGGCTGAAGATTGTGTCCTCCCGTTTTTTCTCGATTGACACCAAACAAATTGCCTGCATGACCTACTCTGTCACCGCCTTGGATGATGTGGGCTTCGTGACTATAGAGACGGGCTTGGATGCCAACGTCAAGAACTCAGACGCAAATTATGGAGATCAGTTCTGGGTGTTGCGAGCCCTGGAGGGAGGAGACAGGCTGTATTTGGAGAGCGAAACCATGGAAAATTCGTTTGATGTCCCCCGATTTGCGGTGGGCTTTACCTCCCATGCCCACTGCATGGAGGACAGTGTACGGCAGAGCTGCATTCAGGGAGAGCGTTGCGTATTCCATCGTTTTGAGGCCGAGTTAAGTGCCGGGGACGCGTTCCACATAGAAAAGTTGGTCAGTGTGGTCACCACCCGGGACATCCCCCGCGAGGAATTGGCCTCAGTGGGAGGCGGAATCCTTGCCCACGCGGCAGATGAAGGTACAGTTACCCTTCGCCAGAGGCAGGCGGCAGCATGGGCAAAGAGGTGGCAGCTATGCGATGTAACAATTGATGGTGATATTGCCGCCCAGCAAGGCATCCGCTTCAACCTGTTTCATTTGTGGAGCACTTATGATGGGAGTGATGAGCGGCTAAACATTGGCCCCAAGGGTTTCACTGGGGAAAAATATGGCGGCGCGGCCTACTATGATACAGAAGGGTATTGTTTCCCCATGTATCTGGTTACATCCACACCTGATACGGCGCGGAAGCTGTTGAAATTCCGCTATAATACACTGGAAAAGGCAAAAGAGAACGCAGCAAAAATTGGGATGGCCGGCGCTCTTTACCCTATGGTGACTTTTGACGGCGAGGAGTGCCACAATGAATGGGAAATCACGTTTGAGGAGCTGCACCGCAATGCTGGTATGGTATATGCGATTTACTGCTACACTGAATATACCGGCGATGAAAGCTATATCCGGGATTATGGCATCCATGTAATGGTGGAGATCGCGCGTTTCTGGGCTTGCCGCGCCAGCTATCAGCCAGACAAAGATTGTTATATGCTTTTGGGTGTCACCGGCCCAAATGAATACGACAATAATGTGAACAACGATTTTCTCACCAATTATATGGCTAAGTGGTCCATCGAATATACGCTGGACTGGGTAAAAAAGCTGTCCTACCCGTTAGACACGGCGCAGATGCAGAAAATGCAGGAAGTCGCAGACAAAATGTACTTGAACTATGATCCAGAAACTATGCTGTTCATCCAGCAGGACGGATTCATGGATAAGGAAATCTACCCCGCCGCTGAAATCCCTGCCGATGAGCTTCCCCTGTGCAAACATTGGTCTTGGGATCGCATCCTGCGTTCCTGCTTCATCAAGCAAGCAGATGTCATCTTAGCATTCTACTACTTCCCCCGCAGGTTCACGCTGGAACAAAAAAGGGCAAATTTCCTTTTTTACGAGCCTTTGACTGTCCATGAGTCCTCCCTGTCCCCCAGTATGCACAGCACTGTAGCGTCGGCGTGCGGATTTGAAGCAGACGCCTACCGGCTGTACCAGCAGGCCGCGCGTCTGGATTTGGATAACTTCAACGCCGACACAGAGGATGGCCTGCATATCACCAGCATGGCAGGATCGTGGATTGCGCTGATGCACGGGTTTGCCGGAATGTTTTACCAAGGGGGACAGCTCTCCTTTTCGCCTCACTGTCCGGAAAAATGGGAACAGGTTAAAATGCGGCTGCATTACCGCGAAAGGCTGCTGGAAATCCGCTTCAACGCTGAGGAATTTGTTTGTGAGCTACTACAGGGGGAGCCTCTGGAAATTGCGATAAATGGGGAGTTGATCTTTGTTCGGGACCGCTGGCAGCAGGCATTGAAATGACGCTGCATTTGAGGTGTTTTTATGACAATCTTTCCTGAAATAAAAAAACGGTTTGGCTTTGGCTGTATGCGCCTGCCTATGGATGGCAGTCAGGTGGATTTGAGCCAAACCTGTGCTATGGTAGACTGCTTTATGGAGCGGGGATTCAATTATTTTGACACTGCCCACGGATATATCAGCGGGCACAGTGAAACCGCTGTCCGCGCCAGTCTCGTTTCACGCTATTCCAGGGAATCCTACATCCTTGCCAATAAGCTCAGTGATGGTTATTTCCGCACAGCGGATGATATCCGCCCCATTTTTGAAACTCAGTTGGCGGCCTGCGGTGTAGACTATTTCGATTTCTATCTATTTCACGCGCTCAACAGCACGCTATATCGCCGTTATACTATGTGCCATGCCTTTGAAATTGTCCAGCAGTTGAAAACGGAGGGTAAGATTCGCCATGTGGGGATGTCTTTCCATGACACAGCGGATGTGCTGAATCGCATTTTGACTGACCACCCAGAAATTGAGATAGTCCAGCTCCAGTTCAACTATCTGGACTTCGACGATCCCAAAGTACAGAGCAGGGCCTGTTATGAGGTATGCGAACGGCACAATAAACCCGTCATTGTTATGGAGCCTGTGCGGGGAGGCAAGCTCGCTGATCTTCCACCAGAGGCGGCTCAAATACTGGATGGATGGGGTGGCGGGAGCAGCGTTAGCTACGCACTGCGGTTTTGTGCCCAGTTCCCTAATGTGCGCATGATCCTGTCCGGTATGAGCAGTATGGAAATGATGGAGGACAACACCGCCACAATGTCTGCTCCTGCCGAGTTAAATGAGGTGGAACAGGCAGCACTGGAGAATATACGGTCAATCTTGATTGGAGAGAAAGCCATCCCCTGCACTGCCTGCCGATATTGTGTGGATTGTTGTCCAAAGGCTATACCGATTCCGGATCTTTTTGCTATGTACAACGCAAAAAGGCAAGGAAAGGAATGTACATCCTGTACTCAAGGCTGGAAAAAGGCATCCGATTGTATTAGGTGTGGTAAATGCGAGCTTGCTTGTCCACAGAACCTGATGATTCGAGACTTGCTGCACCAAATTTCTGATATATGAAGATTCTCCCGGCAAGCTGTAATACAGCCTAATAGATCGCCAGACATTTGAAAGGATAATGGTTATGGCAAAAAATACAATCAAAAAATACCGCAATCAAGTCATGTACTCAATATATGTCCGCAACCACAGTAACGAGGGTACGTTTGAAGCAGTCCGCCAAGATTTGCAGCGGATAAAATCCTTGGGGGTAGATATTATATGGCTCATGCCTATCCATCCTATAGGCGCTGAATCGCATAAGGGTACATTGGGGTGCCCATACGCAATTTCTGACTATCGAGCCGTCAATCCTGAGTATGGATCCCTTGAGGATTTTCAGCGTTTGGTAGAAGATATCCACCGTTTTGATATGAAATGTATCATTGATGTGGTATATAATCATACCTCACCAGATTCTTGGCTGGCCCAGAATCACCCTGATTGGTTTTACCATAAGGGTGATGGCAGCCCCGGTAACCGCATTGGCGAATGGCCTGATGTTGTAGATCTTGATTACTCCCATTCTGAATTGTGGGACTATCAAATTGAGACGCTAAAATACTGGGCGTCTATGGTGGACGGGTTCCGATGTGATGTAGCTTCTTTAGTGCCTCTTGAATTTTGGCTTCGGGCCAGGGATGAGGTGGAATCTGTCCGGCCTGGGTGCTTTTGGCTCAGTGAGTCAATTGATCCTGCCTTTATTGCCAGAACGCGGGCGCAGGGAATCCCCAGTTTGTCAGACTCCGAGATTTATCAGGCCTTTGATGTCAGCTATGAATATGACATTTTCACCCATTTCAGGGAGTACCTGATGGGCAAAATTCCTTTGGCCCGATACGCTGAATATGTTAATCAGCAGGAAACTATTTATCCAGATAACTATGTAAAACTCCGGTATCTGGAAAATCATGATAATTTGCGCGCCAGTTTCATCATACCGGATGAGACTGCACTTTTGAACTGGACCGCATTTCTTTATTTTCAAAAAGGGATGGTTTTACTTTATGGTGGCCAGGAGGTGGGCTGTGCGCATTTGCCCAGCCTTTTTGACAAAGACCCAGTGAATTGGGATTTTGCAGCAGATCGTTCCGAACAGCTTCGGTACTTCTACACTATGAAACAAAATCCTTTGATTACCAATGGTGCATACCATGTCCAAGCTATGATAGATGATATTCTGTATGCTACTTATTCTTCTAAGGAAAAACAGTTAATCGGCATTTTCAGCTTAAAGGGAGCAAGTAGTTTAGTGACGGTGGCCGCCCCCGATGGAATATATGTGAATCTTGCTGATGGAAGCAGCGTAGAAGTAAAATTTAACCATATCTGCTGCCATGGGGTACCTATTATTTTTGAAACTTCCCGGGTTGAATAGTAAAACTGAAAAGCGCAACAACCACAGGTATAATTATATTTTCCAATTTCTTGCACCTTGTTAACTTGTTGCGATAATCATATTACTACAGACAGAATAGTTCTTATAGCTAATTAGTGGCACTTTGGTATCTTTTGCTCTATACTATACAGCGTGGCCCTCCTTTTCCTTTGCGAGATGCAGAATTTTTGTCAATACGCAGATTGAATATCCTGGTCATATGTTTATGACAGCTTGCTAACAGGCTAACTAGGAACACAGTGCGGCTCTAACGGCCACTGCTCCTATAGGGAGACTGTCTTATTAAAGGATCTGAGATTATAAGTAATATGTAAGCGTAAAACAGTGCGGCAGCCTGGATATCCAGGCTGCCGCACTCAGCTTGTCGAAAAAGTCTGCCAGGAGGCAGACTTTTTCTCGTAAAGATGATAAAATAGAGAATAACTCTTAATGACAGCGCTGGCTGCGGCGGCAGGCTGACCATCAACGGCGGCATAGTGAATCTAACCGCCGGAAACAGCACATCTTACGGTTTTGGCAAAGGCAGCGGAGAAGCCCCCACCACCGGGACGTGCGAGCTGACGCTGGCGGACGCAAGCTATCTGGCTTCCAGCACGACCCTCGACCCTAACGGCAAGTACACCATTAACGGCGACCCCACCGAGGATATGATCGTGGTGCCGGAGCTGGTGTATACCGGCGAGGCGCTGGATGTGTCCGGCATCAAAATTGACGCCTCCAAAACCAGCACAGGCACCTATTTCAATCAGACCTTTACCGTCAAAGCCAGCGCGGAGGGCTGGACACACACCATTGACCCGTCAGAGGTAAAAGCGGCTGGGGACTATACCGTGACCTTCTCCAAAGAGGGGCATACGTCCATCAGCAAGACCTTTACCGTGGCGAAGTCCAGCACGGATTTAACGAGTGAGGGCAAGGTGAAAACCTTCAACGGCAGCGAGGAAACTACCAGCTTCACCGCCAGCGACACCATCACCGTCAAGGCCACGCCCACGCCCACCGGGGACGCTCCGGCCCCGGCCAACTCCGCCATGTTTGCGTCCAGCCTTGCCGCGCCCACTGCGGGCCAGATGGCGGTATTTGTGGGTACTACGCAGGTGTCCGAGCCTGTCAGCGCGGTGGACGGCACCTACACCATGACCGTCCCCGCCTCCGAAGTGCTGCTTGCCGCGAATGGCCCGAAAACGGGAATCACCCTCACCGCGAAATTTATTGAGAATGGCAACATGGCCGGGGCCGAGGGGACGGCAACGGTCAACATCACCGCTGCGGCGAAAGCCGAGAAGGACAATGCGGTGATCGGCTACTATGGCGAAAGCAACCTTGCCAGCGCGTTCACCGAGGAAAACACAGGAGCAACGGTGACGCTGCTGACAGACGTGAATTTTGAAACGTACATCGCGCTGTCCTCCGGGAACTTCACAGTGAATCTGAATGGGAAAACAATCGCCAATCCCACATACTGTGTTTTTTTCGTGTCGGGCAGCGGCCATTTGACCATAAGAGGAAATGGCAAGGTCATTTACACCGGAACAGATGGTAATTATCCTCAAGCCATTACTTTACGTGGAGGCGCACTAACACTGGAAGGCGGAACCTTTATCGGCTCAAGGTATGGTGTGCTCGTTGATGATAACACATCAGTTCTATCCGTCACAGGTGAGAGCGTGTCCATACAGGGTACCGTAGGTGGATTGCGTGTCGCTCCAGCACGATTCGCCCAGCTCTCCGCCGGAACTTACAGTAGTATTTCGGTGGGTTCTTCCCATACACTTGCCAGTCTGCTGGCTGAAAACTGCGCCTATTACAAAGGCAACACCCCTATCCTCCTGTCCGAGTTGGCAGAGCAAAAAGAGTTGGCTGGCCCTGTGACGGTGCAGGAGTGCCAGCACAAGGATGTCACGCCGACTGCTAATAACGACGGTACTCACACCCTGAGCTGCCCCTACTGCGGCTATACCAAGGCGGCGGAAAACTGCGACTACGGCGAATACACCCACAACGACACCAGCCACACCCGGATCTGTAAGCTCTGCGGGTATCAAAATGTGGAGGCGCATAAAATCAAATGCACCGCCGAGGCCAGCGGCACGGTCATAGCGGTGAGCGAAGCCTGCAAAACCTGCAGCTATGGAAAGGATTTAGGCACCGTGACGATCCACATTCCCAAGCTGGTCTATGGGGATTTGACCGGGGTGGTCACGGCGGAAGAAACCCTGACGGAAACGGTGGTGGTAGCTGCTAATGTGAATAGCCCGTCTGGAGTAACAAATATTTTTTCTAATGACGTTATTGTTGACCCTCCCACTATGGCTAAACTGACAAACGGCACCCTCCTGAGTGCCGGAACACATAAAATGAAAATTGAAATCATTATTATTCGCGACGACGATAATAAGTTGGCAGATTGTGTGCTGCCCTTCACCGTTGACCCCGCCCCGCTGACGCCCTCCATTACCGGCACCGCCGCCAAGACCTATGACGGCACAACTGCCGTCCCTGCTGGCCTGTCCATTACATTGGAGGGCAAGGTGGGCAACGATGATGTGACCGCCACGGCCACCGGCTACGCCTACGACAACGCCAATGCGGGAGAGAACAAGACCGTTACCGCCAGCGGCATCACTCTGGAGGGTGGCAGCAAGGACAACTATACATTGTCCAGCACCACCGTCACCACAACGGGGACGATCTCCAAGGCGGATCAGGCCACGCCTGCCGCGCCTTCTGCGGCGGAGGTCACGGACAACAGCATCACGCTGAATACCATTACAAACGGGGAGTACAAGGTGGACGGTGGCGAGTGGCAGGAAAGCCCGACGTTCACCGGGCTTGATCCGAATAAGGCGTATACTTTCTATTCCCGTCTGAAAGAGGACGACAACCACAACGCCTCCCCTGACAGCACAGGTGCGTCCATCACCACAAAGAAAACCATGCTCGACGGCGCAACTGTGACCGTCAGCGGCAGCTACACCTACACCGGCACGGCGATTGTCCCGGCAGCAGGGGAAGTGACGGTGGAGCTGAACGGAACAACGATTGATTCCGACCAGTACACCATCAGCGCCACCGGCAACATTGACGCGGGTGAAGCCACCGTGACCGTCACCGCGACAGCGGACGGCAATTACTCCGGCTCTGCCAGTACGACCTTTACCATCAGTCCGGCCACGCCTACCCTTGCATGGGAAAGCACCATCCAGGAGCTACCCTATACCGGCAATCCAGCGGCCATTACCGCACCCAAAGCCACCGGGCCGAATGGTATTCAGCTTGGCATCACCCACGACACAGGCCCCTGCCAATTTTCCTATGCAAAGCAGGGCGGCAGCGAGTTTAAGGGCGGTCTGCCCACCGACGCCGGGATTTACACCATCAAGGCCCGCGTTGAGGCAAAAGGCAACTATGCCGCCGCCGAGAGTACGAACACGCTGACGCTGACCATCAGCAAATCCCAGCCCACAATCGCCTTTGCCGAAGGCTATGACCCAAGCAAAACCTATGACGGTCAGACGATCCCTAACCCCACGGCGGACGATCTGACCATCACTGGCGCGACTTATGCTGATGTGACCTTTGACTGGAGCGCCGAGCCAATGAACGCGGGGGCATACACCCTCACCGCCAACATCCCGGAAACGGACAATACAGCGGCGGCAAGCACCACCCCGCTGACAGTGACCATCAGCCCCAAACCTGTCACCAGCCCTGCCATTGCGCTGACCCCCGATACCTTTGTCTATGACGGCACCGAGAAGAAGCCCGCCGTTGTTGTTAAGGACGGCAATACCATAATCCCGGCCAGCGAGTACACAGTGGGGTACAGCAACAACACCAACGCTGGCACCGCCACCGTCACCATCGCGAATGTGGCGGGCAACTACGATGTCAGCGGCTCCACCACCTTCACCATCACTGCCAAGCCCTTCGCCGGGGCGTCAGTGAGTGCCACCGGCCCGTTCACCTACACCGGGAGCGCCCTCACACCCGATCCTGTTGTGACCCTGGGTGGGCAAACGCTGGTGAAGGACATCGACTACACCGTGGCCTACGCCGGCAACACCAATGCTGGCACCGCCACCATTACCGTCACAGGCAAAGGCAACTACTCCGGCACCGCCCAGGGCGCCTTCACCATCGGCAAAGCCGACCTGACCGTGGACGGCACCGGCACCGCCAAAGGCACCTACGGCGATAAGCTGTCCGCCCTGACCGTTGAGGGCCTGACCGCCAAGCTGAACGGAAACGATGTGGCGGGCACCTGGAAGCTGGCCGGGGACACGGTTCCCAACGTGGGGGACAGCGGCGAGTACACCGCCACCTTCACCCCGGCCACTGGCGCAGGCAACTATAATCCGCTGACGGCCAAGGTAACGCTGAACATCGCCAAGGCCGCCTACTCCGGCACAACCACCGCCAGCACCTCCGGCAAGTTCGGCATGACGAAAACCTATGATCTATCCAACCTGCTCCCGGCTGGCTATGTGCTGGATACGCCCACCAAAACAGATAATAACGGCATTTTTGAGGGCGAACCCTCTGTGGACGGCGCGGTGCTGACCTATAAGCTGGTGAATGACGGTCAAAAGAAGGGGCAGACCGGCACGATCACCGTTCCCGTGACCAGCACCACCAATTACAACGCTTTTGACTTGACCATCACCGTCACCGTTACAGACAAATTCGTGCCCACCCTGGCGGCGAACCCCATCACCATCACCTACACCGGCGAGGCCGTTCCCGATACCGCAATTAAGGGCACCGCCACGGTTGACGGGAAAAACGTCCCCGGCACATGGAGCTTTGCGGAGAATCAGGCGTTGACCAACGTGGCGGACAGCGGCACCAAGACCGTCAAATTCGTGCCCACCGACAAGGACAACTACGCCGAGGCCACGGGCACCGTTGTTGTGACCATCAACAAGGCCACTCCCACGGGCGCGCCCAAGTACACCGCCATCTCCGCCAGCGGCAAGACCCTGGCGGATGTGAGACTGACCACCGAGGGGAGCAATCTGAAACCTACGGGCACCGTGGCCTGGGCCCTGGCCGACACCACGGAAGTGACGGCCAACACCGCCTATGAGTGGATCTTTACCCCCACCGACACGGCCAACTACACCACCCTGACGGGCAAAATTACGCCGTGGGTACAGAGCACAGGCGGGGGCGGCACCTATGTGCCCTCCGGCCCCAGCACCCCCGGCAGCTCCACCCTCCCCGTCACCACCACCGGGCAGGGCAGCTCCAACGTGACCACCACAACCACCGCCGCCCCCACAGCCAGCACTCAGGGCGGCACAACCACCACCACCGTCAACACCACCATGGGCCAGGAGATCGTAAAACAGGCCGTGGCCAACAAGAGCGAGGATGTGGTGATCGCCCCCAAGATCACCGGGAGCGTGACCAAAGCGGAGGTGTCCATCCCTGCCTCCACCGTGGGGCAGCTCGGGAGCCAGACAAACGCCAGCCTGACGGTATCCACCCCCGTGGCCGACGTGACCATCCCCAACGGGGGCCTGGGCAGCCTGTCCAGCGCGGGCGGCGCCGTCACCGTCACCGCCCAGCAGACGGGGAACACGGTGGAGCTGACTGTGACGGCGGGAGGAAAAACCGTGGAGAATGTTCCCGGCGGCGTGACCCTCACTGTGCCCACGGCCAGCGCCACCCCCGGCACCGTGGCGGTGCTGGTACGGGAGGACGGCACACGGGAAGTTGTACGGAAGTCCGTGGCGGATAACGGCGCTGTGACCATCCCCCTGGACGGTTCCGCTAAGCTGGAGATCGTGGACAACAGCGGCACCTTTGCCGACGTGCCCGCCACGAGCTGGGCGGCGGACGCCGTGGCCTTTGCCAGCGCCCACGAGCTGTTCAACGGCACCGCCCCCGGGCAGTTCAGCCCCGAGGCCCCCATGAGCCGAGGGATGCTGGCGGTGGTGCTCCACAACCTGGAGAACAACCCCACCCAAGCCCTTACGGGCGTATTCGCGGACGTGGACAACGGCCAGTGGTACGCCGAGGGGGTGTCCTGGGCAGCGGCCCAGGGCATCATCGGGGGCTACGGCAACGGAGCCTTCGGCCCCAACGATAACATCACCAGGGCGCAGTTGGCTGTCATGCTGTGGCGGTACGCCGGAAGCCCCGCCGCTACGGATCGGGAGCTGCACTTTGCCGATGCGTACAAGGCCAGCGATTGGGCGGAGGAAGCCCTGCGCTGGACAACGGAGCGCGGCATCCTCAATGGAAAGGGCGGCGGTATTTTGGACCCCACCGGGCAGGCCACCCGCGCAGAGACAGCGCAGATGCTTTACAATTTTCTGCATAAACGAAAGTGAGTGACGTAAATAGCTTGACATAATCAATCTATAGCCCTTTTTCAACTTTTGTACCGAGTCCGTTGCTTTACATGATGCACCCTGTCGTTAAGTTGGATCGGTGGCGCGATCCAGCCGCAAGGCCACGGGTCGAGGCGATGTGCATCTCGCCTTGATTGAGTGCGGAGAGATAGAGAGTCCCCCGCCTCCACCGCTTGCCCAACACGCTGTATGTGTTGCTGTTTTACAAAGATTTACCAGCGGTCAGACAAAATTCACTATCTGTACCGCCGCCAGTGGGATCTTTTAGAACCACTGAATTCAACAACTTAATTACT
>CAOKLO010000008.1 GCA_948469375.1 uncultured bacterium | reverse complement strand
AAGGTGCGGGATTGCTCTACCGGGATATAGCCCAATGAAGCTGTGAGATTGCCCTGGGGATCATTATCGCACAATAGCACTCGCTTTTTCTCAGAAACAAGCGCCATTCCTAAGTTAAGGGCAGTTGTGGTTTTACCTACACCACCCTTGGAGTTTGTAATCGAAATAATTGAAGTCATACTAACCTCCTTGTCCGTATATGGGTATAAAACCAGGTGCCTTGGGCCTGTATCGCAAGGCATTCATATACGGGAAAACAAGGAATTCGCAATAGCCCTTTGATCTGTTGCGAAATATGTTGCAAAACCAAATAATTCGAAATCAGGAATTGGTTGTGGCGCAACTGGTTGGAGACATTTGTGACTAAATCCTTCACACGCAAGAGGTCACAGATTCGAGTTCTGTAGTCTCCACCACCTAACCGCTGGAAATCATTAGATTCCCAGCGGTTTTTCTTTGCATTTTAGAACCTTTTTCGCTGCTTCTGGGTTCTAGGGCACAAAAAGGGCAAAAAACGAAGTGATCTGCATCTCACCCGGCGGCGCTGTCCTCAAACAGCATTTTGTCCATTACATCACCCATGCGGCTCATGTCGCCGTCCATCAAGTGCCCATACACATTCAGCGTAGTGGATACATCACTGTGTCCCAGCCATGCCTGTATATCCTTAACGTCACAGCCGCCCTTGCGCAAAGTGTTCACCGCACTGTGCCGCAGATCATGGAAACGGCAAGTCAAACCATGGGCCTGGACCACTCGCCGGAAGTGGTGGGTCACAAAATCCGGATCAATGGGTGTGCCGTCCGGCTTCGCACAGACACAACCGGAATTGATGTACGCCCGTCCAAAAAGCCGCTGGTTCTGATCCTGCTCCGCTTTCAGCTCCAGCAGATAGTCCCGCATAGAGGCAGTCAGCGGCAAATGCCGACGGCTGGTCGCGGTTTTAGTTCTGTCGGCAAATAGAATCTCGCCCTGATTTTTGACCGCCGTATGGTGCACATAGAGAGTCCCAGCGTCAAAATCCACCGCATCCCACAAGAGACCACAAATCTCGCTGCGCCGCATTCCATAAGTGACAGCCAAGCGCACGACAGGTTCAATAGGATCGTCACGAAAAATCTCCAGTAATGCGAGGAGCTGATCCGGAGCCAGCGCTTTAGCCCCCTGGTACTTCTGCTTTTTGGGCAGTTCCACCCGGTCTGCGGGATTGTAGGGAATCATGTCCAGCTTTACAGCATAGTCCAAACATTTGTGGATGATACAGTAATACTTTCGGATGCTGTTAGGCGACAATCCGCCATTTACCCTATCATTGATATAGCTCTGTACCAAGGCGGGCGTCAGCTTTTTCAGTTTAACACCGAGGAAAGGCTTGTACTGGCAGATGTTATTCTCTACCACCTTGCGATACTGGGTAAACGTATTGGGACGGAGTTCGGAAATCATCCTGTCATTCAGCCAGTCTTTCAAGAAATCCAGGAATGGCACATCCTTGATGGTCAGTGAAGCAGTGGACTGGAGTTGGAGTTCCTCTAAGCGGGTATTGAGCATCTCTTGCGCCTTGCGTTTTCCTCCCCGCTCAGGGATGCCAGTGCTTTCGGATTTTTGCCGCCATTGGCCGCTTTCATCCTTCCAGGAAAACAGCATATAGTATGTCTTGTGTTTAATTCTCAGGCTGCCTGTCATGTTACACTCCTTTCTTCCGACAGGCCACCATCCTGAGTTGTTACGTTGCTATTATCATAGCACATCCTCTGCCTGTCTTCAACTGAAATGCACCTTGTTTGGACATACTCTGCTAAAAACTGTTTTGGGATACGGATGCATCGGCCAATACGAATGCTTCGGACTTCTCTTGTCCTGACCAGTCGATATGCGGTGCTGCGCCCGATTTGCAGTACATTTTGTAAGTCAGAAAGTGTTAAGACATCGGGAACACTGTCAAAATCAATCATAAGCGTTATTGCACGCCTCCCTTGTCAAAAAATAAGTATTGAGAATCCTGCGCCTCGGCCCACTTCCTGCGCTCTTGATTTAGACCGCGTATTTTCAGGCCGCGCTATGCGCTGATTCTGCTGCGGGTGCGCGTGATGCACACTATCCGCCGCTCCTGTATGACTGCCGGGACAGGGTATGGGCTCGCGCCGTTTGTCAAGGTTCGAGAAGTTTTGCCTCTACATAATAAACAGGAAGCAAATTCCATTTCTCTGCACGTTTCTCAAAAATTTTTTGAAAAATTTTTGAGAAACGCAAAATGTAGATAGAATATATTGACAGGCACAAAATATTGTGGTACTATCTTTCCGTAATTGATTCTATGTGCGTTTCCTCTTTTCAAGGGGGCAGGCCAAAGATTTTCGGCCTGGGAGCGAACGGTTTCGCATTGCACACGTTTACGAATACGCGCCCTGCTTCGGCAGGGAACAGACCACGCAGGCGTATTCGGGTTTGTATGTATCGTCAGCGGGACAAGTCTGCCCATTTGCGGCGGCATCCGCTGGCGATTTTGTTTTCAACATGGGGGAACACTCCCCGGCGCGTAAAGCGGGAATGACTGAAACCCACCAGCAGGTGGACGGAGCCAGCCAGTATTGGCGGTTCAGTCATTCCCGCTTTTTTGTTTTGCCCAAACGCCGAAAGGCTTTGAGGATAAATCAAAAAACGAAAGGAGATCGGACATGAAGTATCACGCAGTTTGGAAGCCCGGAGGCCGCCCGCGCCGTGGGATGGGCTCTATGAAGCCGGGCCGGAGACAGTTCCAGGCCCTCAAACCCAGGGGAATCATCCCCGGAAAGGGGGTGGAGAGCTATGCCGGGACAGGGAAAAAAACCGCCTAACGCGCTGACGCCCACCGATGGGCTGTCCCGGGAGGAATGGCTTGCGTTCCGGCGCAAGGGTATTGGCGGCAGCGATGCGGCGGCGGTGCTGGGCATTTCGCCCTTCCGCACCGGGGTGGATCTGTACTATGACAAGCTGGGCCAGTCCGTGGAGGACGACGAGCAGAACTGGGTAGCTAAGGAGATGGGCACGGTCCTGGAGGATCTGGTGGCCCGTATCTTTGCCAAAAAGACGGGGCTGGCGGTCTGCCCCATGCCGGTGATGTTCCAGCACGCGGAGCATCCCTGGATGCTGGCCGATGTGGACCGGCTGGTGACCATGGCGGACGGAAAAACCGCCATTCTGGAGTGCAAGACCACCAACTACAACGCCAGGGATAAATGGGAGTATGACGGCAAACCCATCGTGCCCCAGTATTACGAGGCTCAGGGGCGGCACTACATGGCGGTCATGAACCTGGACCGGGTGTACTATTGCTGCCTCTACGGCAACAGCGAGGACGATGTGATCATCCGCAGCATTGACCGTGACCCGGACTACGAGGCGGAACTCATTGCCCTGGAGGAAAACTTCTGGACAAACCACGTCCAGGCCAAGACCCCGCCGCCCTACATCGAGGACGATGGCGCGCTGGTGTTGGAGAGCCTGCGCCGCTGTATGGGGCCGTCCCGTAAGGACGCTCCCCCAATGGTATTTACTGAAGCCCAGTCCGAGGTGGTTCGGCACTACGCAGAGCTTCGAAATCAGAAAAATGCCTTGAGTGCGGAAGTGAAAAGAATGGAAAAAGAGTTGGAACAGTTGAAAGCTGGTGTTCTGCTGGATATGGGTGAGAGCTGGCGCGGCGTCTATGAGGGAACAGATGGCAAGTATACGGTTACCTATACCCCCAGCCATCGGGAAAAAGTCTTGAAAGATAGCCTGGCCCGTCTGAAAGATGATCACCCGGATATTTTCAAGCAGTACGCCACAGTGTCCGAGGTTCGGACGCTCAACGTGAAATTCACCGCTGCGGAAGCGGCGGCGCAGGAGGTGGCGGCATGAGCAGTATCGTGGCGGCGTATGACAAGACGCTGTTCTACAATGAGGCCGGGAAATACTGCGTCCTTCGCCTGAAAACCGCCGACCCCATGGTGCCGGAGAACGCCCGGGATAAGTATAAGTTTGCGGACCACTTGATCCGCTTCGTGGCCGTGGGCTACGACCTGCCCCGGACGGACAAGATCAGGCTGGAGCTGGACGGGAAATGGGTGGACGGCAAGTACGGCCTCCAGTTCCAGGTGGACATCTGGCATGAGCTGGTGCCGCCCACCATCGAGGGCATCCTGGGCTACCTGTCCTCCGGCGTTTTGAAGGGCATCGGCCCCAAGACCGCCGGGGAGATCGTTCAGCGGTTCGGCACGGACTCCCTCAACGTCATCGAGCGCCAGCCGGAGCGTCTGTTGGAGGTCAAGGGCATCACGGAGGAAAAACTGGATGAAATCAAGGCGGGCTACGCCGAGAGCAAAGCCGTCCGGGACATCATGATGGTGCTGGCCCCCTTTAAACTCACCCCAAAGACGGCCATGAAGATCTACTGGCATTTCGGTTCGGATGGGGCGGCCCTGCTGCGCGAGAGCTTCTACCAGCTCTGCCAGGTCTCCGGTTTTGGTTTCAAAAAGGTGGACGCCATTGTGTGTCAGTCCGGCGGCAACCTCCACGACCCCATGCGGATACGGGGGGCGCTGTTCTACGCCCTGGAAAAGTCCCGCACGGAGGGGGGCCATCTCTACCTGGAGGCGGACAAGCTGCTGGGTGAGGCCCTGGTGCTGCTGAACGAGAAGATCCCCCAGCTGGACCGGCGGCTACAGCGGCCCCAGCTGGAGCGGGAATTGCGGACCATGGTGGAAACCAACGTGGTGGTGTCCAAGAAGGGCAATATCTATCTGCCCCATGTGTTCAACCAGGAGAGCGAGACCGCCTGCAAGGTGGCGGAAATGCTTCTGGACCGGCCGGAGGCGGTCATGCTGGCCCCGGTCATGGAGCGGGTCAAGGGCAAGCTGGGCATTACCCTATCCCCCAGGCAGCAGGAGGGGGTGGAAATGGTGTTCCAGCACAACCTGTCCATCATCACCGGCGGCCCTGGCACCGGCAAAAGCACCATTTTGAAGGCGGTGATCGAGGCGTATCAGATCGTATACCCCGATGGCGTCATTGCGCTGGGAGCGCCTACCGGCAAAGCCAGCCGGCGCATGGCCGAGACCACCGGGATGGACAACGCCGCCACCCTCCACAGCCTGCTGCACCTCCACGGGGAGGACTCAGGCTGGCAGGAGAAGCGGCCGTTGGACGCCGACCTTCTCATCATGGACGAGGCCTCCATGGTGGATATGTGGCTGGCCCATCAGATGTTCATGCGCCTGAAAAAAGGGGCAAAGCTGCTCATCGTGGGCGACGCCGACCAGTTGGAGAGCGTGGGCGCGGGCAGCGTGTTCCGGGAGCTGATCCAATGCGGGCTGGTGCCCGTGACAGTACTGGATCAGATTTTCCGTCAGGCAGAGGACAGCCGGATCGCCTACAATGCCAAGTTCATCAAGGAGGGCACGCCCGAACTGTACTATGGGCCGGATTTCGCTTTTGTGGCGGCGGAGGATCAGGCGCAGGCTGCGGAGCTGGTTCAGCGCATCTATCGAAAGGCGCTGAAAACCGCCAGTGTGGAGCAGGTGCAGATCCTCACGCCCTTCCGGGCCACGGGGGACGCATCGGCCAACAGCCTGAACGCGGCCATCCAGGGGGCAATCAACCCGCCTGATATCACCAAGCCCGAGCTATCCAACGGCGGGCGGCTGTTCCGCCTGGGCGACCGGGTGATGCAGGTGAAGAACGACTACGACATGGAGCTGTACAGCGAGCGCCACGAGTTGGTGGGCGCGGGCGTGTTCAACGGCGAGGTGGGCATCGTGTCCGGCGTACAGCCAGGAGCGCTCACCGTCTGCTTCGATGGGCGGTACGCGGACTATCCCCTGGAGAGCCTGGGGGAGCTGGAGCTGGCCTACGCCACCACCATCCACAAATCCCAGGGCAGCGAGTACGACACGGTGATCGTGCCCATGCTTCCGTCACACAGGATCTTGCTGTCCCGGAACCTGTTCTATACGGCTGTCACCCGTGCCAAACGGCGGGTGGCGCTGGTGGGAATGAAGAAGGCACTGTATATGGCGGTGCGGAAGGACAGCACAGGCAAGCGCAACACCCTGCTGGGGGAGCGCATCCAACTGTACCACCAGGCGTTGGCCCGGCAGGACAAATTGAAAAAAGCCAGTTGATTTTGAGATGACGTGCAGAAAAATGCAGGGTCATCTCCTGTTTATTTTAAGGAAGGAGTTTTTCAAATGACCAACGAGAAAAACATGACGAGCAGCATCCTCTGGGATCTGAACCGGCTTTCGGGCTTCGACTTCATGAAGTTTACCCAGTTAAAGGATACCGGCGAGGGCAAAAAGGATCTGTTCATGTCCCTGGAGGGGCAGAAAACCTGGTTCCGGCTGGCCTGTCCCAACGGCGGGCTGGTGCTGAACGCCCTGCGGGTGACGGACGCCATGGCCATGTTCGAGGCCCGGGTGTTTGCCGACGCCAACGACCGCAATCCCCTGGCCAGCTCCACCGCTACCAAAAAGGCGGACAAGGCTACGGGGAACGCCTATATCCGCAATGCGCAGGACGCGGCTCTGGGGGAGGCGCTGAAAAGCGCCGGGTTCTGCCTCCAGGTTTCGGTTCTGGCCCATATTGCGAGGGATGCACAGACTGCTCAGGCGGAGGATGCCGGACAGCCTGCGGAAGCGCCGGAGGAGGCGCCCAAGCCTTCCCCCGACCCGGCGCAGGCCGACGCGCCCAAGCTGAAGGAGGGCCAGCAGCCTGCGGCGGCGGTTTCGCAGCCCAAGTCTGTGACCAATACCATCCCGGTTCAGGGCGCACCCAAGCAGAAGGCCGGGGATAACAGCCAGCCCCCTGTAGATAAGGCGGGCACGCCGCCCAAGCCTGACAGCGCCCCGCGCCCGGCCCCCATTGACCCGCAGCCCCATGCGGCTGTGGCGGCCCAGCCCAGCGCGCCGGTGGCTCCCCAGCCCCATGCGCCGGCGGAGATCCAGTTCACGCCTGTGACTACCCTGCCGGACACTGCTCCGGCTCCGGCGAGCAACGAAACCACCCCAGTGGTGGATATCACCACCCGCCAGCCTGTGACAGCGGGGAATCAGCCCGCTGGCCCGACTGAGGCGGAAGCTCCCTCTGAGCCCGCGCCCCAGGCCGCCCCAGCAGCTGAACCTGCTTTGGAGGCGGCCCCTGGGCAGACCGAGGCGGCGACCTACACCGCCGACATGACGGTGGAGGAGATCACCGCCCGCATGACGCTGGAGCAGGCCAGGGCCGTCAAAGTCCCGGGGGGTACCTGCAAGGGCTGGACGCTGGAGCAGGTGGCCAAGGATCGTCCGCCCAGCCTCAAATGGCTGCGCTACACGGCCCCCTTCGCAAACAATGAGCTGAAGGCCGCCGCCGGCATTGTCCTCAACGATCTGGAACTGAAAATGGCCGGATGATTTTTGAAAGGAGCTGACCCCCTGTGGCCAGTGGGACGGACTTCCCCTTCAATATTATGGAGGTGGCCGAACTTCTCCGCCTGAATATCAGGCGGAGAAGCGGCACCCGCGTGGCCTACGCCGACTGCCCCATCTGCGGCGACCGCCGGGGCAAGCTGGGCCTGTACCCGGAGATCGACACCTGGCGCTGCTACCACTGCGGCGAGAGCGGCGGAATGCTGGCCCTCTACGGGAAAACCCACGGCGTGGGCAATTCGCAGGCGTACCAGGAGATCTGCGAGGCGCTGGCGGTGGGCTCGCCTGGACGGGAGTACACACCAAAGACCAAGGCTGAGCCGGTTACGGATGTGCCCCAAGTCCAGCGGGCCAGCCCCCAGGATATCCACCGAACGCTGACGGCGCTGCTGGCCCTGCTGACCCTCTCCCACACCCACCGGGAGCACCTTCGCGCCAAGCGGGGGCTGACGGACGGGCAGATCGGCCAGTTCGGGTTCAGAAGTACGCCCCCAGGCCATCTCTGCCGCCCCATAGCGGCCCTGCTTATTAAGCAGGGCTGCGTAGTAGAAGGAGTTCCCGGATTCTACATGGCTAAGGACGGGGCATGGACGATGAAGTTCTACAACCGCACGTCCGGCATTGTCATCCCTATCCGGGGCGCGGACGGCCTGCTGCAAGGGTTACAGATCCGGCTGGATCACCCCATCAAAAAGGAGGGAGACCCGCCGGAGAAGTCCGGGATCAAATATCTCCCCTTCACCTCCACGGGCAAGCCTATGGGGGTCACGTCGGGGAATCCCATCCACTTTGTCGGCGATTCCAGCGCCCGGGTGGTCTATGTGACCGAGGGTGCGCTGAAAGCGGATATCGCCCACGCCCTGACGGGCCGCACCTTCGCGGCCACGGTGGGGGTGAATAACACCATGGGCCTGGACGAGCTTTTTTCCTTCCTGCGCCGGAACGGCACGGAGGAGATCGTCGAGGCCGAGGACATGGACAAGTATTGCAATCCCAACGTCAGCCGGGGGGCCTCCAAGGTCCACCGGCTGGCAGTGGAGAACGGTCTGCAGTGCAGGCGGCTGGTGTGGAACCCCAACTACAAGGGGATCGACGACTGGCTGCTGGCGCTGCGCCGGAAAGAAATGAAGAAAAAGGAGCGAGAGCAGATGAATTTCAAGGAGATGTACCTCAACGGGATGTGCCCCTTTGACTACATCGACGGGTGCGCCGACCAGTGGCGCAATCGGCCCGACATCGGGGTGAGCGCGCCGGTATTCCTGAGTCACATGAGCAAGCCAACCACATTTGGGAAGGTAAGCATTGATGGTTGGCGGGCAAAATATGCCAGCGCTGGTTATGCGGAAGGGAAGAAATTTGCCCCTGAGCGGCAGTTGGAGGCGGACGCTGATCATCAGAAGGCTTCGGCCTGACTACAAGGAGGGAACGATATGGACCAGGAAAAAATGAACCGCCTGCGGGCGCTGACCGATCTGTTGAACCAGTACCGCCGGGAGTATTACGACCTCAACGCCGCTTCGGTGGACGATGCAGAGTATGACCGACTGTTTGACGAGCTGGCCCAGTTGGAACAGGAGTTGGGCGCCCAGATGGGCAATTCTCCCACCCAGACAGTGGGCTGGCCCGCCAAAGAGGGGCTGGCCAAGGTGTCCCACCACATCCCCCTGCTGTCGCTGGACAAGACCAAGCAGGTGGACGAGCTGTGCAATTTCATCGGCGACCAGTCGGTCATGCTGATGCTGAAGCTGGACGGGCTCACCATCAAGGCGACCTACGAGTACGGCATGATTGTGGAGGCGGCCACCCGGGGCAACGGCGACGAGGGAGAAAACGTCACCCACAACGTCCGGGGAATCTCCGGCATCCCGTCCCAGATTCCTTACAAGGGACGGCTGGTGGTGACGGGCGAGGCGTTTATCCGCCCCAGCGATTTTGAGGCGCTGCAGGACACGCTGGTGGACAGCAGCGGCCAGCCCTATAAGAACGGCCGCAACCTGGCTGCAGGCTCCGTCCGGCTGTTGAAATCAAAGGACTGCCGGGATCGCCGGGTGACCTTCATGCCCTTCAATGTGCTGGAGGGTTTTGACTGGCTGCCCACCAAGTCGGAAAGGCTGAAGCAGCTGCGGGGGCTGGGTTTCCAACCCTGCAAATACCTGGTTTCCAAGCGGCGGATCACCCCGGAAGAAGCGGAACGTGCCATCGGACAGCTCCGGGATTACGCCCGGGACAACGACATTCCCATCGACGGTATTGTGGCCAGCTACAACAGTATCGCTTATTCCAACACCTGCGGACGCACCGGGCACCACTATAAGGATGGGCTGGCGTTTAAGTTTGAGGATGAGCGCTTTGAAACCAAGCTGACCGCCATTGAGTGGAACCCCACCCGTACCGGGGAGATCGCCCCGGTGGCCATCCTGAAGCCCGTCCAGATCGACGGCGCCACCGTGTCCCGGGCCAGCTTACATAACCTGTCCTTCATCGAGGCCATGGAGCTGATGCCAGGGAACCGGGTGCAGGTGTCCAAGCGGAATATGATCATCCCACATATTGAGGAAAATCTGGACCGGGGCAAGTTTGACCTGGGACGGGCCACCCTGCGCTGCTGTCCCTGCTGTCACCAGCCTACCCGACTGCTCAAAGAAAACGGGGTAAAAAAGCTGTTCTGTGACAACCCGGACTGCGGCACTCGCCGCCTGCGGCAATTCGTCCACTTTGCCGGGAAGAAGGCCATGAACATCGAGGGGCTGTCCGAGGGCACCTTGGAGAAGCTCATCGGCTGGGGCCTGCTTCATGACTATTGGGACATCTACGAACTGGACAAGCATAAGGCCGAGGTCATGGACATCGACGGCTTTGGCGAGAAGTCCTGGGAAAACTTGTGGGACGCTATCCAGCGCAGCCGGGACACCACCTTCACGCGGTATCTCATCGCCATGGACATCCCGCTGATTGGCCGTACTGCCAGCCGTGCGCTGGCCCAACGGTTCCACAGCAGCCTGGAGGAGTTTGAGAGCGCGGTGGTCCACGGGTTCGACTTCACTCAGCTTCCCGAATTCGGGGAGACGCTGCACCAGAACATCCACCAGTGGTTCCAGAATGAGGATAACTGGTATTTCTGGAGCGAGCTGCGGAATCATGTGCGTGTTGCGGCCCCATCCGCTGTCCAGAAGGCTGCCGCGCCGGACAGCCCCTTCGCGGGCAAAACGGTGGTGGTGACGGGCAAGGTGGAGCCATACACTCGCGATGGTATCAATGCCAAAATCGAATCGCTGGGCAGCCATGCGGGCAGCTCGGTGAGCAAAAAGACGGATTACCTGGTGTGCGGTGAGAATGCCGGGAGCAAGCTGTCCAAGGCCAGGGAGCTGGGTGTGACGGTGTTGACGCCGGCTCAGTTCTTTCAGATGGCCGGGGAGTGACAATGCAGGGGGAGGGCCGACAGGCTCTCCCCTGCACAAATATGTGTGTTTGATTTTCGTAGGGAGCTAATGACATGAACAAATATGAGGAATACCTGAAAGCGAAAAATTGGAACGCCACGTTCCGATATATGCCTGGATTTTTAGAATTTCAACCGCTTTGTAGGATTTTATAAAAAAAGAATACTGACCACGAAAAGTGGAGAATGCTTTTGGAAGAATTGTATTTTCATCAAATGCAATGGCAATAGCTATTAAAAGCAATCACTGATATAGTAATGGCAGTAGTCCCAGCTCAGGCAAACCCCTATCGTGAGAGGGAAACATGAAACAAACAGGAGGTAAACTTATGCCAACAAAACCCACTCCCAAAACAGGCGCTCCGCAGAATGCGATCAAGCCAAGGACTCAGAAGTCTTTCTCCGAGCGCCTAGCTCTGGACTTCAAGCAAAACTGGATTCTGTACCTCATGACTTTGCCAGCGCTCATCTACTTCGCGGTATACTGCTATGCGCCTATGGCCGGCCTGTATATTGCCGTCTCCGACTTCAAAATCACCGGAACCATTTTTTCGGGTGAATTTGTTGGCCTGAAGCATTTGATAGCCTTTTTCAAGAGCCACTACTTCACCCGCCTGCTTCGCAATACACTGATTCTGAGTTTGGAGACCATTGCGTTTGGATTTCCGATTCCCGTCCTGTTTGCGCTGGTCCTGAATGAGATCCGCAGCACCAAATTCAAGAAGCTGGCGCAGACTGTGACCTACATGCCTCATTTTATCAGCATTGTTGTAATCTGCGGCTTGGTTGTCAACTTTTTCAGTCTGAACGGTTTGGTCAATACCATTATTCAAGCCTTCGGCGGCGAGCCCATCGCGTTTCTGTCGGATCCCAAGTGGTTCCGTACCGTATATGTCGGCTCGGAAGTCTGGCAGAATTTTGGCTGGGACAGTGTGGTATTCCTGGCAGCCTTGACCGGAATTGATATGGAGCAGTTCGAAGCGGCCAAGCTGGACGGTGCTTCACGCTGGCAGACTATCTGGCATATTTCCCTGCCCAGCATCCTTCCCACCGTTGTGACCATGCTGCTGATGCGGATCGGCCATGTGATGAGCATCGGTTTTGAAAAGGTCTTCAACCTGTATAGCCCGGCAACCTGGGAGACCGCAGACATCATTTCCACGTTTGTTTACCGTCAGGGCATTCTGGGTGCGAACTTCAGTTCCGCGGCAGCAATCGGCTTGTTCAACAGTGTAATCAACCTGATCCTGGTGGTCATGATGAACAAGCTCAGCAGGAAGCTGACCGAGTCCAGCCTCTGGTAAGTGAAAGGAGACGGTGAATCCATGAAAAGTGGCATTAAAAAGACAAGAGAGGATTTGATTTTTGACATCATTTCCTATGCGGTCATCTCTCTTTTGATCGTGGCGTGCTTCTATCCTATGTGGTATGTTCTGTGCGCGTCCCTTTCGGACCCTGAGATTGTTGCAAAATCCCGTGGCGTTCTGTTCTGGCCCCAGAACATCAACCTGGATGCCTACAAGCGGGTCTTTGCCGATGCAGAGATTTGGACGGGCCTGAAAAACACCGTCCTGTATACGGTTGTCGGCACAGCGTTGAATGTTTCGCTGACCGCAATGCTTGCTTATGCGCTGTCCCGGAAGAACCTTATGCTGAAAAAGCCTTTGACCATGCTGATCAGCTTCACCATGTTCTTCAACGGTGGCATGATTCCCACATATCTGGTCATGCGCGACCTGCACTTGCTGGATCATCGGTTCGCAGTCATCCTGCCGGGCCTGGTGTCGGTGTTCAACTTTGTAATTATGCGGACTAATTTTGAATCTGTTCCTTACGCTCTGGAAGAGTCCGCAAAGCTGGATGGTGCGAATCACTGGACGATCTTCACCCGCATTTTCCTGCCGGTCAGCGCAACCACCCTGGCTGTTATGACCTTGTTCTACGGGGTCAGCCATTGGAACGGATGGATGAACGCATTGCTTTACCTGCCCAATCGGCGCGATTTACTCCCTCTTGCATTGATCACCCGTGAAATCGTTCTGTCCAGCGCAAGTGCCGCCATGTCTGAGGGCGCGGCGTTGACTCAGGAAATGGCCGACGCCATCAAATACGCTACCATCGTTGTTTCTACCCTGCCCATTCTCTGCCTGTACCCCTTCCTCCAACGCTATTTCACCAAGGGCGTGATGGTTGGTTCCGTCAAGGGGTAACCCGAAAGTAGTTTTTGCACCCTCATCCAATAAATTGCAGGGTGCGGTGGCGCAGAAACTGCACACAAAAGCAAAGAATTACAGATATACATTTCTGAATCCATCCAGTATGATAGCATTACCAAAGCGCAGCGACGCACAAAATAATAAGAAGGAGATTGAACAGAATGAAAAAAGGCAAACGAATCCTTTCCCTGCTGCTGGCCACTCTGATGATCCTCAGTCTGGCCGCCTGCGGCGGAACGGGAGACACCACAAGCTCCGGCAGTCCCGAGGGAAACAACACCTCCGCTCCTGATGTGTCTGGAAACGAGGACGTCACGCCGCAAGAAGCGACCTATCCCCTGACCACCGAAAAGAAAACCCTGAGCGTTTACATCCGCGACAATTCCTCTGGCGTTATCGGGGATTATGGCCGTGTGGCAGCGTTCCAGGCCGCCGCGGAGAGGCTGGGCGTTGAACTGGAGTTTGTTCATCCCACCACCGGCGGCGAAGCGGACCAGTTCAACCTGATGATTGGCTCCGGCAAATATCCCGACATCATCGTGTGGGAATTCTCTACTGCGGCAATGGGCTTGTCCGAGCTGATTGACAGCGGCATCCTGATCGACATGGACGGCCTGATCCGTCAGTACGCCCCCAATTATCTGAAGGTGCTGGAGCGAGATCCCAGTTATCCGAAGGAGGTCCGCTCCGACGAGGGTAAATACCAGGCGTTTTACACGTTCAATGTCAGCATCCCGCTTTCTTCTGGCCCTGTGTTCCGTGAGGACCTGCTGGCAAAATACGGTTTGGAGCTGCCCAAAACCGTTGACGAGTGGACCAATGTGATGACCACGCTGAAGGAAAAGGACCCCAATGTGTCCTATCCGTTGACCGCAAGCAAGAGCTATGTTGGCGAAGTCTGGTTCAGAGAGTTGCTGCCCGCTTACAATACACGCACCGAGTTCTGCCTGGGTGACAACGGCCAGGTCGTCTATGGCCCCGCCACTGAGAACTTCAAGGCATATCTGGCAAAGCTGGCTGAGTGGTATAATGCCGGCCTGATCGACCCCGAATTTATGTCCAATGACAACAAGGCCCTGAACGCGAAAATTGCGGACGGCACCAGCGCCGTGGCCACCATGGCAATCGGCAGCGGTATCCGCAGTATCACGGAAAACACCCGGCCCAACAATCCCGATTTCAAGCTGACCGGCGTGGCATGGCCCGTACTCAACGCGGGTGACACTTCCTCTTATGTGCTGGAGGGCGGCGTAGCCCACACCAGTGTGCAGGCTGCTATCACCAGCAGCTGCGCCGACCCCGTTTTGGCAACTCAGGTTCTGGACTACTTCTACTCTGAGGAAGGCGGCAATTTGATATCCTGGGGCATTGAGGGTGAAAGTTACACGGTGGAAAACGGCAAGAAGACCTTCACTGACAAAATCATGAACAGCCCCGATGGAAGGTCCGCTTCGGAGGCCATTCTGGACTATGCCCTGCCTGTCTACGGCTTCGTGAACGCCATGGATAACGACGCTTATATCCAGATGAATATCACCCTGCCTGAACAGGGCGAGGCCCGTACCCTGTGGCAGAGTCTGGATTCCGGTGCGAACCTGCCCAAGCTGGTTGTGGCGCAGGAAGACGCCGACGAATACCGCATGATTCTCAACGAAGTCAAGACCTATGTTCAGGAGATGTATATTAAATTCATCACCGGTCAGGCCAATCTGGATTCCGACTGGGATACCTACATGAACACGCTGAATGGCATGGATCTGCCCTATGCCACTGAGTGTATGCAGAAAGCCTACAATGCGTACCAGAACCGCTGATTAGCAGCGATCAAATATCAGCCCACAGCAAGTTGCTGTGGGCTGATAAAATAAGGAGGACTTTATGGATAAGTGTGTTTGCGAAACTCCTTGCGGCAAAATTGCCGGGCTGCTCACGGAAAACGGGGTTGCCACCTATCGGGGGATTCGGTATGCCACGGCTGGGCGCTGGGAATATCCCCAGGTCGTCCACCACTGGGACGGTGTATATCAGGCCACCCAATTCGGGGATGCCTGCATTCAGGACAGAACGTACCGTCCCGAACAGAACTCCGGTCGCCCATTTTACTATAACGAATTCAGAAAAGATATCCCTTTCACTTATAGCGAAGACTGCCTGATGCTGAACGTATTTGCTCCGGCGTCTGTGGAAAAAGCACCTGTTATCGTTTACATCCACGGAGGCGCTTTCCTGGGAGGCAGCAGCGATGAACTGTGTTTCCGCAATCCGGCATGGCCGGAGCTGGGAGTCGTGGCGGTAACAATCAATTACCGTCTGGGCCCATTTGGCTATTTGTGCCTGCCGGAGCTGGCGGAAGAAGTCGGTCACACCGGAAACTATGGCTTTTATGATCAGCTGGCAGCTTTGCAATGGGTTCATGAGAATATTGCCGCCTTTGGCGGTGACCCGGGCAATGTGACCGTTATGGGCCAGTCTGCGGGCGCGATGAGCGTACAGCACCTTGTTTCGTCCCCGGCTGCCAAGGGTCTCGTGAACCGGGCCGTCCTTTCCAGCGGCGGGGGCCGCGTGCGATGGGCGGAGGCGGACGTCCCCATGGACACGTTCTATGATTTTTGGTGGACCGTATTCCACAATGCCGGGGCACATACCATTGAGGAAGCAAGAGCGCTGCCAGCCCCGGCGCTGATGGAGGCCTTCGGACAGATGCTGGCAAAGGATTTTATGAAAAACAGGGCCTCCTGCGGCTTTGTCGTGGATGGTAAGGCACTGCCTAAGAGTTTCCATGAAGTGATGGAAGCCGGAGAGCAGCTGAAGATTTCCTATCTGATCGGCTCCAATAGCGACGATATGGCGACAGTACCCATGCAGGAAGATGTTCAGGAATGGCTGACAATGCAGGAAATCCCCGCCTACGGCTACTTTTTCAGCAGGCAGCTTCCCGGCGATCAGTCCGGCGCTTTCCACAGCGCAGATCTGTGGTACTGGTTCGGCACGATTCAGGATTCCTGGAGGCCGATTACGGAGCGAGACAAAATCCTGGCGGAGCAGATGACAAAGTATTTAGTGAATTTTGCCGCGACGGGCGATCCCAACGGTGCAGGGCTTCCGCAGTGGAACAGCGGGAATCAAGATCGGGCGGTTCTCCACTTTTCGGATGGGACGACCCAGATGGCATCGCTCTCACCGGAATCCCTGATCAAAGACCGCACCGTCACCGGTTGGTAAGAGGAGGAAATCATGAGAGATATCATTTTATTGAAGGACGGCTGGCGTTTTGGCATAACGGCGGCCGTAGAGGGCGAGTCGATGCCCGTACTGCCGGAAACCATGGAAACCGTTTCCATTCCCCATGTCTGGAATAAGGATGATCCCGCGAAAACCGGATACTGCGTGTACCAGTACAGCTTCCGGGGGGAAGATATCAGCGGTGAGAAGGTGTTTGTGGAATTCGGTGCCGTTGGCGAAATTTGCAAAGTGTGGCTCAACGGACAGTACATCGGCACACATCGCGGTGGTTATAGCTGTTTCCGTTTTGAACTCACCGATGCTCTGTGCAAGGGAGAAAATATCCTCACTGTTTTTGCCGACAACAAAAAGTATGAAGACAGCAACCCCTTCGGCGGCGATTTCAACAGATACGGCGGCATATACCGGGATGTGACACTGATTTCCACCGGCATAAATCACTTTGATCTGCTATACTCCGGTTCCAGCGGTTTGGAAGTGGAAACCCATGCAGACGGAACGGTTCATGCAAGGGCCCGAGTGGTTGGAGAAGGCAAGATCGTGTACTCCCTGCTGGACGGCGATCAAACGGTTGCTCAGGCCGAAGCCTGCCCCGAAAATCCTGACGTTCTGATGCAGATTACCAACCCCCATCTGTGGAACGGCAGAAAAGATCCGTATCTGTACACAATTCGCGGGGAGTTGTACGTAAATGATGTATGCCAGGATCAGGTTTCTCTGAACTGTGGATTCCGGGACTGTAAAATCACCCCAGATGGCGGCTTTTTCCTGAACGGGAAACACATAAAGATCAATGGTGTTGCCAAACACCAGGACCGGGACCAGATGGGCAACGGCCCCACTAATGCGCAGCTTGACGACGATATGGAACTGATTATGGAGGTCGGTGCCAATGCTGTGCGGCTGTCCCACTACCAGCATCCGCAATATTTCTACGATTTGTGCGACAAAAACGGTCTGCTCGTCTGGGCGGAAATCCCTATGCTGGGTATGCCGGATGGGAATAAGGCGGTCGTGGAAAATGCTAAACAGCAGATGACAGAGCTGATTCTCCAAAGTAAGCATCACCCGTCCATCTTCTGCTGGGGCATCCAGAACGAGATATCTATGTACGGCGAGAGCCTGGAGTTGTACAGTAAGACAGAGGAGCTGAACACCCACACTAAGTCACTGGACACCTCCCGCTACACCACGTCCGCAAATCTGTTCAGCGTAAAGTTCAGCAGCCAGCTCAATTTCATCCCGGACATTATCGGTTACAATGTCTATTTTGGCTGGTATCATCATGAGATGTCGGACTATGATCCTTTCCTGGATCAGTTCCATACGGAGAATCCCCAAATTCCTCTGGGCATCAGCGAATACGGTGTAGACGGCAATCCCGCGCTCCATTCCGCCACTCCCAAGCGGAAAGACTACAGCGAGGACTTTCAGGCCCTCTTTCATGAGACGGTTTACCCTAAGATTCGCAGCAGGGATTTCATCTGGGGCACTTTTGTGTGGAATATGTTTGATTTCGGCTCCGCACTGCGCAATGAAGGCGGGACAAAGGGGAAAAACTGCAAGGGCCTGGTGACATTTGACCGCAAACTCAAAAAAGATGCTTTCTACTATTACAAAGCCTGCTGGAGCGAGGACGCATTCGTCCACATCGGCGGACGCCGCTTTGCAAAGCGCTGTGGCGAGGAAACGACCGTCAAGGTTTATTCCAATCAGAAGAAAGTACAGCTTTATCTGAACGGAGAACTGTTCCGCACACTGGCGCAGGACGGGCCTGTATTTACTTTTGAGGCTGTGCCCATGCGGCTGGGTGAGAACACCCTGCGGGCTGTCAGTGGGACCTGTGAAGATGAAATCGTGCTGACTGGCGTTACCGAGCCGGAAAAGTCCTATGTCTATGTAGACCCCAACCCGGAGTACAATGTTCGGAATTGGTTTACTCCGGAGCAGAGCGAAGACGATTTGTTCCCTGCGGATCGTTACTCCATCATGGTCAGCATGAAGGAATTGATGGCCGATCCCAATGTAACGGCCTTGCTGGAAAAGGAGGCCCCCGAGATTTACGAGGAATGTGTGTCCGCTAAACTGGCTCCGATTCCTCTCCTGCGAATCATCAATAGCAGAAGGACGGAATTCTCTGAGGATTATGCAAAGGAACTCAATAAAAAGCTAAGGACGATCAAAAAGCCCGTGTAGGAACAGGATATATAAAATTGCCGCCGCTGTTGTTTCCAGAACTCAGCGGCGGCAATTCATATTGAAAGTTGAAAGGGAATTATGGTATCATTTGTTCCGGAAAACGCTCTGCAATCAGTTCCTCAATTCTGAAATCCTGGTTCAGATGGGGGTAGAGAATTTTCATGGACCAGTAGAGAATCAGGCAGAACCCCAGAATCGGGATCAGCTGAATCGACCACGGGGCTCCACAGAATAGGAGCACGCCCCATGCAATTTGCATCAATGCGCTGATTAGGCAGCTTGGAAAATGGGACGCTCCAAAAATCAGACAGTTGCGCAGCGTGATGATACTGCTCTGCTGAAATAAAACCATCTGCACCCAGTAAACAGAGAATAGGATCACCGCCAAAATTGCGCTGATCAGAATCAAAAGGATGGTGATGAACGGAATGGTTCCAGTTGTCCAGTACATTTGGAGCCCCATAAATCCGAGGAACCCCCAGAACAAGCACAGCAGAATTCCGGGGATGAGGGAACTTTTCCAGTTCTGCTTCCATGCCCGGCGGTAACTGGCCCACCAGTCATCCTGGCAGTGGCGGAATTTCCGTAATATACAGTCAATCATCCCGGAAAGCACAGGCCCGAAACAGCAGCCTCCCAAAATACAGGCAAAAAGCAAGAGCAAAACGCTTCGCAAAATGATTGCGGCCCCCACCCCGATGGCGAATGGCAAGGCGCCCAGGGTGGTCAGCAAATTGACAAGAATATACGATTTGCAGTTTTCTAACCAATCTAAACTCTTAAACCTCATCGGAATCCCTCCTGCTGCAAAATCTCAACCTGGGGAAAGAATCGGCGACGATTCACTTCGGTGCGGGAACCGATCAAAACGGTCTCTCCTTGGAGGCGAATATCCATACAGGAAGAAGCAACCTGTACAATTCGTTTTCCAGGCTCTATGCAGAGCTTTTGATCCAGGCCGTAGAATGCCATCTGCGGAGTGTCAAGCCAGATATGTACCAGCTTTTCTTCTCCCGGGTTCAGACTGACCCGTGTGAACGCCGCAAGCTGCCGCATGGGACGAACCACGGAGGCGCGGCAATCCCGATAATAGACCTGCGCAGTTTCCTCACCGGGAACGCTGCCGATATTTTGCACCCGGAAGGTAATTTCCAAAGTCTCTCCACAAGCAAGCTGAGGTGTAACCCACAAATCGCTGTAGGCAAACTGGGTGTAGGATAAGCCATGCCCAAAGGGGTACAGCGGCGTATTGCTCTGCCCATCTAAATATTCCGCCATATGAGTGGGTCCGTCAAAAAGAGGCTGCAAATCATAGCGCATAGGAATCTGCCCCGCATGGCGGAGAACCGTAACTGGCATCTTGCCGCTGGGATTGACCTTGCCGGTGAGGACATTGGCAATGGCTTCACCACCGAATTCTCCAGGCAACCAGGCATAGAGTACAGCAGAACTTTGCCGGTCCGCCTCCGTAATTGCCAAGGGACGTCCATCTACCAAGACGGTCACTACTGGTTTTCCCGTGGCAAACAGAGCTTCCATTAGTTCCCGCTGTGGAGCTTCCAGGTTCAGGTTGGTGTTGTCCTTGTTTTCTCCGCAGGTTGCATCCACTGAACGCATACTTTCCTGGCCACCCACCACGGCGATTACTACATCCGCCTTGTGCGCAACCGCAACCGCGTCCGCAATGCCGCCTTCGATGGGGAGTTTCACACCGCAGCCAGGAGCATATGGGATATGTTCCGCTCCCAGAAGGTCACTCAGGGCCTGCCGTACAGTTTTGCTGTGGGGATAATACTTTTTCAGAAAATCCTCTTGGCCTTGATAGACCTTTCGGCTGCTTCGTTTAGCAAAGGACCCTTTAACGATTTCCAGAATCTGATCTTCCTGATCGGGAGTGGGTGCATCCTCCCAGACGATTCCCCTGGAGCAGAGTTCTTCCTTATGCTGAGTCGTGTAAATTTCCAGCATCATTTTTCGGAAATTATCCAGTTCACTACGGTTGAAATCCAGGTTGGAAGCGTTTACCGTGCCAACACTGGAATACCCGCCGAAGAAATTCAGCACAGTATCCGCAGTAGGGCCGATCACGGCAACGGCCAAGCCTTTCTTTAACGGGAGTGTTCCGTCATTTTTGGCAAGGACTATGGACTTCTCCGCGATTGATTGGGAGAGTTCCCGTACCTGGGTGGAAGAAACCAACGCCTTAAAATCTCCCCGGGGTTCACAGCATTCAAACATCCCCAGCCGGAATTTCGTGGTAAGGATGCGTCGAACCGCCTGATCCACCAGAACCTCATCCACCAATCCAGTCTGCACAGCTTTCGTCAGCTCACGGAAGCATATGCCGTCCGGCTGATCCACATCCACACCGGCATATAAAGACTGAACGGCGGCATCCATGCGGGAATCCGCTGTGCCAAACCGATTGAATGTTCGCTCTACACTGCCATAATCCGATACGACCACGCCGTCAAAGCCAAGTCTTTCTCGAAGCAGTTCCGTCATCAGGTAACGCGAAGATACGGTAGGCTCTCCGTTCAGCGTTCCGTAGCTGTTCATAACGGCCATGACACCGCCCTCCTGAATGACAGCTTCAAAGGGCAGGCAGTATTCATCCAACAGGGTGCGCTCAGATATATCCGCCTGGCCGCCATTTCGTCCGCCCAGGGAATTGCCGTAAGAGATAAAATGCTTGGCGGTTGCCATCAGTTCGTCACTTCCCTGCAACCCCTTTACAAAGGAGGTGCCCATTTGAGCAACCAATAGCGGGGATTCGCCATAGGTCTCGCCAATCCGACCCCAACGGGGATCACGGCCTAGATCGAACAGCGGAGAGTGAGCGGCATAGATTCCATGACTGAGCAGCTGTTCCTTCACGGCGGAGCCCATCCGCTCTGCCAACTCCGGCTGCCATGTGGCGGCCATGCCAAGGGACTGAGGGAATGTGGTTGCGCCGGGGATCTGCGCACCTGCAATGGCTTCGCTGTGTGCAAGGACAGGAACTCCCAGCCGGGTATTTTGAATCAGGTAGTCTTGAATCCGCTGGAGGGTATCAATGTCTTTCTGATGGTCCCCAGTGAGTGAGGAGTTGAGATAATTCATGGTGCCCATGCCGTGGGCAAACAGCTTTTCAATAGTCGCATCGTCTATGCTGTCGGGAAGTGTACAGCAGCAAAGCTGAGCTGTCTTTTCCTCCAAAGTCATTTGAGCCAAAAGATCTTCCACTCGTTCCGAAATGGAAAGGGAATCGTCTTGATATCCCATGGTCATTACTCCTTTCCAATGCTTTCTACAGAGTAATGATAGCATGAAACAAAATCTAAGTAAATCTGCACTATTTGGGTTTGCTATACAATTTTCCAACCACGCTTTCAAGCGTAAAATCCAAAAAAATGCTTGGCTATATTGAAATGTGAATCTTTCCATCTGCGTCCGCTCTGTGCTACAATATGACAATGCGAGGCACATAAGGGCGAAATATGTTGTTACAATTTATTAAAGTAACAGGGGTGCCGTAATGAAAATAGAAATTCCAAAGCATTTCAAGCAACGCCAGACTTTCTATCGCTTGGTTGCTTCTTTCCTGACGATGCTACTTCTGCCGCTGCTGCTGGTTATGGTCAATTACCTTTATGCCCACGCCCTTCTTCGGGAAGAAAACCTAAACTATCAAAACGCGGTTTTGCAGCAGGTGCAGCTGACTGTAGACGAACGGTTACAGGGCTTGCAACTTCATGCTCTCGACTTGAATAATGACTCTATGCTGAATCAGGTCCTGGAACACAAGATCAATAATCAGGAAGAGGCAAATTTAGCACTTTGGCAAGTATCGGGCCATCTGGCCAATTATGCTGCTTCGCCAGGGCCGCAGTGTGATACATTTATTTATTCATCAAAGTATGACTGCCTAATCAATGGCAGTTATATTGATTACCGTGTATCCAGCGGAATGAGCCGTTTTGGGTCCCAGGAAATGAATCAACTCATGTTGGAGAAGCTGCAAAATACCCGCGTATACTGCCAATATGATTTGTTGGAAACAGCTCAGGGGGAATCGCAGCTGGTGCTTTTCCACACCATGCCTCTGTGGAGTACAGGCCAAAGGCCCTACGCTACGATTTGCCTGACAATCAACCCCGATGCACTTTTTGCTGGCATTACGGAGATGGAAGAACTGGACACCGGTGTAATCTGCCTGATCAGCCCGGAAGGACGGATCGCTGCCCGATTGGGAGATGCCGCTCTTCTGGATGCTGTTTACGAAGCAGAGGATTCCTACGATTCTTTCCAGTCGGTTGGCGGAATTTCCTACACCCTTTCCCAGAGAGCATCTAAATTGAATGGGTGGCGCTTTATTTCGCTTCAGCCGGAACATACCATGGTTGCCAAGCTCAATCAAGCAAGAAATGTCAGTTTGATTATGCTGGCCTGCGTACTGGTAGTGGGTATTTTTATCGGATACGTGCTGGCCTATCGGAATTACGAGCCTCTAAAGCGGCTGATGGCGGAACTTCATCGTCAGTCTGTCCACATGAAGTCTGAGGCGGAAGGCCCTTACGGGGAATATAACCTAATTGAACTTTCCATGAAAGAAATGGCGCACTCTATTTCAGCGTTGGAAAACACGCTGGAGGAGGAAATGCCTCGGATTCAGGAAAGCCTTCTGATGCAACTGTTCCGAAATGCAGTAACAGACTATGACCGATTTCAAAATACACTTCAGCGTGCGGGTATTTTGCTCCCTTTTACCCATTTCCGAGTTGCTTTAGTGAAAGGCCCCCAGGATGTGGAGCTTGAGCAGCAGGTTCTGGTGAAAATGATATTCAGAGAGCGGGTATTCCAATTGGCACCTAAGTCTCTCATGTATGTCTTCGCTACAGTGGACGATGAAAGTTTAGTCTTGCTTATGAATGGTGACAGTGAGAATTTTGACACACAGACCAGAGAACTGTTGGACGCTATTGCAAAAGATATGCGTGAATCTTATGACCAAATGTTCTGGATCAGCGCCAGCGAAATTGGAATTGGAATGGAGTCCGTATCCAAAAACTTTTATTCTGTTGTTCAGGCGCAGCCTCTGGCCCCGGAAGGTGGCGTCCGCTATCTGACAGAGGGCAATGAAACCTATGCTATTGGCAAAGCGATAGATAACATATCCGCCCAGATGCAAAACTATATTGCAACGGGGAATGATGAAGGTGCAATTGAGTTTCTGCACAAAAATTTGGAAAACGATATCCGGCAGAAGCATGTTCCTCTATACGAAGCTCAGGCTTACTGTATCAGTATCCTGAATGTTGTCACAAGCGCATACCGGGTGGAGGATTCCACAGTTCTTACAGTGGAGGGGCAACTCCCTCTGAAACTGCTCTTTTTGCAGCAAAACACTCATGAAATGGAAGAAATACTTGCCAGTGTGATACGGAACGTCTGTGCTTATGTTCGGGAGAACCAGCAGTCTCCGACAACACAGCTGACATCCCGAATTCTTGAATATATCCAAGGGCAGTATGGTAATGTGGACTTGACGCTGACGAGTGTAGCCGACTATTTTGACCTGACTTCCAGCTATTTCTCGGTTTTCTTCAAGAATAATGTGGGGAAAACATTCCTAAACTATCTCACTCACCTGCGCATGGAGAAAGCCAAAGAGCTCATGCGTACTACCAACGATTCCATTGCCGAAATTTCAGAAAAAGTTGGATATGCCAGCGCCAATACCTTTACCCGCTCCTTCAAGAAAATTGAACAGATTACACCAAGCCAGTACCGTGAAAGCTGTCAAAACGATTCCGATTAAATTTTTCATAGGAAGGGTTCGTTATGAGAAAAATCATTTGCTGGGACTCCGATTGGAGTTTCCGAAAAGAAGGTGTGCCCGACTGGGAGGCCGTGTCACTTCCCCACACGTGGAACGCTTTCGATGGGCAGGACGGCGGTGGAGATTACTACCAAGGTGTCGGCTGGTACCGCAAAACCTTTACGATGAAGCCGGACGGAACGCAGGTATATATTCGTTTCGGTGCGGTCAGCAAGATGGCGACGGTGATTTGCAACGGCCAGACTGTGGGAGAGCACCGAGGCGGTTTCTCCGCTTTTACCTTCGATTTGACGCCCCATCTCCGGGATGGAGAAAACGAGATCCTGGTCCGCGCAGATAACAGCCTGAACCTGCCCATCTATCCCCGGAGTGCCGACTTTACATTCTTCGGCGGTATCTATCGGGATGTACAGCTGATCTGCTTCGACACGAAAGTGCATTTTGATGTTACAACCTTTGGAACAGACGCCCTGTTCGTAACACCCGATGCACAGGGGCAGGTGTCGATCAGCGTATATGCGCCCAGCGGAGAGGCTGTAGCTTTATCGCTCTTAGACGGACTTGGGAACGTTGTGGATTCTGGCAAGACAATCAGCATTGATGGCAAAGCGCAGATCTGCCTGACGGTAGAGCATCCCATGTTGTGGGATGGCGTGGAAGCGCCTAATCTCTATACCTGTATGGCTTCCATTGCCGATGACTGTATCTCCACTTCCTTTGGATTCCGCAGTTTTTCCGTCAATCCCTGTGAAGGCTTCTTCTTGAACGGACGAAGCTATCCCCTGCACGGTGTCTGCCGGCATCAGGACAGGGAAAATCTGGGCTGGGCTCTGACCGAAAAAGAGCACACCGAGGATATGACGCTGATCCGGGAAATCGGAGCCAATACGGTAAGGCTTGCTCACTATCAACAGGCACCGTTTTTTTATGATTTGTGCGACCAAAACGGTATTGTGGTGTGGGCAGAGATCCCATTCATCAGCGTATACGATGACCGCCGGGAAGCGGATGATAATCTTCTCACACAGCTCCGAGAGCTGATTATGCAAAACTATAACCACCCGGCTATCTGTTTTTGGGGTATTGCAAACGAACTGGGTATTGGCGGCGAATCCGACAACATGATCCATATGTTGGAGGAACTACATTGTTTCGCAAAAGAACTGGATGGTTCCCGCCTGACCACCATAGCCAACGTTGGTATGACCATGCCGGAAAGCGAACAATTCCATATCACCGATGTGGCCTCGTATAATGAATATATGGGCTGGTATGAAGGAACGCCTGACGATCACGGCGCATTCTGTGATGAACGCCACGCCCGGATGCCGGAGATCCCTCTGGCCATCAGCGAATATGGTGCGGACAGCGTCTTGTCGTGGCACTCAGCGGAGCCCAAATGCAAGGACTACACAGAAGAATATCAGGCCATTGTCCACGAAAAGGCGTACACAGATTTTGAAAAACGCCCTTACCTATGGGCGACCTGGCTCTGGAATATGTTTGACTTTGCCGCTGATGCCCGAGATGAGGGAGGCTGCAAGGGACGGAATAACAAAGGCATCGTGACATTTGACCGCAAGATAAAAAAGCAGGCGTTCTATTTCTATAAAGCCAAATGGAGCAAAGATCCTTTTGTATATATCTGCGGCAAGCGGTTTATCAAGCGCCCTGAGGAACAAATCGAAATTAAAGTATACTCTAACGCCGCCGAAGTGACCTTGATGGTAAACGGCCAAAAGGTTGGTACTCAAACCGGCAACGCAATATTCTGTTTTAAGAACGTCTCTCTGACCGATGAGGGCAATTTGATTACCGTTTTTGCGGACAATGGCGTTTCCGATTCTTTGGCAATAGAGAAAGTTTCCGAAATGCCCCGGGAATACACCTATGTGGTACAAAAGGATGTTTCTTCCAACGTTGCGCAGTGGTTCGCCGCACAGACGGTTGCTGTGAAGGAACTGGTAATTCGAGAGGGGTTCCTGTCTGTGAAAGACCCTCTTGAACTTGTTTACCAATACCCGGAAGGAAAGCAGGCTGTGAAGGAAGTCATCCAGGAACCTTTGCGCATCGACCACCCTGAAATGGCCACCCGTATGGACACCGGCGGAGCCATGAGCTTTGCGTCGATCTGGAACCATATCAATAAGTTGCTGCCCGATGAAGCAATTTACATATTGAACGAGCGATTGAACAAAATTCCCAAATAATCTGCTGCTTCAGTACAATTTGGCTGGGCAGTCCAATTGATTGGCAGATATTTTTATTGCAGGAGGAGATGTATGTGGTAGATTTACGTGCAAAGCCCTTTTATCTGAATGAAAACCAGTTTCAGTGGGTGGAAGATACCATTGCCGGCATGACGTTAGATGAAAAGCTGGGCCAGTTGTTTGTGCTGCTGAAAGCGACACCCGGTGTGAACGAGGACGATATCAAAACCAGTCTGTCGGTAAGCCATCAGGGCGGTCTGCGCTGGCAGGGCGGCGATAAAGAGACTGTGTACCTCCAGAACACCACCTTCCAGCGGCACAGCAAAATTCCTCTGCTTATTGCCGCAAATTGTGACGATGGCGGGAACGGATGTTTGCCCGAGGGCACCTTTGTGGCCACCGCCGCCGAGTGTGGCGCAGGCGAAGGAACAGAAAACGCCTATCATTTGGGTCTGGTGGCTGGTCGGGAGGCATCCGCCATTGGCTGCAACTGGATGTTCAACCCAGTGGTGGATGTGTACCGAAACTGGCGCAACACCATCGTCAATACCCGTAGCTTTAGCAGTGATCCGGATAAAGTTATTGCCAATGCCCGTGCGTACATGAGGGGCATCAAAGATGCTAATATCAATATGGCCTGCACGGCCAAGCACTTCCCCGGCGATGGTGTGGAGGAGCTGGACCAGCATTTGGCCCTGGGTGTCAATACCCTGTCTGTGGACGAATGGGAGGCCAGCTTTGGCAAGGTATATCGTACACTTATCAACGAGGGGCTGGAAGCCGTGATGGTGGGTCACATTGCTTTGCCTGAGATGAGCCGAAAGCTCTGCCCCGGCATCCAGGACAGCGAGATCAAGCCCGCTACGTTGGCTCCGGAGCTGCTCACCGATCTGCTTCGGGAGGACATGAGCTTCAATGGTGTGATTATCACCGACGCCTCTCACATGGTAGGTATGACCGCCATCAGCAGACGGCAGGACGCAGTACCTGGTGCCATCATTGCCGGCTGTGATATGTTCCTGTTTGCCAACGATGTGGAGGAGGATATTGGTTTCCTCCGAAACGCTTACAATTCTGGAGCGCTTACTGAGGAGCGACTCTCCGATGCGCTTCATCGTGTGCTGGGGTTAAAGGCCCATCTGCATCTATATGAGGAAAGCGTCCGTATCCCGGACAGGACTCTGCTGGACCAAGTGGGCTGTGAAGAGCACCAGTCATACTGTGCCCAGGCTGCTGACAGCTGCATTACGTTGGTGAAGGATACCCGAAATTATCTGCCCATCTGCCCTGAGGAGAAAAAACGGGTATACCTGGTATATGTAGGTTCCACCCCCACCACCAAGGGCTATACAGGCGATCCGGTGAAGCAGGTGGTTATTGAGGAGCTGAAACAGGCTGGGTTTGAGGTGGATGTCTGCCCCAGCTATCATGACCTGGAGGTGGAAAACGGGGTCTCGCCTATGAACTTTGTCAAGATGCTGAATCATGATAAGCGGACTGACTTCATTGCCAACCACGACTTCGCCTTGGTGGTCATCAACGTGAAAGGCTATGCCCAGGAAAACTGGGTGCGAGTACGGTGGAGCTGTAACCACAGCTGTGAACTCCCCTGGTACAATGAGGAGATTCCAACTATCGGCATGAGTTTGAACTATACGAACCACCTGATTGATGTGCCCCAACTGCACACCTTTATCAATGCGTATGGCCCTAACCGCTCTCATATCCGGGCTGCTATCGAAAAGCTGACCGGCAAAAGCAAGTTCAAGGGTACAGCTGAGGATAGTGTGTTCTGCGGACGCTGGGACACTCGGCTGTAACAGGAGGGGACGCATGATGACACTGCAAGAGTTCAAAAAGAAAAAAGACTTTCTCATCTGCGTTGACAGTGATGGCTGTGCCATGGATACCATGGATATCAAGCATTTCCAATGCTTTGGTCCCTGCATGGTGGAGGAGTGGGGGCTGAAACAGTGGGCAGAGCCTATCCTCACCCGCTGGAATGACATTAACCTGTATACCATGACCCGTGGTATCAACCGCTTCAAGGGTCTCGCCATGGCGCTGCGGGAGATTGACGGACAGTATACCAGAATCGCTGGCATCGACGAGTTGGAGCAGTGGGCAGATAGTGCGCCTGCCCTGTCTAACGATGGCCTAAAAGTAGCCATTGAGGCGGGCGGCAGCGAGGTGTTGTCAAAAGCACTGAACTGGTCGGATAAAGTAAACAACCGCATCAATGCCCTGCCTTTTGATGCAAAGAAACCTTTTGAGGGTGTGCTTGAAGGACTGAAATATGCCCATTCGATGGCGGATATCGCCATTGTTTCATCTGCCAATCTCCAAGCAGTGGAGGAGGAGTGGACATTATATGGTTTGCTGGATCATGTGGACATTTTACTAGCCCAGAATGTGGGCAATAAGGCATACTGTATCCAGGAACTGTTAAAAAAGGGCTATGACCAAGATAAGGTGATCATGACCGGCGATGCTCCGGGTGACTTGGAGGCTGCCCGCTCAAACAATGTATTTTACTACCCCATCTTAGTTCGGCATGAAGGAGAGTCCTGGAAAGAATTCCGGGAGACAGCTGTGGACAAGCTGGCGGACAGCACATACGGCGGTGATTATCAGCAGAAAAAGATAGCTGCGTTTTTGGATAATCTCAAATAATAGAAGAATGGAGGGAGACAGCATATGAAAATGACCTGGCGCTGGTACGGCGAAGGCAACGATCAAATCAAGCTGTCCGACATCAAGCAGATCCCCGGGGTAGAGGGCATCGTCTGGGCGCTCCACGACAAGATGCCGGGGGAGGTCTGGCAGCCCGAGGAGATTGCGAAAGTAAAAGCGCAGCTGGACGAGTACGGCTTCAACATGGACGTGGTGGAGAGCGTCAACGTCCACGATGACATCAAGATCGGCCTGCCCACCCGGGACCAGTATATCGAGAACTACAAGCAGACCATCCGAAACCTGGCCCCCTTCGGGGTGAAGGTCATCTGCTACAACTTTATGCCAGTGTTCGACTGGACGCGGACCGACCTGTTCCACCCGGTAGGGGACGGCTCCACCGCCCTGTACTACGAGGCGGCCAAGATCAAGCAGGACCCCAAGGAGATGGCGGATTATGTCATGTCTTTCACGGAAAAGTACCACATGACCTTCCCCGGCTGGGAGCCGGAGCGGATGGCCAAGCTGGACGAGTTGTTCGAGAAATACCGTCCCGTCACCAAGGAGCGGCTGTGGGACAACTTCAAGTATTTCCTGGAGGCCATCATGCCCACCTGCCACGAGTGCGACATCAAGATGGCGGTCCACATGGACGATCCCCCCTGGGACATCTTCGGCCTGCCCCGGCTGCTCACCAGCGGTGCGGCCATCGACAAGTTCCTCAGCATGGTGGACGACCCCTACAACTGCCTGACCCTGTGCTCGGGCAGCCTGAACGCCGACCCGGACAACAACGTGGCGGACATCGTACGCAAGCACTGCGACCGCATTGCCTTTGCCCACATCCGCAACGTGAAGCACTTCCCCAACGGGGACTTCTCCGAGGCGTCCCACCGGGACTGCGACGGGGACACGGGCATCCTGGACATCCTGAAGGCGTACCACGACTGCGGCTATGAGGGCTATATCCGGCCCGACCACGGGCGGCACCTGTGGGACGAGGGCCCCGGTACGGTGCGGCCGGGCTACGGCCTATATGACCGTGCCCTGGGGGTCATGTATATGCTGGGCATGTGGGATTCTTTGGACAAATTTGATCAGATAGGCGATTGCGAAAGTAAGCGCGAAAAGAAGAAGTAATTGCCAAGGGAGAGGAAGAGGGAGAAAAGGGCGCAAAAAGATAACCGCCGGGAGGCGGGGAGAAGGATCTATGAGATAAAGGTCAGGCGGCGAGGCGGCGAATTCTGCGGAACAAGAGTTTGTCATGGAACGCACCGGCGAGAAGGACGCAAAGGAGCTGGATGATGCCGGCAAGGAAGAGGTCAGCCTTAGAAGTAGGGGTGTTGGCGGTTTTTCGATGGGCCACACCAAGCACAGCTTTGAAGGAGCCGATGGAACGCTCCACAGAAACTCTTTGGCTGTAGAGGCTGCGCCAGTGGTCGGAATTCCGGAGGATGCCAGGGTAAAGGCGCTTGTCGGCGTCTGGGTAGATGTAGACACACCGTCCATAGGCGGAAGTGGAGCAAGGGTGATCACAGCGGCAACGCCAGGACACGCCATTGGGGGACTTGATGCGTTGGGCCTTTGGGCAGATGAATTTGAGCCGCATAGAGCGATTTTTGCCCCGGCAAATGCTATGAAAGACGAAAGGGGAACTGTCGCGGGGGCAAAGAGGGATACCGTGCTCATTCAAATCGGCGGGGCGGGCTGCGGAAACGCTGCGCGGGTTGATGGGGATCACAGCTCGCTGGAACCCGTATTCCCCCAGCAGCGCGCCATACAGCTCGTAGGAGTCAAAGGCGGCGTCACCCAGGAAGGTGGCGTAACGCAGTGAGGGATGGGCGTTATGGAAATCCCGCAGGACAGGCAGAAGGGTCTTCGCGTCTCCAAGCTCCTTGTCCGCGTCAGGATCATCGGAACGCTTTTCTACGAGGAGCTCCGGGTGGTTTTTCTTGAAATCCTCGTCAAACAGCGTGATATGACGTACGATGCCCAGCCCATTGGTAAGGATGCCCGCCTTCTGTGCATAGCAGAAATGGCCGTTGATGTATTGCTGCTTTACGGCGGAGTTGGCGGCGGCATGGCTGGGCAGCAGCGTGTAGATGCCTTTATATGGGTCAAAACCAGGTGTGAGCTTTGCCAGCGCTTTTGCCTGACGCAGCTTCGAGGTCATAAACTTTGGATTATTTTCCGCCACATAGCTTTCAATGCCGGTGGTGTCAAAAATCAGGCAGTCGGCCAACTCCGCGTCCATGGCCCGGCAAATCGGCTACGTCAACTCCACCAGGCGCTCAAACACCTCAATGATATACGGCAGAAAATCCTGCTTAAACCGGGTCACTTTTGCCCCGTCAGGAACCTTTTCGAACCCGCAGAACTCTCGCATTTCCCGGCTGTACCGCAGGGTCGCCAGTAATACGCTGTCATCCACATACCCAAATATTTTTTGAAGCACCATGCTTTTCAGAAAGCCCTCCAGCGGATATTTCCGAGGACGGCCCATCCGCTGGTAAAACGCATGATAAAACCGCGCCGGGATCAATTCATCCCATGCGATGTATTCGTCCAGCAGACGAAACAGCTTTGGCTTATCGTCCTCTATGCTGGCGGCCACACTCTTGTAGGTGTCGTACAGCGATATCTGCACAAATTTATTCTGCATGATTTTTCCTCCACCCCGCTGTTTTTTGCTGTTTCACCACTTCAATTATACTGCGTTGGTGGAGGAAAGTCAGATGTTTTTGTAACTCAACTGCCTTGATTTTCCTGGCTTTTTTGAGTTTTGCAAACGGCTAATTTGATCAGAAATAAGGAGGAATTTACAATGGATCTGCCTTTGAAGGTCGATTTTATCGGCAAAGTTGTGGTCGTCACCGGCGCGGGCGGCGTGTTGTGCGGCGACATGGCCAAGGCGTTTGCTCAGGCGGGGGCGAAAGTCGCCGCCCTGGACCTGAACGAGGAGGCGGTGAAGAAGCTGGCCGACGAGTGCAAGGCCCAGGGCTGGACCTGCGAGGGCTACAAGGCCAACGTGCTGGAGCCGGAGGCCCTGGAGGCCGTCCATCAGCAGGTGTTGGCCGACCTGGGCCCCTGCGACATCCTGGTGAACGGCGCGGGGGGCAACAATCCCCGGGCCACCACCGACAACGAGTACCAGCATGAGTGGGCCGAGGGCCAGAAGGGCTTCTTCGACCTGGACGCGGGCGGGGTGGACTTCGTGTTCAAGCTGAACTTCCAGGGCACCCTGCTGCCCACCCAGGCGTTCGCTAAGGATATGGTGGAACGGAAGAAAGGCTGTATCCTGAACATCTCCTCCATGAACGCCTACATCCCGCTGACCAAAATTCCGGCGTATTCCGGGGCCAAGGCGGCCATCAGCAACTTCACCCAGTGGCTGGCCACCCACTTCGCCAAGTCGGGCATCCGGTGCAACGCCATCGCCCCGGGGTTCCTGGTGTCCAACCAGAACCGGGCGCTGCTGTTCAACGATGACGGCACCCCCACAGCCCGGTCCGCCAAGATCCTGAACGGCACCCCCATGGGCCGCTTTGTAGACAGCGAGGAACTGCTGGGCGGTGTGTTCTTCCTGTGCGACAACAAGGCCGCCTCCGCCATCACCGGCGTGGTGCTACCCATCGACGCGGGTTTTGCCGCCTACTCCGGCGTGTAAAGCCGCAACGCCCAAATTCCTTTGTCCCATCCTCGGCGCTCTTGAGCCATTGGCGCGTCGGAGATGATAAAAGGTGACTGATCGCAAGCCAGTCACCTCTCCTCTCCATCAGGGCGGCCAGCCTGAAGGTTGGCCGCCCACTTTATAACAAAATTCTAAAATTTTTCTGTATATGCTATGGGGGAGTATTTATGAAACGTAATATTATAATCATATTATGGTAAATCGGCATATATTGATCGTATCAAACGATTTGTTGCTCTGTGAATCTATTCAGGACAAGCTGAAAAATGATGCAGCCGATATCCACTGCGTGGCATCTGTTTCTGCGGCAATTAACTGTCTTACAAACACTGAATATTGTTTGATCCTGCTAGATTTGCAATTACCGAGCACGGACAAGCTGGAAATGATCCGTATTTTAAGAATCATTGGGCACATCCCGCTTATGATTATAAGCAATCATCTTGAGCCCAATGAGCTGATTGAGTTGTATCAGTCTGGTGCGAATGCTTGCTTAGAGAAACCCATAGACACGCGAATATGCGCGGCACAGGCTATTGCCCTGATTGACCTGTACCTTCAGTCTGATATGGATGCACAAAAATGGGACGCTCGCATGTTTGGCTCAGCACTGATTATCAGTCCACGTTACCGGCAAGTGCTAATGGAGGGAAAACAAATAGAATTGCGGCGAAAAGAGTTTGATTTGCTTCACCACTTTGCCCTGCATCCGTATCAAGTGTTCAGTGCGGGACAGCTCTATGAGCAGGTATGGGAAAACCCAAGCGATATAAGCGGCGAGAACACAGTGATTAGCCATATCAACACCTTGCGCAAGAAGCTGGGGAAAATGGGACCAAAGGTTATAGAAACCCTGCGTGGATTTGGCTATCGCTTTGTTCCACCTCCTGATTCAACAGTTTAATATTTAACGGCAGGCAGGACCTGAATTGGGTTCTGCCTGCCGCTTTTTATAGCAATTATCAACTTTTCCAAAATTTTGAGTGAAGTTGTTGAAGAAGTACGTATTGTAATTGTATAAGAATCATACAAGGAGGCGAACGCCATGTTAATTGCAGTTGATCATGGGAACAAGCTCTTAAAAATCCCGAACCACGCGCCCTTTACTTCCGGCCTTCAGGAGAGCGACGCCCCACCCTTCGGCGGGGAGACCTTGAAGTACCAAGGGAAATACTACACCCTGTCCGAGAAGCGCATCCCCTACCACCGGGATAAGACAGAAGATGACCGATTCTGGGTGTTGACTCTGTTTGCCATCGCCTATGAACTCCAGGCGGCTAAAATGTACTCCCCGAATATCATGCGGGTGCAGCTGGCGGTGGGGCTGCCTCCGGCCCACTACGGGGCCCAGCACAAGGCATTTACCAACTATTTTACCGGGCGGGGAGCGGTGCAGTTTGACTTCCAGGGCAAGCCCTACTCCATCTACATTGAGAAGGTGATGTGCTTCCCCCAGGCCTACGCCGCTGCTGTGACCATGCTCCAAACCCTGCGGGACAAGCCCAAAGCCCTCATTGTGGATCAGGGCGGCATGACCACCGACCTGCTGCTGCTGAAGGACGGCGTGGGCGACCTGTCCGTATGCGAATCCCTGGAGCATGGGGTCATCACCCTGTATAACCAGGTGAAATCCAAGGTAAACGCGGAGCTGGACGTGCTGTTGGAGGAATCGGAAATCGACGCCATCCTCCTGGGCCGGAAGGAACACGTTTCGCCCCAGGTGGCCGGTATGGTGGAGCGACAGGCTCAGGTTTTTGTCAACGACCTGTTCAGCACCCTGCGCGAGCGGGGCCTGGAGCTGAAATCCGGGATGGTGGTGTTTATGGGCGGCGGGTCGATCCTGCTACGCCGGCAGATCGAGGCCTCGGGCAAGGTGGCCCACCCCCTGTTCATGGACGATATCCGGGCCAACGCCAAAGGCTTTGAACAGCTGTACCGGCTGGCCCAGGAGGGCAGGTAACGGGGATGGACGGAAAAAAAGACCCCGGAAAGTTCACCTTCCGCTTCAATCTTTGCGATCCTCAGCAACGCCGGGCGGCGGAGCTTCTCAACCGCCAGGGGCGCTCCAAGGCCCAGTTTATCGCAAACGCGGTGCTGTACTATGTTGATGGCCAGCCATCGGCTTCACAGGGGGCGCCAGCCGTGGACAGTGAGCAGATCAGGCAGCTTGTAGAGGACATCCTCACCCAGCAACAAAGCCAGCCGCAGCAACCGGCACCAGCGCTGCCTCCTGCTCCGGCAGACAACGATTCACTGAATGACACGGAACGTCGCATGATATTTGAAACACTGGACGCATTCAAACAGCAGTAGTAAAATAAGGCATAACGGTGTCAAAAGCCGTTATGCCTTATTTTCATTTTCCAGGGCGATGGCCACAAAGCTGTCTATGGCGTCCTCCAGGTGGCGGTATTGGCCTGGGGAGAGCTGGGAAACCTTCTGGGAGAGGAGGTCGAGGTCTTGGGAGGAGATGTGTCCAAAGAGCAGGTAGTCTGCGCTGATATCCAGGGCGGCGCACACCCGGATGATGGTGTCCGCCCGCATGGCCTTTTTGCCCAGTTCGGCGGTGGAAATGGTCTGGGCGGTGATGCCGACCCGCTCCGCCAATTCCTCCTGGGTCATACGAAGCTGCTTGCGCCGTTCATAGAGCCGTCTCCCAACCTGCTGTAGTGTGATATCCATGCTCCACCCTCTTTCCGTGTTATAGCTTTAGTTTATCTGCTTTAGCACGGATTATTAAGGGAGAAAAGTTGATTTATATAATCTTTAGCATTATAATGGGAGAAACAATCTGTTGGAGGTGTCTGCAAAAATGAAGACCTGCGCCATCACCGGCCACAGGGCAACACGGTTCAAATTCAAATACAATGAAAACTACGCTGGGTGCAAACGGTTAAAGAAGCGTCTGCACGACCAGTTTATCCTGCTCTACGAGCAAGGCGTCCGGCGGTTTCTGGTGGGCGGGGGTTTGGGTGTAGATATGTGGAGTGGGGAAATCCTGCTGAGGCTGAAGGAGTTGCCGGAGTACAGCGACATTGAGCTGGTAATCGTGCTGCCCCATCCAGGCCACGATGATCGTTGGGATGAGCGGAGCAAAAAGCGGATGGCATTTCTGTTGAAGCATTGCACGGAGCATCTGACCATTGGGACGGATGCCAGTCCGGAAAGTTTCTATAAAAGAAACCGCTACTTGGTAGACCATGCGGACTATCTGGTAGCGGTGTATGACAATGACAGGACTGTTCGGAGCGGGACGGGGCAAACGGTGCAGTATGCGGAAAAGCTGGGGAAGTCGATCATATTGATCCACCCGGATACCGGAATCGTGAGCAGTTTATCATAATGGAGAGCGCCGGGGGGGCATGGATGCCTCCAGCGCTCTTTTATACTGGCTTGGAACAGAATGTTTGTCCATCCACAAGACCTGTGACGATTTTTGTAGAATTTTGTCGAAGGATTTTATCTGAATTTATCAGGACTTCGGGAGAATTTCATTTTGTTTCCTTATGCTGTAAAACAGTGGCAGTAAATTGAAGTTTAAGTAATACTCTGTAAAATACCAGCCAGCAAGGGGATGATATGTAACAGGAAGCTAATTTTGTCGGCCAATCCAAATTCGCCCGATAGAATGGCGTTTTTCTTCGCAACGCGGCCTACATTCTAAAGAATATATGATCGGCAAGGCGGCGGCTCATGCTGCCATGCTTCTGCGCAGATAGCAGAAGCGATCCTGCCGCCTGTGTGTCGGCAACGCAAACGGAAGAAGGTTTCCATGTGATAGAAGTTCCTCTCTATCGCATTGAGACGGTCCGCCGTTTCCATGTGCCAGGACACACGGATTATAGGGATCTGAATCGGTATGCTAAACAGCGCCAAGCTGAGACAAAAGCCCCCTCACATGAGGAGATTGTCCCGCTATTTGCTGTAAGACCTTGCCCTAACGGACCTCCCAATGCCCTACCAACAGCCGATCTTGTACTTCGGTACGAGACCGGCTGTTTTATTATTCCCCGCTGCCGTGGGCCTCCTCCGCGCCTGACCTCAAAAATCAGACGAAGGAGGGCTGTCCTGTGAGACGGCGCAATAATGGAACGGGTGAGATAAACACCCTGCAAAATGAGTTCACAGCCTATCTTCTGGTTGCTCTGCGGCGGCAAAAGAAGGCTTATGATGAAAAGAGTGGCCGTTTAAAAAGTCGAGAAATTTCAGTGGACTATCAAACGGAGGAGTTTGCGGACGAACGCTCCCATGACGGTGTGACGGCAGGTGCGTCCATGCGGTGTATGGAGAATGACGATCTGCTCCAGGCATTGGAACGCCTCACCGCAAGGGAGCGGTACATCCTGTTCCAGCGGGTCCTGGAGGGACGCAGTTACGAGGAACTTTCCGGACCGCTGGGGTTGCGGTACAGCGGCACCGCCGCCGCTTACCGCAGAATTATTCAGAAATTGAGAAAGGAATTGCGAGGTGATAAGCCGTGAATTTCAAGGATCTCATGCTCCGGGCCAAAAACGGCGAGGAAGCGGCCATTGCGGAAATACTTGACCTCTACAAGCCGCTGCTGTTGAGGGAATCTCTGGACTGCGGCAGCTTTGATGAAGATCTGTATCAGGAGCTGTGCATCACCCTGCTCCACTGTATCCGCACTTTCCGCATCTAAACGCAAACAGGGCGGGGTCTCACCATGTGAGGCCCCGCCCTGGATCGTTATGTACATCTTCATTCAAGCAGCCGTTCAAATTCTCGTTTTGCGTAGATGACGCGGGCCACCGTTACCAGCTTCTTACTTTCGTCCACCCAATAAAACATGATGTAATTCTGCACCAGCCGCTTTCGGTACTCATGCTTCAGCGGCCTGATGGGAGTATAGGCAGGATTTGCATAGGGGAACTGCGGTATGCTGTCCCCCGCTTCGATCAGCGCCATAGCCAGGTGCTCCGCAGCCGATGGGTTATGAAGTTCCCGGCTGATATACCGCACGATCTCCACCATGTCCTGGCGTGCCGCAGGCAGATACTCCAGCTTATACAACCTGCTCCCCTCCAATGGCCTCCCGCATCGCTTGCAGGACTTCTTTTGGGGAGTAACGCTGGCCAGTCAGCTCGGCCTCCTGCTCCGCCGCCTGGAGTTTGAAGTAGATCTCACTCTCAAATTGCAGCGATTCAAAAGCCTCCATGCTCATGACGACCATGTCACCATAGCCGTTCTTCGTCAGAAACACAGGCTGGGCTGTTTCGTGAACCGTCTTGGAGATATCCGCAAAATTGTTTCGCAGATCGGACACAGGCCGTATCAGTTTCATAGTCATCGCCTCCACCACCTATTTTAGCATAATTACGCTAAAATATCAACCTGCTTTTTGTTGGCGCTAAGAAGGGACGCATTACCCGGTCCTTGGCTTCCAGAATCGTTTTAGCGGCCCGAACGGCTGTCCATCCAGGCCGCCAGCACCTCCCGGGCCCGGGCTTCGTCAACATACAGCTCAAAAAATCTGCTTTTTAGATAGGGCACAGCGCCGAACATATTTGTTGTACCCGAATCGCGCAGATTATCCAGATAGTCAAAGTATTTCTTCATGTCCGGATCGTTTGCCTGCAACAGCTTCCGGCACCTGTCTAGATCATCCTCCCGGAAGGCCCCACCGGTGGAAAAATTCCACTCCACAGTTCCGTCCTCATACTGCTGGAAGCCGTGGGCCACAAAGCTCCAGCCGTCGCTCATGCGGACCATAGACGCCTGGTGATCCCCAAGGCTCACGGCCACACGCATACTGCTCTCGCTGGTATAGCCGGCGTTGGACAAGCAGCAATATTCCCGGCCATTTCGTTTTTTGTAGATTTGCCCGACCACGGGCAGGATGTATTTCTTTTGCATCTTGCGATCCTCCTATTTGGTATTCTTAAAAATCTTCCCCCCAGGAATCAGGCTTCGTACTATCCTCAGTTTGATCGGCTGTTCCCCCGCTTTCCTTCTCGGCGGCCTTTCTGTCCTTGGCCTCCGCCGCCTGCTGAGCTTTGAGAAACCCCATAGCAAGGGCCTCGCCGCCCACATCCTCGTTGCGTGGCTTTTTGCCCTGCTTTTTCCTGCACCGCTCCAGGGCGGCATCGTAGTCGTAGCCGATCCCGGTCTGGAACTTATCCGCGATTTCCCGCAACTTATCTGCATAAAATTCATACTTCACACGATGGAAACCCTGCAAATTCCACGTCTTGCATACCATTTTCAGCAACATGGAATAATCCCGCAGGGCGTCAACAATTTTTCGGATATCCCCGTGGCACGTCTTGATCTCCCGGTCGCCGTGGATATCAAAGACGCACAGGGCAACCTCCGTCCCCAGAAACCCCAGCTCTACCGTCTGGGCGACCACCGGCTCATATTCCTCGCGGGGCAGATCCGGCTTTTCGTTTTCTCTGGCTTCATCCATAAAAGCGCACCTCATCTTTCCAGCGCGCCGGGGTCTATGGGAGCAAACCCACAGACCCCGGCGCGGAGTTCAAATTATTCTGCGGGGGCGGGGAACGGCTTCCCGTCCCCGTCCTTTACATCATAGTGCTGGTCGAACACCTCATCATACCCCTCTTTGCCCGTGGCGCCACAATCGGGACACGTCCACACAGCGAACCCTCCGTTGTCGGAACGGATGGTATCCACATACTCCAATTCGCCGCCGCAAACGGGGCAGATACCCGCCTCCTCCGCGCCGGGAGCTTTCATGTCCAGGCTGCCGCGCTGGATGAAGTCCACCAGGATATTGGTGTCCAGGGCGGTCAGTTGACGGCAGACATCCACGATCTCCTGGAGCGCCCCCTCCTCGAAAAATCCACCAATGCGCTCTTTACAGGCGGCAACCAGTTTCAGCGGTTCCTCCCGCTGAATGGTGTTACGGCCATTTTGAAGCAGCAACTCCAGCGCCAGAACCAGGGTCACCCGGTCGCCGTTGGCCAGGCGGTTGAAATCTTCCAAAGCCATTTGTTCCATATGTCTCAAGTCCTTTCATTGTTTTCTCACAACGTCCTGCGAACTCGTTAATAATCAAGACTTGTCTCCCAGTTGGGGTTGCCTAACATAATGGCCGCATGGTGCTGGGCCAGATCCGAAATGTCCAGCTGTTCAAGGCCGTTACAGGTGATGATCTCGGCGCTGCCAACCAGATAGCACAGCTTTTCCCGGCCGACCTCCAGGATGATCACCGCGTCATCTTCCCGGATATGCTGTTGGAGGCCGCGGATGAACACATCGTAGCCCGCTTCGTCAACGTCAAGCGCATCCCGCAGGCCGCTGATCCCGCCATTGGCGCCAAAAGCGAACGTAGCCTGACCATCGGCATCCTTTTCTTCCCAGAGCTCTATAGAGCCATCCGCTCCGTAGACACAGGACATAAACTGCCGGAACAACTCCGAATCCTTTACATGGAAATAGTTCGTCCGAATCGCACAGTGATAATTTGCCATAGTTATGCTTCCTCACATAATAAGATTTGCAGATGATTTTAATAAGTGTATCTGCTTAGTTCACTCCGCCCGGTCAACCTGCTTTGGCACGGCTTAGATCAGCAGAATATTGAAGCCTTTTGCCGCCCGGCACACTACCTCATAGCGTTTTTCCCCGGAAGTGTGCCGGTATTTCTCCAGCATACCGGCCCGCCTTGCCAGTTCCTCGGCGTAGGGATTGGTATCACCCTGGCAGTAGGTGGTGGCGTCGGCCAGCAAATCGGGCGTCATGGATGATGGGTCAGCCAGTTCCGCTTTGTGTTCTGCGATAAAACGCTGGGTAACTGCGTCCTTGCGCCAATTTACTTGTTCTAAATTTATCATTGCCTTCTCCTTCTGCCCCTGTAACTGGGGCGGGGTTTCAGGTTTACGCGGAGAGCTGCCAGGAAATCGACAGGATCTCCGTGTCCGTCAGCCGGTAGATATATTTCCGGGAGCGTTTCTTCCGGAAAAACAGGGCCTCCCCATTGGTTTCAACACGGCCCACCATGCTGCTGTACACGCACTTTTGGCCGGCGATCCTGGGGATGGCCAGCTTCGCGTCATGTTCGATCTTGGCGTCGTCCATGACAGTCTCATACTGCACAGCGACGTGCAGGTTTTCGTCGTCGGCAAACAGCTCCAGGACACGCATGGCGCGGTCAAGGATCTCCTGCCGCCGTTCCGGGTTGTGCCTGCTGTTGAAGGACAGTGTGAAGTAGCCGTAGTCCCTGCCGGTCAGGAGACCCCGCATTGTTGTGCTGAAATCGTTACACCAGAAGAACAGATCCCAGTCGGAGCTGTACGAAACTTCATCCTCGCTGCCGTACTGGCACACCTTAAAATTTTGCGCCATGACGGCGGCGATGCGCTCCATGTGCTTGCTGCGCTGCCGAGCATTGGTGACAGTGTAAGCACTCCAGGCATTGCTTTGGAAACCGACCTCATCTGCGTAGGCGCGGTTCTCGCCCTGCTGCGTCTCGGTGTAGACGAAGCTGAAGCGCAGGGAGTATACGCTCTCACAGGCATAGCCGTGGGAAATGAACTCCTGCCCCGTCTGGCTGATGTAGCTGTGGTCGTGGATGATCTGCATAGCTCTCCACCCCTTAATGATTGGATTCCGACTGTCCGGCCACGGGCCGGGACAGCCCCGCCGCCATCATCTGCACAGCGGTGCGGAAGCCAGACTCGTAGGCCCGCTGCAAATCAACGCCCTCCCGCATGGTCAGGGTATCCTGGTACTGCATCAGCTTCTCGTGGCAGCCCTCGGGCAGCAACGCTTCCAGCTCATCGTGGGCCGTGTTGACGGCCCGGGTGAGTTCCGCTCCCTCCGGGGTCTGCTGGAAGGGCGCGGACTCATACTCGCCCAAATAGAGCCTGGACAGAAACTCCGGGTCGGCCTCCACCGGCAGGGTGACGGCCTGTGCAGGCTTGTCCAGCGCAGAGGTAAGGGCCTCAATGGCCTGGATCAGCTGCGGGACATGGCGCTCAAAGAATGTATGTCCCATAGGTGTTTGGTAAAAATCCATCATAATGCTTCCTTTCTTCATATTGAATGAATATTGTCACCAGATGTGGCGCCATCCCGGTGCGCTGGTCACTTCGGTCAGCGCCGCCTGGCGCAGTTCCCCTTCGGTGAGGCTGCCCTCCTCCTGGATGTCGGTCAGGTCCAGGTCATAGACCTGGGCATCGACATCGGTGTTGGCGTAGATGTTCTGCACCAGTCCACCTTGCACCTCGACGGCCACCTGGACATCTAACTCGCGCTCCTGGACGCACCAGGTATAGGAACCAGCCCCGTCAATGATGCTGGCCAGATTCTTCTCGCAGGAGCAACGGTGCCAATCAGCTTGCAGGGACACGTCGAACGGCAGCGCTGTCAGCTTTCGCTCATAGGCGGCCTTCATGGCTGACTGAGCCTCCTCATGGTGCAGGAACGGGTCCACCGTCGCGCTATTTTTGAGCGGGCCGCTTTCCGTAGACAACAGGCAGTAGATTTTCATATTGGCATGCCCTCCTGTCATTGGTAATAGAACACGGCCCCGAAGTAATAGCGTTGGCCGGGCTGGGCCTTGCGCAGAAATTCCTCAAAGGGCGTGGGTGTCATATCATCGCCCAGCAGAACGTAGTCTCCATACTTTGAGGTGAATGCTTCGCCCAGTGCGTCAATCAACGTCTGTACCCAGCCATGGTCGTGGATGAACTGGGTCTCATTCAGCGCCTGCAGCGCCATAACGGCTTTCTGGAACGCAGTATAACGTCCCTCGAAGTAGCGTTCAGCGGCCTGGGGGTCAATGGCAAATACGTCGCCATCCAGCCAGCCCAGCCGCCGCTCCTCCAGCCACGCACCAAAGCGGGCAATCACGGCACCCCGATCCATCGCCGCCCCGATCCGGCTGGCAATGGGAAAAGCGCTGGGGCTCTCATTCAAATCATACTCTGTGGTCCATTCGTCCGCAGGGCGCGGGGCCTGGAACAGCTCATAAATGTAACCCATAACTACCTCCTATAAAGTGCGGGAGGACGGCCGCATGGCGCAGCCGTCCTCCCTAAAATACTGCGGCGCATGAGGGCTTTCGCCCTCATGTGCGCGTCATCTCATCAATACCTCCCGGCTGGCTCTTGGCCTGTTCCACCAGGAAGGTGTTCTTCTTGTAGCTGCCCTCCGAGGACACCTCCGCGTTACCGCCCAGGCTGTCCAGATACTGCCCGCCAGCTTTCGACGCGGAGATGTAGAGGTGCAGGCTGGTTCGGGCAAAGCCCTCCCCGACAGCCTCCCGGTAATCCAGGCTCAGGACCAGCAGGGCGCCCAGCATCCCGGCCTTTTGCCGGACCAGCTGAACAAACAACGCCTTGATCTGGAGCTGCTCCTCTGGGCTCAGGCCGCTGCTGTAGAGGTGTTCCAGGAACAGCGCCAAACGCTCGCCCTGGTGCTGCTCCTCCGGCGGGCCGTTCTCGGCCTCTATATCCACAAAGCTGAATTTACCGGCGGGGACTTCCCGGTCTTTTGGCGTCCCGTTCACACAGCATTTGGTCAGCCGGACGCAGGCCCGGGCCACGACGCGGCCATCCCGCTCCGCGTACAGCACCTTTTTATTGGAATCAAAACAGGCCAGCAGGCAGTCGCAGTAGGCCCCGCCGCGATAGGACAGGCACGTTGCATAGGGCTGTGTGCCCAACAGCATGGTGGAAAAGAAATCATCCTTTTCCCGGATCTCTGTGCGGCCCTGGGTAAGGGAAAGATCATGCGTCCACGCCGCCTTCGCCTGAGCATCGAGCGGGTAGTCCAGCTCCCGTTCCAGGTCGCCGGTATGGTATTTCAGATTTTTGAACTGTCCCATCAGCTCGGCCTTCACCACCCGGCAGAACGCCGGGTGCAGCTTTTCCGAGAGAGAGTCTAGGTATGTCCCGGCAATCCCGGCCCCGTCCTGGCACAGGAACTTGATGATGCCTTCCTGGTGCCGTTCTTTGAATTCGGGGCTCAATTTCATGACGTCCGCCAGACCCTTCCACTCCAGGTCTATTTCCAGCAGGTTGGCTTTCAGTGCGTCCAGGCTGTCAAAGCGGTCAAGGTGGTCTAAATTGCGCAGCACCAGCATCACGTCGGCCCGGCACCAGATGGAAGGGAGCACGGGGCGGAGCTTGTCCAGACGTACCAGCATTTGCGCGGCGTCCTCCGCCCGGATATCCTTGATGTGGGCGAATTCCTCCCGCTGCCAGTCGGCCAGCGGCTTTTGATCCAGCCATCCGGCCAGCGCGGCCAGATCCATCTCTCCGCTGATCTCATCCAGAACGTTCCGCCTCCGCAGCTGGCGCAGCACCTTGATCCGATAATCCAAACCGGGGGCGCACAGCTTACTATACAGGGTGACGTAGGCCCCGGGTGCGTCATACAGCAGCTTCAGTTCAGGAAAGGTGTACTGGCGGCTGCCGTCCAGCAGGTTTTTGGGCAGATTCCTCTGCGTCATCCAACGGCAGTCCTCCAGATCCCTGGCGGTCAGTTCGTTCAGATTGAAATGGTCACGGTAGAGCGGCTCATAAAAGAGGATGGACGATTGGGACAGCCCCAAAAATTTGTCCGTGTTTTCATCGATCAGCCGGATGAAGTGCTTCTTTTCGTGGATGATGGCGTAGAGCAGCAGCGTTTCCTGGCGGCTGGTCAATCCATTGAGGGAAATGGTCTTAAACTTTTTGCCATAAATCAGGTTTACATACCCGGTATAGCTGACCAGGGCAGTGTCCAGATCTCCGGCGTCAGTTGTCCGCGTCCGGCGCTCCATGCGCTGGAGCTCGGACAGGGCGCAGTTGTTCTCCCGCCAATGGTGAAGGAACCTGCCGGCGGCATCGGCGCTCAGGCGCTGGAGTACAAGGGCCAGCAGACGCTGATACTCCGCCCCGTCCTCCGCGAAATACTGGTAGTCTGTCAGGGTAAGATGTTCGTTGACATTCTTTTGATGGAGCATCCGGGCAATGCCGGCCAAAGCGGGGCAGAACTGGAACAGCGTCCAGATGTCCTCAAAGTCCGCTGAGGCGAACAGATAGCGAGAGCCCACAAAGGGCTCTTTCAGCAATGCCCGCTGGCCTTCGTCCAGGGCAACAGGTACTGCTCTACAGGCAGGCAGGTTCATGAGGATCTGCGCTCTTGTGCCGTCGTCTAATTCCATGGGGGCAAAGTTTTCCAGATAGATCAGCCGTGCGGCCGAAGTCAGGTCGAGTTGCTCCATGGCGAACAGCACGTCGTTCTCCGAATAGGCAGTGATCGTTTTTTCCCCGGCCCAACAGGCCTCCAGCAGCTCATCCAGCCTCTGGGCCAGATCATCCCAGCCCGAACGGGGCTTCTCCGGCTCGGTATCCGCCGTCACTTCCCCCGCAAAGGCCATCAGCTGGGCCAGCCAGGGGGCAAACTGCGGGTTTTGGATCAGCTCACGCTGGACATTCTTGGGGAGATCCAACGTGCAGTCCAGGTATTTGACCATCCTGTCACAACAGGAAAGGATCTGCCCTGCGGTAAATTCCACCGTCCAGTCCAGCTTCAGCCGGACGGCATCCATCCGCAGGATGCAAGCAATGTGTTCCCGCATCATTTGCCCAAGCTCATTCGCCTGGATCTTCGTCAGGATCATCCGGTTCGACCTCCTTCACCTTCAAAATGTAAGATTGCAGCTCTGCCCAGGTCAAAGCGCCGGTGCGGAGCAGCTCCCGGCAGACGATCAGAAAACGCTCCGCCTCCGCTGGGGCCAGGGCATACCCAGTGCCGTCCAAAAGCGGTTCCAATCCATCGCGCACCACACGGTGGGCAATGGCCTCCCGGTCATTGTAGTAGCGGTACTTATCCAGATACTTCAAGACAGCTCCAAATGTGCCATCGTTGGAATCGGCATAGCAGGCCTCGATGCTCTGGATCATGTCCAAGTGTGCCTGCCGCTTTTCTTCCGCTTCCGCCGCCTCTTTGGCCTCCTGATCCGCCTGTTGTTCCTCCGGCGTCAGGTAACGCTGTTTTAGCTCTTTAGCGTCCCAGGCAGACAGCTTCGATTGGGCGATCACCGCGTCAAATAATCCACGCTGGTCCCCGGGGGACAGCAGGGTGGCCGCGCCCTCATCCTTCAGCAGGGCGATCACAAAGTCAAGGTAGCGTTTTGGCTGTTTCGTGAAAAAATACTCATCCACCCAGTGGAGCAGCAGGCGCTGTCGATCCGGGTCATCCGCAAGGAAATCACGCTGGAGCTTGAGTGTGATCTCGCTGCCGTTATAGCCTTTTTGCGCCCACAGTTCATCTTCAAAGCCATCCCGATAGCGGCCAAAATATGTCTTTGCTCCCTGGAATCCATATTGGGGCAGGAACCGTGTCAGAAATTCGACCGCCTGCAACGTCTGGATGTCATGGCAACAGCCCCCGATATGGCGCAGCAAGGTGGAGTTGGATACATCGCCATCCTCGGACAGACAGCCCTGGAAGGCCGTCCACAGGTCGATGATACCCACCTTGACCATGAGAGGGAACCTGCCGGCAAAGGCGTCCTCGCGGTAACGCTCCAGGAAATCCTTTTGGGTGAGGGCCTGATATCGGTCCAACCGTTCGCGGATCTGGGCGGCGTCCATGTCCTCAGTCAGACAGCTTTCAAACAGCTTGAGGTAGTGCTTCGTATCCAGGCTGCCAACCAGGGGGTCCCACTTGGGATCCATGACATCGAAGCTGGCGGTGGCCGGATGGAGAGGTTCGTCGGTGCAGCGGATGAACCAGGCCATGGTCTCGGGGGTCTGGATATGCACGCCGACCGTCAATGTTTCAGCCAGCCGGTGTTTCTCATAGCATTTGATGTCAAACTTTGCATACATCTGATAGATTTGGGTGAGCTGTTGGTAGACCTCGGCAGACAGGGGCTGGTCATGGGTCAGAACGGCGCGGAACAGCGAGACAACAAGTTTTTCCGCCGTGAGAGAATTGCGTCCGGGGCCGCCGGGAACACACTGGCTGCACAGGGCCGCAATATTGGCGTATGCGATCTCAATGGGGGTATAGCCGTGGTCTGTCAGCCAGCCATAGTGCTTGCTGCCCTCCCTCACGAAGGAGACAGGCAGGGACAGCAGGGCCCGGAGCAGATCCATGTGTCTGGCCTTCATCCGCTTTTTCAGCGGGAACAGCATGGCAAATACCTGGTTAAAAATGTCCGTGTTGCCAAACACGGAAAGGGTCCGCCCCTTTCCCAGCAGGGTCACTAACTGGTCGCTGAATTGGGCGAGGGCCTGTTCCCCGTCGGGAAACAGGCTCATGGCGAAGATCAGCTCCTCGGTCTGGGTGTATGCCCATTCCTTCAGCTTTTGCTCAATGGCTGCCGCGCCGCTCTCGCCCCCGTAGATCAGGCAGAGGGCGCCGGTGAGGTAGAGGTCGCTTTCCGCGCACCGCCGCACCCCCTGGATAAAGTCGGCCCGCTGGCTCCCCACAAACATTTCCGGTGTGGCGATATCCCTGGTGTAGCCCAGGGCCAGGGCAATGGCCCTGCGGTCGGGGAGGCTCATGCCGAAGCGCTCCTCATACCGTTCCAGCAGTTCGCCCAGGTACATAAAGCCATAGTCCCGCTGCAGCGTTTCGGATGTGGAGGACAGGGGGAATATGCACCTCTTTCGCAGTTCCTCCATCTGGGCGTAATTAGCCTTGGCGGTGGTGACGACAAAAGCAATGATGTCGTTTAGCAGCTTCAAATTGATTTGCAGCCCATAGGCGCCCATGTTTGACAAATTCATTCAGAATCACCTCCAAAAATGGAAATTTGTTCTTCCGTTTGGGACAGCAGGGCCGCTCTTTGCGCCCTGCGCACCTTCAGCTCCCGGCGGTGGACTTTGGCCGCCCGTTTTTTCTCGGCTTTGGCCTTGAGCTGGTCGATGTTGTGGACGACCTCGATGCCCTCGGCGGCGTCCCGCAGATCCTGCAAAAGGTCCCGCTGCTCGCTCCGGGCGATGCGGATGTTCTCCACCTCATAGTGGAACTCAAAATAGTCATAGAGGTCGTCATAGTGCCGGTGCATTTTTGAGAAATACTCCTGGCGGCGATCCTCCATGGTTTTCCTCGGATGCTCGATCACGGTATAGTTGTTCAGAGGGCTGGCCTCGTGCTCCTTGATCTTCAGCCATATCTCCGCGTCTGTCCGGGCCACGGGGCGGTCAAAGACCTTCATCCCCTTGGTGACCTCCACCTTTTTCTCCTCCAGAAAGCCCCGGCGGGTGATCCAGGTGCGGCGGACATCGTAGAAAATGTTGACCTTTTTCAAATCACGGGGCTGCTTGCGGATGACGCAGACCGGGTTTTTACACTGTACCTGGATGCACTGTGCTACGTCATACTTGACCTCGTACCAGCCGCCCTCGTAACCGTTGCTGCCCACCACACAGGCGCAGTAGGCGCCGCCTGTGAGCTCCATGTACTGCTTATGGGCTTCTCTGGCGTTCTCGGTCTCGATTTTTTCCACACTGTGTTCATAGTCATAGGGCCTGTCCGTCCGGTGGCAGGGACACATAATAAGTTTCAATCCCTGCGGGATATGCTGGCAGTTTTTCCGATAATAGGGACAGTGCAGCAGCGGATTGTCGTTTTCCGCACAGTACCAGACGTTCTGAAACCAGCAGTTGCCTATGTTGAAGCCGCGCCCAACATCGCTGCTGCCTTGGATCAGCAGGCCGCAGGGGGTCTCCCAGGTGAAGCCCAGCATGGTCTCCCACTTGTAGGAGAAGTTCTGCCAGTCGCCCCAGCAGACCGTGTCCGGGTGGTGCTCCCTGGTATAGCCCTGGGCATAGAGCCGCCGGGTCAGGTCGTTCAGCTCCCCGTTCATATCCCGGGACACGGGATCAGGCCAAAGTGCTCCTTCATGGTGTCTCTCAGCTCCTTCACTTCAATTTGGTATTCCTGGGCAATACAGCCCTCGCACACGATCTGCTTGTAACCCAGCGCCCGGCTGCACCGCTTGTCCCAGGAGTTCACCTCCCCGCCGCAGACGGGACAGGAGAGATCCTGATACCAATACAGCTTGGCGGGATTTGAAAAACTGCGCTCATTCACATCTGAGACTCCTTTCTAAACGCAAAAGGACTGCCAAACTGTATGGATACAGTCTGACAGTCCTTTGATATCTGTTCCCCGCAATCTGCGGGAACGGTCATTCTTCCCCGATGTCCTCCTCGATTTGCGTTAAAAACGCAGAGGGGGAATACACCTGAACGGGGGCTTTTCCATAGTCTCTGAGATTTCTGGTCACGATGCAGTCCATCCCGCAGCGCAGGGCGGTCTCTGTCATCATGGCGTCCTCGTAGTCTGTGAGTTCGGACGATATCGCCCGCCGGCAATCCATCCCAGCGGTATCCAGCAGCTCGAACAGGTTGAACAGGGTGCCCAGCACACGCCGGGTTTCCTGGTCACTGTGGGTGTGGCGGTGGGTGATGTAGTAGATATCCGCCGCCGATTTCGCGGTGAGGAAGCCCATGACGCGCTTATTTGCCACGGCAAGAAAGATTTGCTGTGCATCCTCCGCGAAGGGTTCCCGGGCCTGGAGCGCGTCAATTATGATACAGGTGTCTATTAACGCCCTCATATCTGATCCAGCCTTTCCTCACGGGCCTGTTCCACGGTAATGTCAGGAGGGAGGATGCCAAACAGAGACTTGGCCATATCCACCCGGTCCTGAAAGGGGTTGGACAGCTTGGCCACCACCGTTCCGTTCCGGGTGATGTAGATGTCCTCCTTGCTGGACAGGGCCAGGTATTTACCCAGGTTCTTTTTCAGCTCTGTCGCGGTGATAGACATTTGCCAGCACTCCTTTCACACAGATGGTTTCACCTATAGTATATGTCAATCGTCCGATTTAATCAAGCACTTCGTGCGAAATTCCCTGAAAGGCCCTTGACGTAGCACGACATGGCCATCACCCGCCAGTCCTTTGGCCGGGGCTGGCCCGCCCGCACTCTATCCAACAGGGCACGGTTCCCACAGACGGCGCACCGAACCCATCGGCGGCCTATCCGCCGCTCCAGCGCAAACACGGCCTACACCTCCCCCAATCTTTGCTGGAGGAAATGCACCAGCGCCGCCATATTTTTTTGATACTGCGGCATAAAGGGCAGATCCAGGTCGTAGTTGTAGTAGCGGTAGTAGAGGATCTGGAACAGACTGGCCCGGAGTTTTCCGGCGTCCAGCTTGTTCAGCAGACAGCCCAGGGTGGGCAGGGCGCTGCCCTCAGCGGCCCAAAACTCCCGGCTTTCCCTGGAGAAGTTCTCGTGGAGCCAGTCCTTCACCTGCATCTTGCCGTCAGAAAAGTGGGCCGCGTGCTGATCCACACAGCGGTAGTATTCAAAGGGCTTCCCCCTCTGCCCGGGCCGCACACTCAGCGGGTAGATCCGGCAGACAGAGGGCCTGCCCTCATAAGCGGAGCATCGTCCATCTTTGAGAAGGACGCAGGCATGGTCATTGCCCACCGTGTTCATCAGATAGATGGTCAGACGGCCTTCCAGAAGATCGGTGTGGGCATAGCGTTCGTACACGTCATGGATGGAACCGGCCTCTCCCTGCTCCCGGAGACACCGGGCCAGACGATAGGCGTCCAGCGGTTCCAGCATCAGCTGGCCCTCCAGATCCCGGCAGCAGCCGGCGCACCGGCGGCATTGGAAGCACATCCAGTCCTTGGGCCGGACAGGGATGGCGCGGCTCATGCGGCGTCCCCCTTCACGCCCAGGGCCCGGTAAACGTCCTTCCGGTTTTGGCGGCACTCCTCCTCGGTGGCCCCGCCCTGGGTAATGGTAGTCCAGTCCAGGCAGACCGTGCCGGCGGTGATCCGGCTGAAGGTGCATCCGTCCAGGGTGGAACCGGCATAATCCACCTCATCCATCGTGCAGTCGGCGGTGTGGCAGCTTTTCAGCGTGGCGTTCTGTACCATCAAGTGGGACAGCTCGCAGTCATGGAACCGGGTATGGGCCAGGGTGGCCTCGTACATATCCACATGGCTCAGAACAGACGAGTAAAACTCCGTAACATAGATACGGCTGTACCCGAAGGAAATGCCACCTATGCGGCACACGGCAAATTTGCAGCCATGCAGCTCCGAACCGCAGAAATCCACCTTGTCCGGCAGGCAGAAAAAGGTCACATGGTCAAAGCTGGCCTCCCGGAAGAAATTGGCCGGAAAGCCCTCCCTGGCAGCACGGTCATACAGCCTTTGGTCGATGACCTTCAGTTTGCGGCCATCGGAACCCTTCGCCCACTGAAATGCAAACGCTTTCCGGCTGGGGCGCTTGTGATAGGGCTTGGTCAGCAGCGCCTTCTGGCGCAGGAACGCCCGAACATCCCCCAGGACTGCTGGGAGCCAGGTGTCCCCGCACTTGTCCAGTTCCGCCAGCAGTTCATCCGCTGACCGGGCGGACCGGCCCTGCAAGATGTCATTGAGCTCTTGGATGGCCCGGGGACGTTCGCCAGGGTCATAGCCACGGGGCGCGGACGCCTCCAGGCAGTCCGCGATGCGGCGGCTGAGCTCCAGCCCGCTTGGCACGGCTTTGTAGTCAATCATGGTATAATTCTCCTTTTTTTAGATGCAGTAGCCAAAGATTTCAGCTCGAAACAAGCAGTAATCCGTATGGGCCATATCCATATGATCCAGAATCTGTTCCCTGCTGTGGTATGATTCAAAGGATATTTCCCGCTTACTATAGGTGCCATCATCGTTTTTCTCATGAAAATACCATTCTCCGCTTTGGGTCTGATATACCTTTTTGGGCCGTTTCACCCCAGGAACGGTCAGGGTCAGATAGAGCACATCTTCGCCACGCTCCGCATGGACAAGCGAAAATGTCTTGGCATAGAGTTTCCTGTGTTCCTGCTCCACGAAGCCCCGATAATCCGGGAGCCGGGGGCAGCGGCCGGAGGTGTGTGAAAAGTCCCTCCTGTTTCGCTGATATTTGCAGCGGCACCAGCATTCGGACGCGATCTCACACTGGAAACAATCGACTGTGCCGCAGAGAGGCGGGAAATAGGCGGTGTTTGCTTCATGGCCTGGCATTGTTCATCACTCCAACAAAAAATTGGCGCGGCAAAAGACCTGGATGGTCCTTTGCCGCGCTTTTCATGTGTCAGCTGTCCTGTTCAGGCGGCCATCGCCAGGGGAAAGCAGCCCGCCGCCGGTTCGGAGCTGGGCCCCGTCAGCAGGCGGTACTGGGTGTTCAGCGTCTCAAAGCGCACCTCACCCATGCCATAGCTGTGGATGGACACCACCCGGGACGTGAGCGTGACCTGCCCCTGATGGAGGATGACGGCCTTCGCGCCCACGGCCAATGGCCGCAGTAAGATACCGTTCAGCGTTTTTGTAGTCTTTCCCTCAGTATTCATGGATATTGAGCCCTCTTTCTGTGTCGGAATACACCCGGTGCAGCCCATTCAGGAGCTTCCGGGCCCGTTTGCCGCTCATGCCCTGGGCTTGGGCGGCCTCTGCCACCGTATAGCCCTGGAGCCGAAGCTGGATCAGGCGGCGCTGGTCCTCGTTGCCGATAGAGATCAGGTCATGGAGGACAAATTGCTCCTCCAAATCCCTGCGCGGGTCGGGCGGTCTGGCCCGGACAGTCTCCAGGTAGCGCCGTTCCGCATTGCGGCGGCGTTCCTCCGCCCGGTAGTCCGCGGCGACGCTGCGGGCCATGGCCTGCCACGCGATGGTGGAAAAGGCATACCGCCTCAGCCACGGCTGGGTGAGATACCGCTGCACCGCCTGGAGAAAGCCCAGGGCGGCCACGTCGTAATACTCGCCCGCAGCGTAGCCGCCCCTGCCCAGGAACGAATAGACCAGGTCGTGATGCCGGTCCGCGAACCGGCGCTGTTCCTCCGTGAGGGGCGCCAGCGGGGCGGGCTGTCCCCGCGCAAACTGCGGGAACAGCCTGCTCTGCCGCTCTACAAATCGGATTCAGGCGGGCATAAGCTCCCGCTCACCGTCCAGGATACCCACCGCGAAGTGGCCGTCGTTGTCCGGCAGCTCCAGCGGGTCATCCACCGTCTGAACGATGTTGGCCGCGGCCTCCATATGGGCCTGGGCCCGCTGTTCCAGCATCTCCTTGACCATCTTGCGGAACCCCTCGGCATACGTCTTGACCGCCGCCAGCTCCTCGCCGGCGAAATCCCGCACCCGGTTGAACACGGCGACGCTGTAGTCGAAGCCGTTGCTGCTCACCGGCTTCAGCGTGATCTTCACCAGGCTGCCGTAAACCGGACGGTTGCGCAGGGCAAAGGCCATGTTGACAAAGTTCTTGTAGGGCTTGATGCTGGTGGGCGGCAAGGCCAGCTGGAGCGGCATATACGCCCCATCCTGGAGGATGTAGAGCATCCGCATATTCTTGCACAACTTGCCCTTGCCGCTGGAGCCGAACTGGTTGTTGCCGCAGGCCTCGCACAGCAGGCCGGGATCTCCGTAGCCCTGTTTGCCGTCCATGGACTGGCACTGGGGCGGGGTGTTGTCGTCGTACTCGCTGCCCTCCGGCCAGCAGGCGTTGGCGGAGTGGTTGTAGAGGATGATCCCCTCGATCTCGCCCACATAGGTGGGGTGGTCCGGGTCCTCGCCCGGCATCTTGAACTGGGGCACGCCGCCGCCGGGGATCTTCACCCGGGGGAAGGAGAGCTCCAGGCCCTCCAGATCCTCCGCCACATCGGCGGCGTCAAAGCTGGCGTCCATGGGGGCGGGAAGGGCAAAGGACTTGTACTCCACCACCGTGGTGACATTCTGCTGGTTACTCATGAATTTTTCCTCCTGTCATGTTGTTGTATATCATCAGCATGGCCCGCATTACGCGGCCATTGCGGATGCCTGGTTGATCTGCCGGAGCATAGCCGGGCTCATGGTCATGACGCTGTAGCCGATGGTCTCCAGCTCTGTGGCCCGTTCATAGCTCTCCACGTCCTGGCTGTACCGGGTGACAGCGTTGGCCAGTCCGTAGAGGGTGTAGTCCGCGCCTTCCAACAGATGCTGGAGAACGCCCTTGCCCTCCGCGTCGGTGAGGCTGAAGTTGGAGCCGGTGAGCTTCACCAAAGCCGGGATATCGGTGGTGTCCAGTTTGGCCTCGGTGCTCTTGCGCATGGTGTCCAGCACCTTGGCAAACCGGGCTTCGTCTACCGCTGCCCGCACTGTGTCCTGGAGCTTCATCATAAACGCCTTGCCGTCCTGTTCCAGCGTCTCCTGGGAATACAGGGCGAAGTTTTCTTCCGTGCTGTTGACCCGGCCCACATGGTTGCGCCGCGTCCGGGTGCTGGCGTCGTTGACCACCATGCCGTTGAGGCAGGCCAGACGGTACACCAGGGGCTGGACGTTTACCGCGCCCAGGCCGGTCTCGCTGTTGGAAATGACGATCCCCGCCTGCACCACGTCGCCCAAGCGCACCTCGCCGGTGAGCCTGGGGTTTACCACCTTCAGGTAGAGGTAGTTCTCGGTGAGGCTGCAGCTCTCAAACCGTGCGCCCTGCATCTCCCCGATGATGGGCAGCACCGCCGCCGTGATCTCCAGGTTGTCAATGGGCCGGTAGCGGTTGCTGAGGAAGGCCCTGGCTTTGCCGTCCAGGGTGCGCAGCATCCGCTGGGCGGGCTCACCCCGGTGAAGCCAGTGGTTGACGTTGTGGGCCAGCAGGCTGGGCTCCTCCTGGAGCATCTTCTCGTAGTACCTCCAGGGGATGCCCAGGTGGGCCCCCATCTGACGGTGGGCCGTCTCCTGGATGGCCAGCGGCTCCGTCTGATCCACGCCGCCCTCCAGCACCCGGAGCATGGGCTTGCCGCCCGTGGCGTCCATCTCCAGCGCATGGGGGTTCACCAGGAAGTCCTCCTTGGCCCCGGCCTGGCGCTCGATTTCCTGTGCCATCTCAGTGATGGTCAGTCCGGCTTTCATTTACCGCACCCCCTTTACCAGGAAACGGCGATGTGATCGGCCTGGACATCAGTGGTCAGCCCTTCCTGATTCAGCACGTCTGCCAGCCGGGGCCAATAGACCTTATCGGGGAAATTGGTAAACGTCCCCTTTTTGATCACGTTCTTGCCGGACTTGGGCCGGATGCAGATGGAGCCGTCCTCGTTCACCGTCAGCTTGTGGTGCCCCCTGGTCTTCAGGTCGGCGACCACAGCTTCCAGCAGCTGGCGTCCCTCCAGCTCATACCACGCCTGGGGATCCAGAGAGGTTTGCCCGGACGGTGCGCCTCCCAGCGGCGCGACCTTGACCATGGCGCATTTGAGATCACCGCTCTGGTCAATGGTGACGTCGGCGTACTCATAGTCGGGCACGTTGTAGACCTGGATGCGTCCGGTGCCGCCCCGCACAACAAAGATAGCGGGGTTCTCCATGGTCCACTCCCAGCTCACATCGGGGTAGACGCTTTGCAGGGCCTCCGAGACCCGGCAGTTGACGTGCCGGAGCAGGAGTGCCGCCAGATTCCGGCCAGCGAACTCGCCCTGCTCTCTGGCCGCCCGCTCCTCCTGACAGCGGTAGGCGCTGTTGGCCCGCCATGCGGGACGGAGCAGGGTGACTACCACCCACAGGCCCCACAGGGCAAAGGTGAGGAGCAGGAGGACGGTCTGCACCGACCCGCGCAGCAGCGCCAGAATGGCGATGACCACACCGATTAGGATGGAGGTGCTGGAGGCGAGGGAAACTTTCTGTTTCATGTCGTTTGCCACCTTTCAATTTTTGTCGGAAAACAAAAAAAGAGGCGCTGCTTCTCGTCGGAGCAAACTCCACTCACTCCGTTTCCGGGCATCCGCCCGAAAACTTCGCATCGTTTCGTTGCTCCTCCTCCCCAAATCGAACCCGCTTACGCTGGGCTTCGATTTGGTTTAGAGGACAGACAAAGTCTGAACGAGGCGCAGCGCCTCTTTCGCTTGCTGCCGGAATCGCTATTCCGGCAGGTCTTCCCGCTCCCCGTCAATGGTGCCCGGGGATGGGATGCTTTGGTCTTGGCCAGGTCTGCCCTGGTGCTGCTGGCTGGGGACGAATCCCCAGTCCTTCAGCTTGAGCTTCAGCCGCTTGTCATGGGTCACGCCATCCTTTTTGGCGTACTCCTCCAGCTCCAGCGAGCCGGATACCCACAACACGCTGCCCTTGCCCACGCCGTCTTCGACAAGCTGCCGCGCCGTAGCGCCCCAGGCCCACACCGAGAGATACTGCGGATGGGTGTTCCTGCCGTACCCCACATATTCCATGATGGGGAAACAGAGATAGGGCACCTGTTTCGCGCTGGTTTTCAGCTCCAGTTCGGACGTGACCCGGCCTGTGCAGTACAGCTGGGACATAACGCTCCTTTCTGCCCGTTTGGGCCATAATGTATATATAAAAAGAGCCCGAGGGCAGACCGGTCCCCTGACAGCACAGGGGCCAGCTTTCCACCGGCTCTTGCATACAAACCCCAGATATGCCCGCGTGGTCTTTTCCCCGCCGGAGCAGGGCGCATATCCGTAAACGTGTGCAATGCGATACCTATCGCTCCCAGGCTGATGGTCCAGCCTGCCCTCTTGATCAAGAGGAAACGCACATAGAATCAATTACAAGGGGATTGTACCACAATATATTGTCGGTGTCAATAGAAATAGCACAATATATTGATTGCATGGAATAAAAAACACAAGGAGTTGTGTTCCGCGGGTATTGGGCAGTGAGGAGGCGGGGCGGGCCCCGCCTCCCGGTTTGTCCTAAGTCTCCACAAACAGCCCCACCGGGCACACGTCCTCATAGCCGGGGGTGGAGATGTACCAGCACCCGGGGCCCGTGATCTCCCAGGCTACCTCCAGCGTGATATCGTGCCAGCCGTCCGGGAACCGGGCCCGAAAAGAGTCCCCGGCGTGGATGCCGTACCCATCCACCAGCAGACGGGGGTGGGGATCGTGGTCGTTGGGGCTGGGAAGTTTGATCTGACTGTACCGCTTTTTCATCGTGATCCCTCCATGTGGTAATGTCCTTCAAATAATAAACAGGGAGGACCTGCCGTTTTTTCTGCACGGCTTCAAAAAATTTTTTACACCCGATCAAAAATGATCTGCTTGCGCAGGTACAGGTTAGCTACCGCCATGGTGATGGGCGTCCGCTGTTTGGCATCCAGCATCTCAAAGGGGAGGCTGTCGCTGGTGGTGTAGTCGTTGTCAATGAGAACGTCCATGAGCTTTTCATCGGTGGAAACGTCGGTAGCGCCCGCCTCGGCACACTTGATGAGCTCGGCGGTGGACAGCAGCGCCTGTCGGGACAAAGCCAGTACCTGGGCCTCCCGCTCACTGGGCCTGTCCTTTCGGAACAGCTCCCTGGCCTTGGAGAAGGGCACCCCGTCCAGCAGCAGCTTGCCGAAAGCGGTCAGCTTCAGGGGCAGGCTCTCCGAGAGGGGGACCACATAGAGCCCGCCCAGAAGGTCATACAGCGCCTCAAAGTCGGTATCGCCCACGCCCCGGGCGATGAGGCCCCGCACCTCCAGGCGGTTCAGGCAGGTTTCCAGCGTCCGTCGGGCGGGGGGCAGGTCCCCGGCCAGCTGGCTATACTTCATTTCGACCTGTTCCAGGCGCAGGAACCGCCAGTTGAGGACAGTCCACACCGCCATCTCCTGGATGTCCACCATGTGCTCCTCCTGGTTCACCAGGATCACAGGATAGGTACGCCCGTCGGCGTCTGTCTTGCGGTGGAAATGGCCCACCGCTGTGTAATAAGTGCTTTCCTTCTTGATGTTCATAAATTCGCCTCCAAACCTTGATACTATCTTTTACAAATGGGGCAGACGATCTTCAACAACATCCTTCCGAATTTTTTGTGTTGCCCGGGATATCCACGCCCCCACCTGGTTGGGCTTCGCGCCGTAGAGCTGGGCAATATCCGCCCCACTCAGGCCCTTCACCTTCCACTCCAGCGCCTCCACGCCCAGCCGGGCCACGCCGCTGTACCGCCGTTTGCAGTCCGCCAGAAAATCCGCGACATCCAATCGGCCAAGGAGTTCATCCACCTCGTCCGGGACGGACGGCTCCGGGCAGGGCGGGGGCCGGTCATCCTCAGAACCGCCGGCATCCAGGGAGAGGGCCGGCAGATTCCGCTGGCTGGCGTTGACCGATTTGCAGTGGTTGAGCAGGTGATTGCGGATCACCGTGGTGGCGTAGGTGCCGAACTGGGCGGAGACCCCGTCATAGGTGGCGGCGGCCTTGCACAGCGCCATAGCGCCCTCCTGGTAGAGATCGTCCCGGCCCAGGCCGCAGATGCCTTCATTGACATGGATGTATCGGGAGATCACTTTGTCGATGACCGACAGGTTGGCCTCCGCCAAAGCCTGCTGGCAGGGAGTCAGGGTAAAGTCGAATTTCATGGTATTTGCCTCCTCATGATGCTTTGTCCAGCGTGGGGAAGAAATTACCGCACATCTGGATCACCTGCTCGCAGCGGAATGTGGAAAACCTGCCGATATGGGCCTCCTGTTCCGGCAGGGCCAAGCTGGCCTGGAGCCAGCGGTACGCCTGCTTCTTGCTCATCAGCCCGCTTTCCCACAGCCGGTTGAAGGCTTTGTGAGCTTCGATGCGCTTGCACCGCAGATTCTTGTCGGCCAGAGTGCCCATGGGCAGGCGGGTATCTTTGTGGGCGGCCACGTAGGCATCGCAGGCCGGATAGCGGGCACAGACGTAATAGGGCGCGGCAGGATTGATCGCTTTGGCCCCGTACACCACGGACGCTGGGCGCAGGAATGCCCGGGAGCCGCAGTAGGGGCATTTGATGTTGACACGTTTCATGGGAGATCCCTCCTTTGAGTTTTTATGAACCGGCCCGTGGGGGCTCGGAGAATACCTGAATTTCCATCTGACTTATTACGCACCGGACAAGGGCAATTAGGGGAAGCTAACCCCGTGAATTTTTTGTAAACAATGAAAAAAGCCCGCCTGGACCGGGCATCCAGGCGGGCAGTGTTGGGAAAAAGGGCTGTTCAAAGAAGTGGTACATTTGATATAATAGCGCCAGGAAGGGAGGGCGTGATCATGCGCTTGCTTTTTAAGCAGAGGTTTTTCTCCTGGTTTGACAGCTATGATATCTATGACGAGGACGGGAACACTGTCTATGTGGTCAAGGGGGAGCTGAGCTGGGGCCACCGGCTCCAAATCTACGACGCCTGTGGGAATCACCTGGGCACGGTGCAGGAGAAGGTCTTGACCTGGCTGCCCAAGTTCGAGCTGTACGTGGGAGAGCTTCAGGTGGGGGTGCTGGAAAAGGAGTTCACCTTTTTCCGGCCAAAATTCAACCTGGACTGCAACGGCTGGACGGTGGAGGGGGACTTCTGGGAGTGGGATTACACGGTGATGGATGGCCCCCGTACCGTGATGTCCCTGTCCAAAGAGCTGTGGAATTGGACGGACACCTACAGCATGGACATCTCCCGCCCGGAGGACGCCTTGCTTTGCCTGATGATCGTATTGGCCATCGACGCCGCGAAATGCTCGCAGGGAAACTAAGACTGCCCCGTTCCGCGCTGGCTCAGGAATAGAAGGGGATCGCACTCCGCCGACGGTACCTGCCAGAGCAGATATTGGGCATACAGAGCCTTGAAGGCATCCGCTGTGAGCTGGCCGCAGCACTCGGCAGGGTCGATCATCTCGCCGGCGAGCTGCTGGAATTGCTCAACTGCCATTATGGTAGGGTGACCGTCCCGGTCTGCGGACAGGAGGTAACCAGGGCCATGGGTGCAGATATGGACGCTGCCGCGCCAGTTGCCTTGGCAGGCGGATAAGAATGAATAGAGCTGATGACATTCTGAACTCACATAAATATCTCCTAACTAATTGCATTGACATTGCACATACTATGTTGTACAATTATGGGGAAAGGATGGGTGATTTTTATGCCAGGCGATACCAATTTCAGCATGCGCATGGATTCTGCTCTGAAATCCCAGGCGGAAGAAATCCTGTCTGAACTGGGCTTGACCATGAGCGGCGCGTTTACCATGTTCCTAAAACAAATCGTGCGGGACCAGGCCGTTCCCCTTACCCTCTCCCTCCATCCCCGTAATGCGGTATACGACGAATTGCTGGAAGCTCAGGCAGACCGCCGAAACGGCTATCAGGGCCGGAACGCCCGCGAGGTACTGGCCGATATGGAACGCGCCATCGGGGAGGCCGAGGCCGTTGGGTAGGTACGCTGTTATCGTGTCCCGGCGTGCGGATACCATGCTGGTGCGGCATACCCGTTTTCTTGCGAACGTGAGCGTTCCCGCGGCCAAGGGACTGATAAAGGATTTTGAAAAGGTATTGGATGCGCTGGAGGATAATCCGTTCCAGTTCCCTGTCGAAACTGACTACGAACTGCCTCCAGGTCAGTATCGGAAAGCGCTCTTCTGCAAACGTTATAAAGCCCTGTTTGCGATTGAGGGCGATACTGTTTATCTGGATACGGTGTTGGACTGCCGGCAGAACAACGCAAAAAATCTGCCTACATAGGTTCAGGGCACGGATGGGAATGACCCGATCCGTGCCCTTTGTCTATTCAGCTTGCTTTGGGAATTACTCATTGCCTGGCGATTGCGAACAGCCTGCTGATCTCCTCCCCGCTTTCCTGCATACCACGTTTGATCCACTCATTCAGCCAGCCATAGATGCCATAAGCCCAAAAAGACTTCATGTAAGCCTCCAGATTGTCCATCTCCGCCGTGACCTGTATGGTGCTCACGATCGTCTCCAGCATGATGCCGGACAGCCCGGCCTGGTAGAGCGCGGTATAAAATGAGCCGTTCGCCCTGTAGAAGTCGAACAGTGATGGGAACAGCGTTTCCGGGGTGGATGCAGGGTCGCTTTCATACAGCCTTCCCCATTGCTCGATGAGCCTGTCCGACTCTTCCTTCAAAATGTCCTCCTTTGTGTGGCAATTGCGGTAAAAGGACACACGGCCAACGCCCGCCCGTTCCGTCAGTTCACTGACCGAAATTTCGGCCAGTGTCTTTTTTTGCAACAGCTCCAGCAGGGCCCGCGTAAGCTGCTGCTTCACATAGGTGTTCTTTTGCTCGTTATTCATCTGATGATACAAACCCCTTCCCGATGTATCATTTTTGCTGAAACACTTGATTCATCCCGAAGCCTATGCTACTCTTGCACCATCCATTTGTCAAGGAGGAGCCTATGAAAATAATTATGAAAGCTATTGGCATCATCCTGGCCGGAATCGTTTTGCTAGCCGCGATCCTGTTTGGCGCAGTCCTGCTCCGGCCCTCTATCGTGACCGATGCGCTCCAGAGCCTGATATACCAGGACAAATCCGACATCAATCCGTCCTCGCCGAGGCGCGAACCCGGCCAAGCCGTTAGAAGCAACGGCATACTCTACGTGAACGACATCAAATACGGAGAGACCTACCCCAACAGCTATCTGGACATTTCCTATCCCAGCAGCGATACGTCGGTCAAACGAACGACCGTGATATACTTCCACGGCGGTGGATTCTTCGCCGGGGATAAGGTCCTGGGGGACCCTATGGCTGAGCGGGACGACTCCACCGCCTTGTTCGACAAAATGATCCAGGCGGGGTTCAATTTCGTCAATGTGAACTATGTGCTCATGCCGGACTACCATTTCCCGGACCCGCTGATCCAGATCAGCGAGGCGGTCAATTATCTCGTAGAGCATGGGGCTGAGCTGGGGCTGGATATGGAAGACGTGGTCCTGTTCGGCCAGTCCGCAGGCGCGGAGCTGGCCGCCCAATACGCGGCAGTTTTGTCCAATGGGGAATATAGAGCCCTGTTTGCGTTCACCAAGGAGCCCCGGTTGCAGGTGTCGGACATACGGGCTGCGGTGATAGATGACGCCCCCCTTGAGGTGGAGCTTTTGGAGGGACTGCCTATTAAAATATTGGCCGGCGCATACTTGCAGGACAGCGTTTTCCTTTGGGACAAAGCAGAGGCGGACCGTTTCAGCGCCACGCGGTACATCACCCCGAACTATCCGAGGAGCTTCCTGACAGCGGGAACGGATGACGGCTTCCCCGAGATCATGCAGCACTTTGCGGACCGGCTGGCCGGGCACGGAGTGGAGCACGAATATTTTTACACTGATGAGGCTACATACGGCTTGACGAAGCACGGATTCCTCTCCAACACCGAAAGCAGGGAGTCCCAGGACTGCTTTGAGGCGATGCTCCGTTTTATCCGGGAGGAGCAGAAGTAAAGGGGTATCAGGGATGAAAAAGATATGGAAGGTTTTGGGCATTTGCCTGCTGGTCGTCATGGTATTGATCGTCCTGCTGCTGGTCAAGATTTGGATCGAGGCCCGGAAGGCATCTATCAAGGACGATTATTATACGGCGTTTTCTTCTGCCTTTCCTTTGGAGCAAAAGTATTCTCAACTGGGCCCCTGTGTGGTATCCTACACAGAATTTGCCTCGGACAACAGGTCCATTCAAAGGATACGGGTCTGGTATCCCGCCGGGCTGGAGGCATCGGAGGAAAAATGCCCGGTCATTATGGCGGTCAATGCCAGCGGAACACCAGCGTCAAACTATGAGGGCTGGTTCAAGCGCCTGGCGTCCTGGGGCTTTGTGGTTGTGGGCAATGAGGACCCCCAGGCTGGGACAGGTGAGACAACATCGATCATGCTGGATTTTCTATTGAGCTTATCCAGCGGTAATGTGCTTTGCGGCAAGCTGGACGAGGACAATATCGGTATCGTCGGCTTTTCCCAGGGCGGCGCGGGAGCTCTGGCGGCGGTGACGGAGTATGAAAATGGCGCAGTGTACAAGGCCATGTTCACAGGCAGCGCGGCCTACCCTCTCCTGGCCCGAAATTTGGGCTGGTTCTATGATATATCAAAGGTAGGCATCCCATATTTTATGGCGGCGGGGACCGGCACATCTGACGACGCCGGCGTGGCAGATCCAAATGAGGAATACGCAGGCGTCGCGCCACTATCCTCTCTGATTGAAAATTACGACTCGATCAATGACACTGTGTTCAAGGTTCGTGGCAGGGCGGCAGGTGCGGAGCACGGAGATATGCTGGCAAGAAGCGATGGGTACCTGACAGCTTGGATGTTGTATCAGCTGAAGGGAGATGTGGAAGCCGGGACGGTTTTTCTTGGCGGGGACGCTGAGATATTACACAATTCCAACTGGCAGGATGTCATGAAGAATCAATAGGCGGTGAGCGGCACCCCCACAGAAAGCTGAGGGGTGCCGCTTGTTACAGTTACTATGCCAAGGGAATGCCTATTTATTTTCCAAGGTGAACGGGTGTTAGGCCCCAACGATCCAAAACGGGCCTCCCGCCCCGGCCCGTTTCCCGGCTTCGTTGAGGATAATGGACAGATCCCACGTCTTTTGGCTCCGGGAGGTGCTGGCCGGGTCGGCCACCAGGATCTTCCCGTCCTGCACACCTCGGAGGACAATAAAGTGGCCGGTGGTGGTAAAATGCCCCTTGCCCATAATTGCCACTACCAGCTTTCCCTGGCTCAGCGCGTCCAGGATGCGCTGGGGCTCGCTGGCCTTACAACCCTCCACGTTCAGGCCCCACGCCTTGGCCGCATTGGGGATCAGCGAATGGTAGGAGCCCTGCCCTTTGCACCAGCCGCCGTTTTCATAGGCCCACTTGGCCATGGCGATGGGGTCCACGATCTCATCGGTCAGGGAGGACACCACAATGGCCATGGAGGTGGGGCCGCAGCCGTAGCCCCCGATGTTGTCCGTGCCGAAGGGCTGGTTGGCATACCGTTGATCCAGCTGGTTGAAGTAGACCACCTCGGTCACGCCGTCCGTAAAGCGCACGTCCCCCAGGGAGGCGATGGTGCCGCCGGTGTACTCGGTGTGCTGAATTGAGCCGTCGCTCAGGAACAGGCTGAGGTTCTGGGCGTAGTCCCCGGCCAGCGCTTTCTGATCGTCCGTCAGGCGGAACACCTGGTCGGCAAAATAGGCTTCGCCATTGTAGACCAGGGTGTAGACGTACCAGGTCTCCTGTTTGGTCTCCACCACGTCCGGGGTGTCTGGGTCGTCCGCTTCCACCGTCCGGGTTTCGCTGGCTCGAGTGAAGGAATAGAGGCTGCTTTTTCCGGTCCGCAAAATACGTTTCATATCATCCAGGGATATATCGGACCAGCTCTCCTCCTTCGCGGCGCAGTATTGGCCGATGAAGGAATTGGTGTTGCTGGACACGGTGAAGGGCTGGACGACCTCGTAGTTGTCCCCGCCCGTTGTTGCAAAGTCCTGGGCGGCCCGGGCTTTGGCGTCCTCCACACCCTCGGCCAGAATCTCATCAATGGCGGCGGCGATGCTGTCCATCTGTGCGGTGATGGCGTCGCCATCGTTGAGGACAGGCTGGCCGGGCGCGCCGCTGCTGGTGAGCCCGCCGAAAATCAGTCCTGGGAGCATGAGGACAAACAGCACGGGCAGAAGAAGGATGACAACCGCGGCCACCAGAAGCTTTTTTCCGTGTTTTCCCGCTGCCAATGCCAGACCTGCCGCCGCTCCATAGGGCCCGCCCACCGCCGCGCCTTTGGCAGCGGAGGCAATGGCCTTGCCGGTTTTAACAGCGCCGTGTACGGTATGGGCGGCGCTGGCGGCCTGTTCCAGACCGCTTTTCTCCCGCTCAGGCATAGACGGCATGGCAAATATGGCTGATGTTCTGCTGAAAGCACACCAACATGACCGGGTCAAAAGTCCCGCACGCGCCGCCCTCAATCATGCGGACAGCCTGCCCCAGCGAGTAAGCGGGTTTGTAGACCCGGGGATGGATCAGCGCGTCAAAGGCGTCCGCCAGCCCCACCACCTGCACCCAGGGGGCAATGTCCCGCCCGGCCAGCTGGTCGGGGTAGCCGCTGCCGTCCCACCGCTCATGGTGGTGGCGGCATACGTCGCAGATCAGAGGGAAGGCTTCGCTGTGTTTGAGGGCCGGAATCCGCTCCAGGAGCTCACAGCCCTGGGTGGTGTGGGATTTCATCACCTCAAACTCCTCCCAGGTCAGTGGACCAGGTTTGTTCAGAAGCTCCGGGGGGATAGCCCGCTTCCCGATGTCATGGAGCGGGGACAGGGCGGCGTAGAATCGGGCGTCGGCGGCGGACAGCGTGGGGATAGCGCCGGCGGCGGAAAACGCGCCCAGCAGGCAGGCGGTCAGGTCCCGGAACTGGGCGCTGTGAGGAGTGTGATCCTGCAAAACGCCCTCCCGGTGCAAAACGGCCAGGGTTGTTTCAATGTTCATCTTGCATCACCTCATTCGCGGTTTGGGTGGAACTCTGACGCTGGGCCGCATCCAGCATGGCCAGTAGCTGGGCGGCCTCGGCGCAGTAAATGGGGTAGGCCCGGGGCACACAGGCGTGTTCAATGAGAAACGCGGCGCGGTCCAGGGCGGGGTATGTGGGTTCTATGGGAAAACGCCTCCTTGTAAAGGATGACCGCCCCTGCTATAATGTAGGGCGGTGATCAAAATGATATTTGCTTGCGATAACTGCGGTTTCATTTTCAGCCGTAGCGAGGAAACGGAGCAGTGCCCCGACTGTGGGAAATATGAAGTCCGCCCCGCGAATGAAGAAGAACAGAAAGAATTTGCCCAGCGCATGGCGGAGCTGGTTCGGGAGGAGCGGGCGGAAGCGCCCCGGTTCCCCAACCTGGTGGAGACGGAGATCTCCATGCTCAACACGTTTTCCTTCCGCTTGCCCGCCACGGCGCTGCAAATCGACAGCCGGATGATCGTGGATATTATCGTGGAATACGGCCAAAGCGCCGATGATGAAAACGGTTTGACCGGAAACGTGTGGGCCCGCCGGGAGGGCGGACGGACTACCACCTTTCTCATGTCCGTCCATCTGCTTGCCAAAGAGGGCGAAGCGCCGCAGGAGCAGGTGAGTCGGGTATTTGGGGCATTGAGCGGCAACGGCGAGTTCAACGAGAAACTGGTCAGTTTTGTAAAATGCCAGATGGAATCCAGAACAGATACCAGCAGTTATTAAGGATGATTTGAATGATACAGTACCGTGCATTGTACACTGATGAACTCTGCCGGGAGCTGTTCCGGCATTTTAACCGGCATCAGGTGGTTAAAAAGTGTTGGCGCAGGGATCACGGGGAATGGGTCATCAAAGACGCTCCCTTTATTGATGATTGGTCGGAGGCAGACTATCAAACGCTGATTTCCTGCCTGAAACATACCATTCAAGCAGGCGGCGTAGTGTGTGCCGCATTTGCGGATGATTTGCTGAAAGGCTTTGTGTCGGTCGAGGCTGACTTTTTCGGCGAGGAGCGTCAGTATCTTGATCTGACCAGCATCCATGTGTCTGAGGACATGAGAGGTGCCGGAATCGGCAGGACTCTGTTCCAGATGGCGAAGGAATGGGCCAAAGGGAAAGGAGCAAAAAAGCTGTATATTTCCGCTCATTCCGCAGTTGAAAGTCAGGCGTTTTATCAGGCACTGGGATGCGTTGAGGCAAAAGAGTATCGTCAGCAGCACGTTGACGCGGAGCCATTCGACTGTCAGTTAGAGTGCGAATTGTAGCCTGCTACCAGCGGGACGGCCCCGAGGAGCCGTCCCGCTTTTTGAATCAGTAGCCCGTTTTGGGCAGGGTGGGGGTGTAGGTGGGCGTCAGCTTGCGCACAATGGTGAGCCAGGTGGCCTGGGCGGTCTGCCAGGTGCCCTGGTACTTGCCGCCCACGTCGGCCCGGTTGACAATCTGATAGTTGTTGGCGATGGAGCCCAGTACCTGGACCGTCAGGGTCGGATTGGTGGTGGACTGGAATCCCACGGGGACCTTGCCAAAGTCGAAGTAAACGTCGGTAACGTACTCGCCCGGCTGGGTGGGGATGGCGTTGAGGCTGAAGGAGTAGTTACTGCTGGTGAGCAGGTTGGACGCCAGCACCTGATAGCCGTTCCGGTAGTTGGTCTTGTACAGCACACGGTAGTTGAGCCGGGCGCTATAGGTGCCGGTGGTCAGAACAGTGGCCCGGGTGGCGCCGGTGGGGATGCGGTCATGCCAGTAGAATTCGGAGAGCGCCACATTACTGGTGTTCGCCACGGTGATGTCGTAGCGCATCTGGCTGCCCGCCAGGGCCTGAGCGTTGCCCCGCTTGGTGATGGTGACGCCCAGGTTGGAGGGCTTGTCGTAGTCGGACAGCTTAATGATCTGGCCGGAATATTCCAGCGTCTCATCAAACACGGTGCCGCTGAGCTTCCAGTAGGGAGGAGCGGTCACCTCAGTGATCTTGTAGCGGCCCAGGGGTAGGGGCTTAGATGCCGCCACGCCCCGGGCGTCGGTGGTGATATAATCCACCACTTTCCCGCTGCGGGCCTCGCTGATCTCATAGACCGCGCCCTTCAGGGGAGCGCCAGCGGCGGTGCCGGTGACCTCGTTGTACTCAGCGGCGTACTTGCGGATCTGGAACTGCCCGGTGATGGGCACGTTCTCCCATTCGATCTCAATGGTCTTGCCCGGCTGGACGTAGACGGTCTTGTACTGCTTGTCCAGCTCGTAGCCCTCGGCGGCCTCCAACTCGCGGATGAACAGCTTGCCCTTCCCCTTCACGGTGAGGTCGTCGATGTAGATGTAGCCCTGGTCATCGGTGGTGTACTCGCCGATGGGGTTCTTATTCTGGTCGTAAACCAGGAATTTCACTCCATAAATCCCGTCCTTGGTGACGGAATTGACCTTGTGAATGATGATGCCGCTGAATGCCTCGTTGGTCACGGTGAGGGTTGTGGTCTTGCCGTCCTTGATGGTGAAGTAGTGGGGCGTGGTGTCGATCTTGAAGCCCTCTCCGGCCTCAGTCTCGACAGCGTAGTAATCCCCGGCGTCCAGGTTCAGATGGACCCGGCCGCTGGAATCGGTAGTGATGGTATCCACCAGCCCGCCGTCCATCTCCCGGATCTCAAAGGTCACGTTGGGGATGCGCTGGGATTTGTCGCTGGCGGACACCTTGATCAGCTCCAGCCCGCCCTCGGCCTTGTTGAAGAAGGTCAGGGTCTGAGCCACGCCGCTCTTGATGAGGATGGACTGGGGCGTGGTATCCAGCACATAGCCGCCAACGGTCTTGGTCTCCTTGGCTGTGATGGTGGTTCCGGGGGTCAGGTCGGTGATTACAATGCGGCCATTACGGTCGGTGATATACTCGCCGTTGTTGGGACCCAGCACCTGCCCGGAGCTGTCGGTGACAAGGAAGGTCACGCCCTGGATGGGGTCGGTGGTGCCGTCCACATACTTCTGGATGGTCAAAGTCTGCTTGGGGGCGTTGTAGAAGGTCAGCGTTTGCGTATCCTGGGGGTTGACCTTTACCGTCTGCGTCTGAGTGGCGGGGTCGATGGTGTACCCGTCGATGGTCCGAGTCTCCTTTACCACGATGGTCCCGGTCACGCCAGAGATGTGAATTTCCCCATGGGCGTCGGTGGTATACAGGCCGTTGCTGCTCAAATGGCCGTCCGCGTTATCGACGTAGCCGCCGCCCGCGTAGGTCAGCTCAAATTCCACCCCGGCGAGGGGCTTCCCGGTGGCCTTGTCCAGCTTGCGGATAATGAGTTCGCCCGCCCTGGCGTTCCAGAAGGTGAGGGAGGGAGCGCCTTGGCCTGCCTTGATCTTCACAGATTTCGGGGTGCCGTCGAGCACAAAACCGTCCACGGTCTTGACCTCCTGGGCGGTGATAGTGGTTCCGGGCTCCAGGCCCTCCACCACGATCTCTCCCTTGCTGTCGGTGATAAAGGTGCCGTCGCTGGAGCCCACAGGAGTGCCGGAGCCGTCCACCAGTTTGAAGGTCACACCGGCCAAAGGCTCGTTTTTCGTGCCCTCGATGTACTTGTGAATGGTCAAGGTCTGCTTGGGCTCGTTCTCAAAGGTGAGGTCGTTGCCATTGCTGGTGCCGGTATTGCTGCCCGGATTGACGACAGTGCTGCCGCCAGGATTCGTACCTGGGGTGGTCACGGTGCCGGAGCTGCCGGTGAGGGTGTTGGAGCCGTTTTTCACGATGATGGTCTGGGGCGTGGTGTTGAGCACATAGCCCGAGGGTACTTTGGTCTCCACCACGACCACGGTGCTGTTGGGCACGAGGCCGGTGACAGTGGCAGTGCCATCCTGCCCGGTGGTGCAGCGGGCCAGCACGTTCCCGTTGCCGTCCTTCACCGCGAAGGAAGTGTTGGGCACGGGCTTCCCGGTGACGGAATCCAGTTTCGTGATGGTGAGGGAGCACAGGGGCTCGTTGAGGAAGGTGAGTGTCTGCGTGTCCAGGGGGTTGACTGTGACAGTCTGTACCTGAGTGGACTGGTCGATCACATAGCCGGGGGCTGCCTTGACCTCCTTGGCGACCACGGTGCCCACGATGCCCTCAATGCGGATCTGGCCCTTATCGTTTGTGGTATACAGGCCGTTGGAGGACAAATGACCATTGATATTGTCAACGTAGCCGCCATTGGCATACGTCAATTGGAACTGGGCGCCGGAAATGAATGCCCCGGACACAGAATCCTTTTTCTCGATGACCAGTGTGCCCGCCTTTTTGTTCCAAAATGTGAGCTGTTGCACCTCGCCGCCCTTGATTTTGATGTCCTGGGGGGTGCCATCGAGGACATAGCCCTCCACGGTCTTGATTTCGCGCACCTTCACTGTTGTGCCGGGCTCGATGCCCTCCAGGACGATTTCGCCCGCCTTATCAGTATAATAGACGCCATCGTCGGGACCAACCGCCGCCCCAGCGCCGTCCACGACCTTAAAGGCCACGCCAGACAGGGGCTCGTTCTCGGTGCCCTCGACGAATTTCCGGATTATGAGGGTGGTTCCAGGCTCGTTATCAAAAATCAGGCTGTTGGCCACGCCGGAGCGCACCACGATGTTTTTGGGAGTCTCATCGAGGATGTAGCCTGTGGGAGCCCGTTTCTCAGACACCACCACCGTGGAATTGGGGGCCAACCCGGTGACGGTCACGGTGCCGTCGGTGCCGGTGGTGTAGAGGCCATTGTTGGGACCAATCACATGGCCGGAGCTGTCCCGGACCAGGAACTCAGCGCCCTTCAGGGGCTTCTTGGTGACGGCATCCCGCTTCAAAATGGTGAGGGTACAGAGGGGGTCGTCATAAAAGCGAACCGTCTGCGTGTCCCCGGCATTGACTACGACCGTCTGCGGGGTGGGGTCCTTGCGGTAATTGTCCGGGGCACGTTCCTCAGAAACCACATAGGTGTTGGGCAGGAGCTTGGACAACACAATTTGGCCGTTCTGGTCGGTGGTATAGAGGCCGTTGGAGCTGGTGAGCCCCTCATTGTCGGGGGTGAGCTCCCCATTGGCCGTCATGATTTTGAACTGCGCACCGGCCAGGGGCTGCTTCGTGATCTTATCGTACTTCTCGACGATCAACTGACCCTTCTTGGTGTTTTTAATCACCACTGTCTGGGTGTCGCCGCCCTGCCCGATGACCACGTTGGTGGAGGGGGTGTCAATGACATACCCGCCGCCCGGGGCTTTGATTTCATTGATGACATATGCGCCGGGGACGAGGTTGGAAATGCGGATCTCGCCCTGGCTGTCGGTGGTGAAAATGCCGTTCTGGGTCAGGGAGGAAGTGCCAATCACGCCGTCCAGACCAACCTCGCAGCCGGCGGCGGTGGTGACCCGGAACTCAGCGCCGGGCAGGACCTCGTTGGTCTGGCTGTCCCGCTTCTGAATGATCAGTTTTCCTTTGGGCTGGTTTTTCATGACCACGGACATGGTGCGGCCTTCCTTGATCTGAACGGTGACGCTCTGGGTGTCGATGAGGAAACCCGCAGGGGCCCGCACCTCGGTGACCACCACGCTGGAGCCCGGCTTCAGGTCGTCAATCAGCACCTCGCCGTTTTCGTCGGACCTGAAAATGCCGTTGCTATCGCCGATGAGGGTGCCGTCCGCATAGGTCACTTTGAACTCGGCGTTCTGGAGGGTGACAGAGGGATTTGTGGCGCACACCTTCCGGATCAGGAGGGAGCCGTTAGGGGAATTGTTGAACCGGACAGTGACCACGCTCTGCTCACCATCATCGGCCAAGAATACGGTTTCAGAGGCATTTATGATGTTATATCCGTCCGCTGGATCGACCTCTTCCACGATATAGGACCCGGGATTCAACCCGGTCCACATGGCGATGCCGTTGTTCCCCGTCACCTTCTGGCCGATGACGGTGCCGCCTGTGCCGGATGCGCCGCCCAGATACCTCAGCTGGAAGGTACACCCGGGCAGGGCCTGATGAGTGACGGAATCATACTTCTCGACCACTATCGCGTTCTTGGGGGTGTTCTCAAAGGTGACGGTGTGGTCCTTTCCGGCCTCCATATAAATCTCCTGGATAGCCGGTTCTTTGATGGTGTAGCCGGGGGCGGGTTCCAGCTCCTGGATCTTGTACCACCCGGTATTGACCCGAACCAGATGGATCTGGCCCTGCTCATCAGTGTAGAAGGTGCCCAGGTCGTTATACTCGCCGCTCTGGGTGTCGTCAGACCCGCGCCAGATTTGGAATTTAACGCCCTTGATGGGGCTGCCCGTGATGCTGTCCACCTTCTTGACATACAGATCCGGCTTGCGCAGGTTTTTCAGTTCAAGGGTGGTGGTCTTATTCTCCTCCAGGTAGACGGTGTGGACGGTATCATCCGCCACCCAGCCATTCTTGGGCTTCGTTTCTTGCACGGTATAGGCCCCGGGGTTCAGCCCTTCCAGCACGATCAGGCCCTCGGCGTTGGTGAAGTGCAGCTCGTTATAGCCGCCGTTGACCTCTCTGATGCGGAACTGGACCTGGGAAAGAGGCTCGCCGGTCTGAGCGTCAATTTTCAGCAGCCGCAGGCCGGGCCGGGTGGAGTTGACAAAATCAACCACCACATCCTGGTCCTTTTCGGCGTCGATCCAGACGGTCTTACGGTTGTTGGTGTCCAGGATATAGGGCGCGGGTACGTCTGTCTCTTCGATTTCGTAGCAGCCGGAAGGCATATCGGAGATGGTCACCTTGCCGTCGGCGCCCGTCACCACGTCGTTTTCATAGCCCAGGTTCACACCCCGGATATGGAAAGAGGTGCCGGGAACGGGGTCGCCGGTCTCGGTGTTCCGCTTGGTGATGGTCAGGGAACGCTTGTGATGGTTCATTTTGGTGACCACGATGGTCTGTTCACCCTGAAGGTCCTTGGCCTCCACATGGACGCCCACGGGGGAGCGGTCGCAGTCGAAGCCAGACGGGGCACTTACCTCACGGAACTCATAGTACCCCTCGCTGACGTTGGACACGGTGATGGTGCCGTCGGGCTGAGTTTCCTCGGTGCCGATCACCTGGCCGTCCCGCAGGATAACAAAAACAGCCCCGGGAAGGGGGGCGTTGCTCTCGTCCACCTTCTTCAGCTGCACACGAACTTTCGCGCTGTTTTCAAAAATCAGGCTGATGTCGTGCTCGCCGTCCCACACAAAGGGCTGCTTGACCTTGGACACATCAGAGCTCAGGATGAACCCCTCCGGCGGAGTGATCTCCTCGGCGATATAGCTTCCGGTGGGGAGCTGGGAGAAATCCAGATCCTCCTTCAAAATATAGCCGCCGTCCTTGGTGGTGTACTCGCTGACAAAGCTGCCGCCATCATCCAGCTTGACCGAAGTGATGCGGATAACCGCGCCGGGAATGCCCTCAGTGGGGTTGTCCGCGTTTACCTTGCGAATGGAGCCGGTGCCGGGAGTAGTCGTTGTCGTGGTCGGCTCATTAAAGAAAGTGAACACACTGTTGGCGGAGCCGTTGGGCAGGACTGTCACCAACTGGGAGGCAGTCTGGGCCACATAGCCCTCGGGCGCGGCCTCTTCGGTGATGAGATACTGGCCGGCTGTGAGATGGTCTGCCTCAGCAGTGAGGGTAAACGTTCCATCGGAGCCGGTCTGCCGCGTGACAGAGAATGCGGCAGGGTCAGCGGAATTCTCGACTTTGAAGGTGACGCCGGGAAGAGGCTTATTTGTACCGGCTTCCAGCTTTTTTACTGTCAGCTGAACAGTGTCCTCCTCTTCTGTCCGTTCCTCCGGCACGGCAATGAGCAGCCGCTGCATGGGAGTGCCGGACTGGCCCGTCAGCTTCCAGGGCTGCGTACTGTCCCACTCATAGATCCACAGGTGGTAATCGTGGAAGTATTCGGGATGATCCAGCACCAGATTGACGCCGGTGGAGACGTAATCGTAGGCGGAAACGCCGGTGGCCCCGCCATCGGTGCTGTCTATGATGGAATGGGTGCCGATGGCGTCCCAGTTGGTGATCCAGCTGGACTGGCCGTAGGTCTGATGGTAGAGCCGCATGGCCGCAACGAACTCCTCGCTGGCCTGCTCAATGAAGCCCTCCCGGTCGCTGGTCACATCTTTGATGATACCGTGCTCGTAGTACCAGGACATGGCCTGCGCCACAAGGAACCAGATGTTGGACCAATACTGGTTCCAGTGCTCCAGACCGACGGCGTCGCCCGCGGCCTCAAAGTCCCCATAGGTGTAGGAATAGATATAGGTCAGCAGCACCTTCAGGGAGGCGCTGTTGACCTCGCTCTTGAAGTTCCACTTCTGGCCGTTGGCTGCGGGACCCAAGGTGCCGTGCTGGTAGGCGCACAGGGCGCGGGTCGTTCCGTAACCGGGTACGTCCACCTGCTCGTTGAACACATATGGCAGGCCCACGTTGTTGATGGTGCTGCTGGCCGCCTTATAGCGGACGGACCGCCCGCCGATGGTCATGTAGGCGGAGGACCGCTGGGTGATGGAACTGGGGGCGCTTCCCCCGGCGGCAAATGCGGACAAGGGCAGAATGCCCATGACGCACACCAGGGCCAAAAGCATGGCCAAGGCGCGCTGAAAGAATTTGTGCTTCAAAATATCGTCCTCCTTGTACGAGGAAAGGCCAGACTGTGGGTACAGTCTGGCCTTTCGATGTCAGATGATTAAATTAGGGATACCGTGTCCAACGGGCATAGCCGGGCTGTTCCTCCAGCCACCACTTGAAATACTGTCCACTCCAGCGGACCTTATTGTTGGCGCCGCTCTCGGTGACGAGGATGTATTCGTCCGTCTTGTCCACCACGACCACAACATGGCCGCCATAGGAATTGTCGTACCGAACCAGGTCCCCCGCCCGGATATCGCTCCAGGCCGGGGCGGTCTGATACCGCCAGGGTAAATCGCCAAAGGCCGCATCGCTGCACAGCATGGCCCAGCCGGCACAGTGGTCGCAGTTGGTATAGGGCCTGGAGAGAGGATTGTTGGGCCGGTAGGGCGTGGGGTAAGCCGTTCCGTGGGGATAGGTGTCCCGCAGAGCCTTGATGGCTGCCTGCGCACTGGCTTCGGTGGGGACGGTTGGGATCAGCTGGGTGGGTACAGGCGTCTGACTGGAGGGGATGACCCCGGTATAGGGCTTATCGCTCTCGATTTGCACCGTCCCGTCCCAATAGACATTGAAGCCCACGGCCTGTCCGATGTCTCGGAGCTTCACGAAGTTGTTCCCGCCGATATGATAGGCGGTGAGGTATACCCGCTGGCCGTCTACATAGATGGGCTGGTTGCTGACGGTGGCGGTGAGGGCAGTACTGGCGGCGTAGCCACCGCTGAGCAGGACCATGCCCAGGGCCATCCCTGCCAAGAGGGTAAACATCCTTTGCCGCATAAAAAGACCTCCTTTGTATTGTTCCGGTCCCAGAGAGGCCGGTATACTTCCTTATACAAACGGAGAATGCGGTTTTCAACAAATTGGGAGGCCCCCGGCAAAAATTTTTTTCCTGGGGCTTGGTCACTTCACCTCCACAGCCTGGACGCAGACCCGGCTCTCCGGATGGTTCTCCAGGCAGGTGGTGATGGTGATGCGGTTGTCGGCGGTGCCCTGGAGATAGCTCCAGTCGGTGTTGGTGATGGTTTTCACCGACGTCACCTGATAGGTACGGGTGCCATACATGGTGGTGTAGGTGATGGTGTCGCCGGCCACCAGATTTTTGATGGTGCCGATGTTGTACTTGGCCCCCCGGTTGTGCCCAGCCAAACCGACATTGCCATCCCAGGCAGAGGTGGAGCTGTAGTGGCCCACACCCTTGGCCATGCTGGTGGTGGACTCACCCTCCCAGACCTTCACGCTGATGCCCAGTTTGGCGATCTTCAGCGTGCCGATGCTGCCGTCCTTGTAGGCCATGCCCTGGACGCTGGTGTAGGCGGGGGAGTTGGGGACCGTGATCTGCGGGGTGTCGGGGATCACCGGCACCGTGGAGCCGGAACCCGCGCCCGTGCCGTCATCCAGCACCAGTTCCGTGAGGGGGCCGCCACCGCCGCCGTTCTCGCCGCCCAGGCCGTAGCCGGAGCCGTCCGTGGATGCCACGACCTGCTGGAGCCCTGGCAGGATGGTCCGCTCCATCACGCCGGTCATGGTGGTACTCATGCGGCCGTACTCCAGCTCGGGGATGTCGTAGTCCACCACGTTGCGCCCGCCATAGTTGTACTGGGAGCCGTAGACGTCCTCATAGCTGGTGCTGTTGTAGTAATCCTGGAGGGCCGTGGTGGTAAAGCTGTAATCCGACGCAAAGGCCGGGGCGGTCATGGTCAGCGCCATCACGGCGGACAGCGCCAGGCCCGCGATTTTTCCGATGTGTTTCAAATGGCATCCTCCTTTTCCTCTGTGGGGTCAAACTCGTGCCAATCCGCCGGGCTGTCCCGGAGGACGGTATAGGTGTAGTCCGCAGTGCGGTGGTGGACGGTGAAGGTCTGGCCCACCAGCTGCTTTGCCAGGGGCCGCTTGATCTCCACCGCAATGGTGGTATTGGGGTAGGGGGTCATGTTCCGAATATCGACCTCCGGCCTGTCCGGCTCCGCCCGGAACTTGGCGATCAGCTTGTAGTCCCGGGGACTGTCGCCGGGGACGTACACATAGACGTTCTTCCTGTGCCGGAACAGGCGGACGCCGAACACGCCCAGCGCCGCCAATGCCGCCAGGAGCAGGACGCCGCCGATGACGGCCATGGGCAGGAAGAAGGACGGATAGGCCCGCTCGACAGGCTCAGTGGGATCGGGTTCCGCCGGGACGATCTCGCTGCCCACATAGACCACCGTATAGGTGATGTTTTCCACGCCCTCCGCCACCACCTCGCCCTTGTACTCGGCGGTGGTGACATAGCCTGTGGCGACCTGGCTGCTGGTAGCGGCGGAATAGGTGGCGACCGCCTGATAGGAGCAGGGGGCCATCATATCCCCCACCACATCGGAGCCGATGACCTGCCAATCCACGTTGACCAGGGAGAGGGTGCGGCCGTTCTTCGTGGTGGTGGCCGGGATGTAGGACATATCGTTGCGGTCCAGGGGGCCGATGGTCTTGGTGGCGGTGATGGAGCCCCGCTGGGTGGTGTAGCCCGACGCCACGGTGGACAGGGTGGTGTGGTCCAGGGCCAGCTCACCCGTGTACTCTCCATCATCATAGGGAAGCGTGGGGGCCAGCTGCTCCAGGATGGTATTGAGGTCCTTCTTGGCCGTCTCCACCGTCACTGTTTGGGTGGCGGTTTTGGACTCCAGAAAGGTGTGCTCCTCCTTGGTGGTGAAGGCCCAGGTATAGGTAAAGCCGTCGTAATCAAACGACGGCTCTTTCAAGATCTCCGGGTCGGTGTCGGGCGGGAGCACATAGGTCTTGGTGATGCGCTGCTGGCCGTTCAGGTTCTCCACCACCAGATTTTCCGGCACAGCGGAGGCAAAGGCGCTGACGCTGAGGGCCAGCGTCAGCGCCAGACACAGCGCCATGCGTTTGATGTACTTCAGCTTCATAAAAATCACCATGCCGACCGTTTTACGGTCTGCACAAATAGGGATGAAAG
>CAOKLO010000007.1 GCA_948469375.1 uncultured bacterium | reverse complement strand
CTAACAAGGGTTTGCGTCAATAACTAAAAAAAGCACTTGACAAAACGCTTCATGGCGGACGGCTGCTGGAACAGCCTGTACTTGAACAATCACGACCAGCCCCGTATGGTCAGCCGCTTCGGTGACGACGGCGTTTTCCGTGTGGAGAGCGCCAAGCTGCTGGCCACCCTGCTGCACACCCTCCAGGGTACGCCTTATATCTACCAGGGGGAGGAGCTGGGCATGACCAATCTCCGGCTGGACTCCATTGAGGACTGCCGGGACGTGGACACGCTGAATCATTACCGCGAGGCCACGCAGGTCTATGGTCAGAGCCCGGAGGCTGTGATGGAGGCCATCCGCGCCAAGGGACGAGACAACGCCCGCTCTCCCATGCAGTGGGATCACGAGCAAAACGCCGGCTTTACTACGGGCGTGCCTTGGCTGGCGGTGAACCCCAATTACACCGAGATCAACGCCGCCGCCGCGCTGAGAGACCCGGACAGTGTGTTTCACTATTACAAAGCGCTGATTCGTCTGCGCAAGCAGCATTCGGTCATCGTATACGGCGGCTATACCCCTTTGTGCCAGGAGCACCCCACCGTATGGGCCTACCGGCGGGATTTCGAGGGCAGCACACTGTTCACTGTCCTAAATTTCTCCGCCGAACGGGAAATTTTTCCTTTCCAAGGGGGACGCTTTCCCCCGGCGCCCAGCTGCTCATCGGCAATTATTCCGATTCGCCCGCTCCCAATGAGCAGTTGACGCTGCGACCCTATGAGGCTGTGGTCTACCTGTCCCAGGCATCGGCGGAGGTGGAGCCATGAGCGGATTGAACTATGACCGGGTGGTGGACGGCCGGCAAGGCTGGGCCGTGGAGGACAGCCGCTTTGACCCGGACCATTTGGCGAAATACGAGTCTATCTTTGCGCTGGGAAACGGCTATCTGGGCCAGCGGGCGGCTCTGGAGGAACGGTACGCCGGTGAGACAAGGGGGATGTTTGCCGCCGGAACCTTTGACCGGAGCGAGCCGGAGGAGGCGCCGGAGCTGCCCAATCTGCCTGATTTGACGAATGTGGAGCTGACGCTGAGCGGCTGCCGCTTTTCTCTGGAGCGGGGAAAACTGTTGAAATACGCCCGCTGGCTGAACCTGTATACGGGAGAGCTGTGCCGCGAGGTAGAATGGGAAAGCCCCGGCGGTCAGAGGTTTTCCCTCCGCTTCGCGCGCTTTGTGTCTCAAAAGCAGCTGCACCTAACGGGTATGCGGGTTGAGATCACGCCCCATGGAAACGGCGCCCAGATCACGGTGCGCACTGGGATCAACGGGCAGGTGAGCAACACCGGCGCCCAGCACTTTCGCAAAGGCGATCTGCGGTTATATCCCGACGGCATTTTAGAGATGAGCGCACCCACCGGCCAGTCCAAAATCTGGTGCTGTCTCCATGCGTCCTGCCGGTTTCAGCTGGCGGGAGCGCCTGCGGAGCCTGCGCTGCGGCCCGTGATTCAGCGCCGGGCCATCTATGGGAGCGCGGAGCTTTTTTGTCCTGCCGAGAGCGCCCTTGTCCTGGAAAAGCTCTGCTGCGTCCACACCCAGCGGGATGTGGAATACGCGGCTTTCAGCGGGAGCGTCAGCGTTGAAGCGCTGAAGCATACTGGGTACGCCCTGGCGCGGGGAGCAGCCGGGCAGGGATACGCCGCTTTGTTTCAGGAGAGCGCGGACGTATGGGCGGCATGGTGGGCAAAGCAGGATATCCGCATTGACAGCCGGGAGGTATATCACCAGACGGCCGTCCGATTCGCGCTGTATCACCTTAACAGCATGTCCTCTAAGCGGGACGCCCGGGTGGGCATTCCGGCCAAAGGGCTCAGCGGAGAGGGGTATCTTGGACATTCCTTCTGGGACACGGAAATTTTTATCCTGCCGTTTTTTACATTTACCTGCCCCCAGGCTGCGCGTCTGCTGCTGGAGTACCGTTGGCACTGCCTTGCCGGCGCGCGGGAAAAGGCGCGCCGGCATGGATATGAGGGCGCCATGTACCCCTGGGAGTCCGCGTGGATCACCGACGAGGAGGCCGCGCCAATGTGGGATGGCGCCGACATCGTTACCGGACAGCCCATGGTGGTGCTTACCGGACTGATCGAGCAGCATATCACCGCCGACGTCAGTTACGCTGTTTGGCAATATTACAGTGTAACGGGCGATGAGGATTTTATGCGCCGTTTTGGTTATGAGATCATCATTGACACAGCCCGTTTCTGGGCCAGCCGGGCTCAATGGGACGCAGTCCGAAATGCCTTTGTAATCAAGGACGTGATCGGCCCAGACGAATACAAGGAACATGTGGATAACAACGCCTACACAAATTACATGGCGCATTGGAATATGGGGCTGGCATTGCAGCTGATGGGAGAGCTGCCGGAGCGGGATCCTGAAACGGCTGCGCAGCTGGACGTCCAGTTTTCTTTTGCGCTGAGTCGGGAAAAAATCCGTCCGGTATACGATCGCCTGCTTTTGCCCGCACCCGGGGCGGACGGGATCATCCCCCAGTTCGACGGCTATTTTGCGCTGAGCCCCATCGACCTAACCTCGTATAAACGCTCCAAGCGGGTGGGCACCATTTTTCACGACTATAATCTCCAACAGCTCAACACAATGCAGGTGTCCAAGCAGGCGGACGTTCTGATGCTGCTGCTTCTGCAGGACGGCCTGTTTGACGACGGGGTCAAGCGCAGGAATTACACCTTTTATGAGGCGCGCACACTTCATGACTCGTCCCTGAGCAAAAACACACATTGCGTGCTGGCCTGCGATTTCGGGGCGGCCGCTGAAGCGGAGGCCTTTTTTGAGGGCAGCTGCGGCATCGACCTGGGGCCGGAAATGGCCTCCTCAGACGGGGGAATCCACGCCGCCGCCATGGGCGGAATATGGCTTTGCACGGTCTACGGGTTTGGCGGCGTGCGAATGAGGGACGGACAGCTGTGCATTGCGCCGCGCCTGCACTCCCAATGGCGCCGCCTGCATTTCCCGCTGTACTGGCAGGGCGGGCGGTTGGAGGTCACAGTCTCAGACAAATCGGTTCTGGTGGAAAACAAAGGCGAAAAGGCGGTAAGCCTTTGGGTTTCTGGTTCTTTTGTGACCATTTTGGGAGGAGCGGGCTATGAGCAGGAAATATAAAGGGATTATTTTTGATTTAGACGGCGTGCTGTGCACGACGGACCAATTTCATTATCTCGCCCGGAAGGCCCTGGCGGACCATGAGGGCATTTATTTTGACGAAACCATCAACCAGCGCCTGCGGGGCGTCAGCCGGATGGAAAGCCTGCGAATCGTGCTGGAGCATACGGATCAGGTATATTCGGATGAAGCGCTCCAAGCCTTCGCCGCCTCAAAGAACAGCGTCTATCGATCGCTTCTGGAGCGGCTGACGCCGTCGGATATGCCCGCCGATGCGCGCCCCACGCTGGAAAGCCTGATGGAAAAGGGTTATCTGCTGGCGGTGGGCTCCTCCAGCAAAAATACGCAGTTCATTTTAGAGCGAATCGGTCTGGCTCATTTTTTTGACGCAGTTGCAGACGGCAACGACATCACCCGTTCAAAGCCGGACCCCGAGGTGTTCCTGCTGGCTGCGGAGCGCCTGCGCCTGCCTCCGGCCGCGTGCCTTGTGGTGGAGGACGCTTCCGCCGGAATTGAGGCGGCGGAGCGGGGCGGATTCGATGCCGCTGGAATCGGGTCCGCCGGGCACAACCCCCATGCTCGGTTCCATTTAGAGAGGCTTTCCCAGCTCCTTGCCGTTTTATGAGCCGGGCTGCCCCTCATCGCATGCCATATATCATGTATAGCAGGCGCCGCTTCCAGACGCATAGCCAGGGCGTGTTCACGTAACAGCATCTTCAATGAGCGCTCTGCGGACAAAGGCCAAAAAGGTAATATCAAGTCGGCCTATATAAAAAGTCTGCCTTGCGGCAGACTTTTTATATCAATGCAGTAAAATGGGCTCAGGATGCAGAAGCAGAGCGCTTCCGGCTTTAGAGCGCCTGAATGCGCAGCGCAATGCTGGCAAGCTGGGCGCGGGTGAGGGCGCCGCCGGGAGCGAGCACGGTGTCGGAGACGCCGTTGAGCAGCCCGCTGGACACCGCCCAGGCCATGGCGTTCCAGGCAAAGCCATGGACGCTTTGCCAATCCTCAAACGCATACAGGCTCATCTGGGCAGACCCGCCGCCTGGATTCTCCCCCCGCATCCGGAACAGCACCGCGGCCAGCTGCTCCCGGGTCAGGGTGGCGTCGGGACGAATCGTGCCGTCCTCAAAGCCGGTCAGGATGTGCTGGCCCACCGCCCATACGATGGCGGCATAGGCGGGATCGGCATCGGACACATCTGGGATGCGGAACGTTCCATAGGTGTTGGGCGCACCGGCCAAACGGTATAGGACGCTCACCAGCTCCCGCCGCGTGGCCGCCCGCTCGGGGAAAAACGCCCGCGCCTCGGCGGCCATCAGTCCTTGGGAAACCACGCGGTCCACATCGTGATAGTACCACTCTGTGGGCGGGACGTCGGAAAACAGGTTGCCCAGCTCAGAGTGCATCAGGCTGCTGATGGAGCTGTCCCGGCAGCCGGGCTGTATGGACACCGCCCGGATCATTGTGTTGACGGACAGCGGCACCGGCCCGGTATAGCGCTCCGAATTTGCCGTCGGCGCCGTGCCGTCCAGCGTGTAATAGATCTCCCCGTTGGCGGAGATCACCGCCAGACCGCCGTTCAGGGCGATAACCGGCGCCTGTACCCGGGGCACGTCAAGGATGAGCTCCGACACCCGGCTTCGGCCGCCGTTGAGCGTAAGCGCCGCAAAGGCCTTGACCGTCGCGGCGTCCTCCAGCGGAAAGGGCCCGGTGTACACGGCGCTCTGGGAGGTGGGGACGGTTCCGTCGGTGGTGTAGTAGATCGTGGCTCCGGCATCTGCCGACAGGGTGATAAGCCGTCCGCCCGCCGTCTCGGTGGGGATAATAGCGGGCTGGGAGATGCCGGGAAGGGCGGCGCTTCCAGGGGCGCTGTAAAATTTCACGCCCGGGACGGCGTCACAGCCCCGGCGGCGCAGCAGCTCGCTTACGGTGACCAGCTCATAGCCCTGGGCCAGCAGGGCGTCGATGCCTCGCAGCGCACCGGGAATGGTGGTGGCGTGGACGTCGTGGAGCAAAATGATGCTGCCGTCCCTGGTGTCGCTCACAATGTGCCGGTAAACGGCGTCGGCGTTGCGGGACTCCCAGTCCCGGGTGTCCACCGACCAGAGGATGGCCGGGGCGCCGAGGGCGGACAGCACCCGGGCGTCCACGCCGCCGTAGGGCGGGCGGACCATGTAGGAGTTATGTACGCCGGTGGCGCGGTCCAGTACGCCGGCGGCGACCGTTAGCTGATTTTGAATGGCCGCGTTGCTTAAATTGGTCAGCAGAGGGTGGTCGTAGGTGTGAGAGGCGATCTGGTGCCCCGCTTCATAGGCCTTTTTCACCACGGCGGAATACCGCTCGACATTGCGGCCCTGCATGAAAAAGGTGACTGTCACGCCCCGTTTTGCCAGCTCGTCCAAAAGGCCGTCTGTGTACGGGCCGGGGCCGTCGTCAAAGGTAATGGCGGCCAGCTTTTGCCCTGGAACCGCCGCAGCATGGGCGGGTGGTATGACCCCAAGCGTCATCACCAGCGCCAACAGCAGCACAATGCTCCGTTTTCCCATCGGTATCACTCCTTGTTCCCCTGAACTGTGCCCAGGGCCGCAAATCAACCGGCTGTTCCTGCGCTCCTGAACAGAGACGCCAAACAGCATATGGCCCCCGGCAAACAAACATGCCGCTGAGTCAATCATACTCCAATCCTCCGGCGTATGCAACCGCCAACTGAACGGCGGACGGTATGCTGGGACGAAATAACGTCCGGAAGCTCCTGATAAAAAGACCGCGGGACCGTTGGAGCATATCCAAGCCTTGAAGTCGTTTCATTCAGCGGATAAACCGGCAGACCCTGGGCATACTGCCACAGAGGTGAAAGACTGTGGACATGACCAACAAGCAGTATAATCAATATGTCAGCAACAAATCCGATCCCTCCCCGCTGTGGAAGGACTGTCTGTGGGCCTTCTGCGTAGGCGGGGCCATCTGCGCGGCCGGACAGGGGCTGCTGGCCCTGTACCAGAGCTGGGGAGCAGATCAGGAGGACGCCGCCGCCTGGGTGTCCATCACCCTGATTTTCCTGGCCTCCCTGCTCACCGGCCTGGGGGTGTTCGACAACATCGCCAAACGGGCGGGAGCGGGAACGCTGGTGCCCATCACCGGCTTCTCCAACGCCATGGTGTCCCCGGCGCTGGAATTCAAAAGCGAGGGCTTTGTCACCGGCACCGGGGCCAAGCTGTTTACCGTGGCGGGGCCGGTGCTGGCCTACGGCATCTCGGCCAGCGTGATTTACGGCATTATATTGTATATTGCAGGCCTATTCTGAGCAAGCGCACGGCGGAACGCTCCGCCGTGCGCTTTATTTTGTCCCGATTTCCCAGGGAATATCTTGTCCGACAGAGAAAAAGGTGATATACTTTCCCTTACGGCAGGAGAGTACGCAAAGAGGGGAACTGCTTCATGGGATATCAGAGATATCAGGCAGACCTTGTCCGGCTGATGGCATAGGCAGTAAAGGCCGCTGTACGTTCCGCAAAAAAAGAAAACAAGGAGGGCCATTCAATGACCTACCGGGAAGAATTTATCCACTTCATGGTGCGCTCCGGCGTGCTCACCTTCGGGGACTTCACCACCAAGTCGGGCCGCAAAACCCCTTATTTCGTCAACACCGGCAACTATAAGACCGGGGCTCAGGCCGCCCGGCTGGGGGATTACTACGCCGCCTGCATTCAGGAGCATATGCCCGAGGGAATCGACGCCCTGTTCGGCCCGGCCTACAAGGGAATTCCGCTGGCGGTGGCCGCCGCGTCGTCGCTGTACCGGAATCACAACCGGGACCTGCCCTACTGCTTCAACCGCAAGGAGGCCAAGGACCACGGCGAGGGCGGCTCTATGGTGGGTTACAAGCCCCAGAACGGCGACCGTGTCGCCATCATTGAGGACGTGGTGACGGCGGGCACCGCCGTGCGGGAGACCATCGAGCTGTTCAAGCAGGTGGCGGACGTGAAATTCTCCGCCCTGTTCGTCAGCGTGGACCGCATGGAGCGGGGGACAAGGGACTGCACCACCCTGGACGAGCTGCGTCAGGACTACGGCATTCAGGTATACCCCATCGTCACCATCCGGGACATCATGGACTGCCTCCACAACAGGGAGGTGGACGGCAGGGTGTGTATCGACGACGTCATGCTGGGCCGGATGGAGGACTATCTGGCTCAATACGGCCCCAAGAGCTGATCCCAATGGCGGCAAAGAAGGACAATCCCCACGCCGGCCACCGGGAGCGGATGCGAAGGGAATTCCTGAACGGCGGCGCGGCCGGAATGGCGGACCACCGCCTGCTGGAGATGCTCCTGTTCTATACCAATTCCCGGGGAGACGTCAATCCCCTGGCCCACCAGTTGGTGAACGAGTTCGGCTCGCTGTCCGGCGTCTTTCACGCCACCTACGACCAGCTGCTGAATGTGCCGGGGGTGGGGCCCAGCGCCGCTCTGCTGCTTCAGCTCATCCCCGCCGCCGCGGCCCGGTACATGCAGGAGACGGCCAGCTTTGACGGCCAAATCGTGGATATCTGGCAGCTGAAGGATCAGCTGGACCCCAATTTTATCGGCCAGCGGGACGAGCTGGCCTATCTGGTATGCATGGACGGCAAAAGCAAGGTGCTGGCCATCCGCGAGCTGGGTCAGGGGGTGGTGGACGCGGTGCACATCGTCTCCCGGAAGGTGATGGAGACAGCCCTGGCCTGCAACGCCAGCCAGGTTGTGTTGGCACACAACCATGTGTCTGGGATAGCCTGCCCCTCTGAGGCGGACGTGGTCACCACCCTGCACCTGAAACGGCTGCTGGCGGATGTGGGCGTCATGCTCATCGACCACCTGATCTTTGCCGGAGGGGACATGGTGTCCATGGCCCAGTCCGGCCTGCTCCGCAGGTGAGCGGCGTCAGGCGGGCCTCCATGTGAAAACGGCCGCGTTCAGCTTGATGTCATAAAAAGGATTGACGAATGAAGGCAAAGCGTGTAAGATAGAAGGTGTGCGACAAGTTTCGAGCCTTTTGGTCAAGGAGGAATCCAAACATGGCTGCCAAGCCTTCTCGTGATACGCTGATCCACTGCGAAGCCTGCGGTGAGGACTACAGCTCCACCTACCGCGCCTGTCCCTTCTGCGGCGCCCGGAACAATCCCCGGCGGATCTCGGGCCGGGACGACCCCAAATCCAGCTCGCGCTACATTCCGACGCCGCCCCCGGTTCAGGACCGGCGGGACAGCCGGGAGGAGCTGGACGACACCTACATCTTTGACGGCCAGGACGCCTTTGACGAGGAGCTGGAGGAGGAGGACTACGCCCCCCGGCCCAAGGGCGGCAAGCGGCTGGCGCCAAAGGAGGGCGGGGGCTTTGAGCTGCCGCCTGTCAACTGGCCCCGGCTCATTACCTTCCTGTGCTCCCTGGTCATCATCGTGGCGGCGCTGGTCATTGTGTTTACCTACATCTATCCAAAGCTGCACGACAGCAAGGACCCCGATTCCAAAAATTCGACAGAGGTCTCCGTGCCTCCCAGCCTGGACCCCGGTACAATCTACAGCGCCGCGCCCGGTCCCGATGTGACGAACCCTGTGGAGCCCACCCTGCCCGTCGAGCCGACGGACCCGCCGGTGGAGCCCACTGTCACGCCTGTGGGGACTCCGGCCACCGTGGTCAATGCCAGCGCCGGCCTGCGGGTGCGCTCCGGCCCAGGCATCACCTATGAGGTCATATCCAGCTTGAACAACGGTGACCCCATCAACGTGATTGCCCCCGCCGACAACGGCTGGTACAACATTAGCTTCCCCGGCGGCAACGGAACCACCGTCACCGGCTACATCATGGGCGACTATATCTCCACGGTGGCCGGTGTGACTACCACCACCCCGCCGCCCACCATAGCCACCAATCCTCCCACGGTCAACACCCAGGCCCCCAGCAGCGGCGGCAATCCCACCGTGGGACGGTCCGGCATCATTGTAAACGCGGACGGCGGCCTGCGGGTGCGTCCCGATCCCAGCACGTCCAATCCTCCCATTGCCACCCTGTTTAACGGCAACTCCGTTCAGGTGGTGGCCGACGCGGGAGGCGGCTGGTATCAAATCTCCTTCTCCGGCCAGGGCGGCGTCGCTACGCCCGGCTACATCATGGGCGACTACATTTCCACCAACTAAACCACAGGAGAGCGCCGTCCGTCCGGGCGGCGCTCCTTTTATGAGGAGGACCTTTCATGCTCAAGGTAGAGCGCGTCAGCGTCATGAATCTGGAAAACGCCATGCGGGGGGCCCGGAATCCCCTGAACAGCTGGGACCGCTCGGACAGCGGCTATGACGGGACTGGGCGGTACGTGCTGGGGGCGAACGATTTGGCTCTGGCGGTGCGCTTGTGCGCTGCGGGCAGCGACCACCGGAAGTTCATCCGGCAGATCATCGTGTCCATGGACGTCACCGCCCCCATGTACTGGTGGAAGGAGTTCGACACCTACAAGGTGGGCACTGTGGCCAACTCCACCTCCACCATGCACAAGCTCCACGCGAAGCCCCTGGAGGTGGCGGACTTCTCCGTGGACCACCTCACCTCCGCCTCCCTGGCGGAGTTTGAGCGGTATGCGGCCTATTTGGAAGCGGTGCGGCGGCGCTATGCGGAGGGAAAGGACAAGGCGGACTGGTACGACCTGATTCAGCTGCTGCCCTCCAGCTACAACCAGATGCGGACAGTGACCATGAATTATGAGGTGCTGGCCAACATCTACTACGCCCGCCGGAACCACAAGCTGGACGAGTGGCACGTATTGTGCGCCGCCATTTTGGAGCTGCCCTACGCCCGGGAGCTGCTGGGCGCGGTGGGCGGCGAGGCGCTGTAGGCGTTCCTTTTTTGAAAAATGAGAACCGCTGAACCGTTGTAAGCGGCGCGGCTTCCGACGGCGGGAGTGAGTTCTGACAAAACTGGCATCAAGCAAAAATCCCTGGGGCCTTGATGGGCTTTGGGGATTTTTTGCGCTCTCCCCTTGACAAACTCGATATTCGAGAATATACTGTGCTTAGAGATAGTCGATCATCGAGATTTTTTTACAGCATAATCTCGATATTCGAGAAAGGAGACGTGTCAAATGCCCAGGGCAAAATTTCAAACCCTTACGGAGCAGATGTTCTATATCCTGCTGTGCCTGCGGGAGGAGTGCTGCGGCATGGACATCCTGGACCGGGTGCCCGCCATGACCCAGGGCCGGGTGAGCGTGGGTTCGGGTACGCTGTACAACCTGCTGGAGCAGTTCTGCGGAGAGGGCATGATCCGGGAGACCCGCGTGGAGGGCCGCAGGCGCAGCTACATCCTCACAAGCAAGGGGGCGGAGATGCTGGACCGGGAGTATGAACGCATCCGCGCTCAGGCGGAGGATTATCTCCGCTGGATGGGAAAGGAGTGACACCTATGAGAGAGAAAAAACGCAGGATGGAGACTTTCTCCGTTCACGACCGCAGCGGGATGGAACGCCATCTGGTCCAGATGGCGGAAAAGGGCTGGCTGCTGGAAAAAATCGGGCAGTTTTGCTGGACCTACCGCCGGATTGAGCCGCAGACACTGACCTTTTGCGTGTGCTACTTCCCCAAGGCGTCCCAGTTTGACCCGGGGCCCTCGGAAGAACAAAGGACCTTTTATGATTTCTGCGCCCACACCGGCTGGACGCTGGCGGCGGCCAATGCCCAGCTCCAGATATTCTACAATGAGCGGCCCGCCCCCGTACCCATCGAGACCGACCCGGTGACAGAGCTGGACGCCATCCATCGTACCATGAAGCGTAGCTTTCTGCCCTCTCAGCTGGTGCTGCTGGCGTTGGGGCTGCTGAACGGAGGAATGCTTGTTTACCGCCTGCTGAACGATCCCATTGGGGTGCTGTCCAGCGCCGGATATCTGGTGAGCGGGCTGTGCTGGACTCTTCTGCTCCTGCTGATTGGGATAGAAGTGACCGGCTATCTTCTCTGGCACAGGAAAGCGGCCCAGGCGGCGGAGCGTGGGGAGTTTTTGGAATCCAAAAGCCACCGGGGATTTCAGATTTTCTGCCTGATTCTGGTGCTTCTGGGAGTGGGATACTATCTTGGAACCATATTCCTTTCCGGGGACCAGCAGAATATCGCCATCACCATCGCCATGCTGTGCTGCTACGGACCGGGACTTTTTTTCTTGGTCATCGGCATAAAGGGATTGATGAAGCGGGAAAAAGCTCCCGCCAAAGTTAACCGCGTGGTCACTCTCGTGGGCAGCTGTGTGATAGGTATGATGCTGATCGGCCTTATCACCGGGGGAATTATGGGCGCCGCCGCCCGGGGCTGGTTCGCCGGGGAGCGGGAAACCTATGAGTATTACGGCGAGACCCTGGTTCTCTATCAGGACGAGCTGCCCCTGACCATAGAGGACCTGCTGGACGTGGACTATGACGGCTATATCCGGGAGCGGCGGCAGGAGGACGAGACGTTTCTGCTGGCCAGGCTGGTCATGCGGGAAAGCCCCCGCTATGACGCGGAGCATTACAAGGACATCCCCCAGCTGAGCTATAACATCGTTCTGGTGAAGCTTCCAGCCCTGTACAGCCTGTGCCGGGACACTTTGCTGAACCAGTGGCCGGACGATTGGTATTGGGATTACTCCTATGTTCCCACGGACGCCGCCCCCTGGGGCGCGCAGGAGGCGTACCGTCAGACTGAGGCGGAGCACGGGCTGCTGAACCGCTATTTGCTGTGCTACCCGGACCGCATTGTGGAAATCACCTTTTCCTCCGACAGCGACAGCTTCGACTGGAACGTTACGCCGGAGCAGATGGCCCTGGTGGGGGAGCGGCTGGGCCGCGGGCCGCTTTAGGCCGGGCCGCCTCGCGAACAGAACAAAAAATTTTTTATCTTTGCATAATCGAGAAAAAAGCGTGGCATACTGTCCTGCGTGAGGTGATAATCATGGAAAACCGCAATTACAACCATTCTGAAAACAAGAATCAGCAGAACGGCCAGAACAAGAATCAGCAGAACGGCCAGAACAAAAACCAGCAGAACGGCCAGAACAAGAAGGACTCCAACAACCCTGAAAACCGGAGCAGCAGCCGGGGCTACTGAGTTGGGCCGGGAGCGGAGGGCGCGAATGTCCTCCGCTCCCCGTTTCAAGGAGGAGACGTCATGAAGCAGAAAAAAGTTGACGACCGCGAGCGGGCGGCCCGGGACCCGCAATACCGTCCGCCCCCCTATGAGGATCTGTCCAGCCTGGTGGCGGGGCGGATTCAGGCCGGACCCCAGTCCACGCCCCCCAGGGCGGGCACCGACCTGGACCACTGGCAGGACCCGGACCTGTTCCACTCTCCTGAACTGTGAGAAAGCGCCCCCGCAAAGGCGGGGGCGCTTTGCCTTTTGTCCGGGCCGGGGCGGAAACCGGCAAAAAATTTCTGGAAAAATAGTACCCATTTATGATACTCTGTGTTATAATATACCAGACCGGAGATTTCAACCTGGAAAGGACGGATGCTGTGATGAAGTGCCCGTATTGCGCCGATTTGGAGAGCAAGGTTGTGGACTCCCGCCCCGCCGACGAGGGGACCAGCATCCGTCGCCGCAGGGAATGCCTGTCCTGCCGCAAGCGGTTCACTACTTATGAGATCATGGAGAGCCTGCCCCTGATGGTCATCAAGCGGGACGGCAGCCGTCAGGCCTTTGATAAAAACAAGCTGCTGGGCAGTATGCTGAAGGCCTGTGAGAAGCGCTCGGTGCCCATATCTACTTTGGAGCGTTTGGCCGGAGAGATTGAGCAGGTATTGCAGAATGAGATGGAGCGGGAGGTGCCCACCACCGAAATCGGCGAGCTGGTGATGGAGAGGCTGAAGGACGTGGACGAGGTTTCTTACGTGCGGTTTGCCTCAGTATACCGTCAGTTTAAGGATATCAATACCTTCATGGCGGAGCTGACCAAGCTGCTGGAGGAGAAGTAGAGCGGTCAATGAAAAGCAAGCGGCTGCCGCATCACGGAGAGGCGTGGTGCGGCAGCCTTGACGCTATCAGCGCTGTATTGCGGAATTGCCGCGGTATAATAGGGTATCATAACACCATACGGAACACAGAAAGCGGGAGCATATGGACGAAATGCAAAGAGCCAGGGAACTGCGGGAGGAGACCGTGCTCTTGTGGCCGGGCGGGCGCCCAGCACGTATATGTATCTGTCCGCCGGGTTCCAGGACGAGCGGGTGGGCGTATCCGGCCTACAATCCCAAGGCGCGCTTTAACGAGGACGTGTGCGCCATCGGCCCGGCCGGGCTGGTCCACTGCGCCGTGCGCTGGCTGGAGCAATAGAGATAACCGGTTTTGAACCCGCCGCAGGTGCTGGCCGCACCTGCGGCGGGTTTTGCGCTCCAGAGGAAAAAATTGAACCGCTGGTTCAATGACAAAGAGCGGTTCTCCTGCTATGATAGGCCCAGAACAAAAACAGAGAAGGAGTGATTCAGATGATGAATTTGAAGGACGCGTTCCGGGCCCAAAACAAACTCCAGGCCGTGATGGACGAGGCGCGGGCGATTTTGGAGGACCGGGACAACGTCCTAAAGGTGGCCACAACCCACCTGCGCAGCAAGGTGATGCCCGACGAGCCGGACGCCGTACTGGTCAGCGCTCCGTCCAGCGAGTATGCCGACCACATCAACGAGGTGGCGGCCTTCCTCATGGAGATGCTGGCCCAGCGGGAACGGCTCAGCGCCGCCATCCACGCGGCTAAGGCTTCACTGCCCATCGACATGGACAGCGAGACGGGGCTGAATCGGGCGCGGCAGACCTTGGCCGATACCTTTCGGCGGATGTCGGCGCTGCGGAGCAGCGAGGTGATTGTGGACGGAGGCGGGTCCGGCTACCGCTTCAACAGCGACGGAAACCAGGTAAGCTACCGCTGCGGCGCCAAGCGGGTGACCACCATCAACTTCAACCGCACCCGGGTGCGGGGGATGGCTACTGAGCTGGGCCACAAGTCCGACGAGGTGTCCGCGGCGATGGACAGGTGCCTAGTGAACACCCAGGTGGACTACCGCCTGCCCTTTGAGATGAACGACAGCTTCGATGTGATCCTGTCCGATTTCATCGAAAAGCAATCCCGAGAGTAAGCCGCAAGCGTCCGTCCGCCCGGTCTTCGGGCGCGGCGGGCATGACAGGAAGGAGAGAGCCCGTGACGGCCGGTTCAGGTGCAGATGAATGATAACGCTGCACACAGCACAGACACAATGGAGTTTGCTTTGCGATATGAACGCAGCTTATTAGGAATGGACCCCATACGGTTTCACCGGCGTTCCGCGCCAGCTCCTCCAGCGCCAATCCTCACGCGTCCGTCCTCAATACACGCTTACGCTTCCGCCCAAAGGGTTGACTAGGCTTCGGCCGGCTGACCTTCTTGATGACAAGTCGCCGCACTCTGACCGCCGCCGCCCCAAAGGGCGGCGGGCCGCTCAGGACACGGCGGATAAGGGCCTAAGCGGACTCAAGCGCCTGTCATGCCCCCCGCGCCCGAAAAAATGCCGCAAAATGACACGAGCAGCAGGCTTCGACCCGCTGCTCATGTTGTATATATTGACATTTGGGGGGCCGGACGGCACCAGAATTTCATTCATAGGCACATCCAGCAAAACGCTGAGCGCGTAAAGATTGTCCACCGTGGGCAGGCTCTTGCCCCGCTGCCACTTGTAGATAGCCTGGGGCTCCTCAAAGCCGAAATACCGCTGGAGGTCTCGGACAGAGAGTCCCCGGGCCCGACGCAGCCGGAGGATGTTGGCCCCGGTGGCGGGCAGGTCGATGACAGGGAAGGGTTGAAAGGACATATTCACTCGCCTCCATCGTCAGATTTTCCGCTGGGAAAGCGGAGTATCTTAGCGTAAACCATTCTCCATGGAAAAGCAAGTGGATAGCGTAAATTGTAACAAAACTGTCATACTTGCCCTTGTCAGGCAGGCCGCTCAGCGGATACGGCTGAGATACGCCTTCTCCCCCTCTCGAACGGCGGCCACGATGTCGCGGGGGGTGCGGATGCGCTCCCTATCCATCAGGAAACGGCGGCCCAGGGAGCAGTGGAGCTGGAGGGCATGGAGCTTCTGCGTTTCGTCGGGAATGACCTCGAACTCCTGGGTAAAGCCGAAAGAGCTGACGCACAGGGTGAACATGGGCATGGCGGCATAGCCCGCAGCGTCTGGGACCAGCCCGGACAAAAACGCGTCCCGGAAGCCGGGGCAGGAGCGGTAGACCTCCTTGGACTCGTCGTCCCAGTGGGCGGCAAAGCGCCTTTGATAGCAGTCCACCAGGGTGTACATGGAGACCAGCAGGTATTGCTTGAACTCGTTCCGCTCCTTTTCGGAGGGAAACGGCCGGAACACTGCCGAGCAGTATTGGGACACCAGGCTGGCCAGGAAATAACCCAGATCATAGGCCACCGGTCCGGCAAAGGTATACTCCATGTCGATGACCTTGAGCTGGTGGTTACTGGCGAAGATGTTGGAGGTGTGGATATCCGAGTGGATAAAAGCCTCCGTGGTGTTCATGTACTTGTGGCGCAGGATATGGGACTGGGTCACAACGTCCTGCGCGAATATGTGGGGGAGGAAGTGCCGGGTGAGGGGCGGGCATTGATGGGTGGGCGTGTCCCGCAGGAACAGCCAGTTTTCCATGATGGCCCGCATCCCGGTGCTGACGAAGCGCCGGCCCAGCTCCCGGAATTCCTCCGTGTCCAAATAAAACTCGGTGGTATAGAAATGAATGTCGCTCAAAAACCGGGCCACCCGCTCCGCCAAGCCGTCGATCATCACGCCCCGGGCCAGCTGGGACCGGCCGGGCTTGAGATAGCTCACGTCCTCCATGAGAAAGACGTGGTTTTCCCTGTCGGCGTAGTATACCTCGGGCACAAAATCCGGCGTGATGGCCCGGCGCAGCTTGATGGTTAGGTACTCGGAATAGTTCCGGTCCTGGGGCGGGGCGTAGCTGGCGTCGGTAGACTCCACGTCGTCGTCCAGGCGCATATTGGCCCGGGCCTGCTTGAGGATGAGCGAACGCCCGCCGCCCCGCACCTTAAAGATATAGTTGATGAGCCCCCGGGAGTCCTCCTCGTCATCGCCGATGGCGGACACGCTCACCGGCCCGGAGGTATCAAAGGCGGGATAACGCTCCCGCAGATAGGGGATGATATTGGTCTTGTCCAGAACCAGCATTCGACCACCGCCGTTCCTCCGCACAGAGCGGAATACATACTGACACAGCATTTAGTATAGCGTTTTTTCCAAGCGGTGAACAGCGAATCTTTTGCCCCGTGATGGTATTTTTCAGCCCACCTTGCAGAACAGGGGCGTGCGCTGTCGGTAAACACACAGCCACCGGAAGCCCGTTTCCCGGATAAGCTCCAGGGCCTGGGGGAAGGCGGCGGCCATGTGCTGGGGACGGTGGGCGTCGGAGCCCAGGGTCAGCACCTCGCCGCCCAGGTCCCGGTACAGCTCCAGCACGTCCCGCCACTGCTCCACCGTGGCCCCGGCGCTGGTGTTCAGCTCAATGCCCCTGCCCTGGGCGATGACCGCCCGGAACACCTGGGCCAACCGGTCCCACCAGGGATGCAGGTCCAGCTCATACTCCGGCGGAATATAGCGCAGGGGGTAGATAACGTGGCCCAGCACGTCCCAGCCGCTGGTCTGGACCAGCTCCTCCAGCATGTCCATATAGTCGTCTAGAATGGCCGTGCCGTCCTTCTTTTCGGCGCATTCCCTGGCCACGGTGTAGATGCCCCGGCCTCCGGCTGCGGCGCTCTGGCTGTGGAGGGAACCGATGACAAAATCCAGCTCGGGGATGGTCAGCGAGGCGTCCACGGCGGCAGGGTCCAAAACGCCGTTGCCCACCTCCACCCCCAGGCGGAGCTCCAGCTGTCCCGGCCAGCGGTTTCGCAGCTCCCGCCACTGGGCCAGAGACGGCTCCCAGTCGTAGACGGTGGGCAGGCGGTTTCCCTGCTGGTCCAGCAGGTTCCAGTGGTCGGTAACGCAGATCTCCCGCACCCCCGCCGCTATGGCCGCCTCCGCCTGCTGAAGCAGGGGGGCGGGGGAGTCGGAGGAGCAGAGGGTGTGAAAATGATAATCGGAGAGATACATCGGGCGGTCTCCTTTCAGAATCGTTTGTAGGGCGCCTGCGGGGCGCTGCTGACAGTATACCACAAAATGCAGGGCTCTGCACAGGAAAATGGATGAGCTGCCGCCGTTTTTGCGCGGAAATGGGCGGACGCTTCTGAACACAGGCCAAAGCGCGGCAATCATAGCTGATTGCCGCGCCTTGAAGCCGTCCTTTAATTTGCAAGCATCTGGACCCAATTGGTCTTGTAGCCGCTGCTGCTGTAATAGAACCCGATGCCCACCCGGCTGTATTTGGTGTTCAGGAGGTTGGTCCGGTGGCCCTCGGAGTTCATCCAGCCGTCCATCACCTCGGCCACTGAGAAATATCCGGCGGCGATGTTTTCCGCGGCGGCGCGGTAGGTCACGCCGGCCTCGTCCATGGCCGTGTAGCAGGTCCTGTCGTCGGGACGGGTGTGGGAGTAGGACTGCACCAGCTCCTGGGCCCGGACCTGGGCCGCCTGGCACAGCTTGTCGTCCAGGGTCAGCGGAGCGGCGCCCGCTGCGGCCCGCTCCCGGTTAATGAGGGCCAGCATTTCCTCCCGGATGGTCTGGAGGCTGGAGTTTGCCCCCACCGTCTCGCCGCCCACAGCCTTGACTACGGTGATAGACACCGGGACTGCCTGGCTCTTGCCCCCCAAATGGACGGTGATGGTGACTGTGGCCTTGCCCGGAGCAACTCCCGCGATGGCGGAGCCGCCGGTGACCTGAACGATATTGGGGTCGGAGGTTTCGATTTCAGACCAAGCCCGCTCATGGAAATTGTCGAACTCAAAAACGATTATATTCCCCACCTCTATGGTGTCTTCGGAGGGGAAATTTTTGATGTTCAGCTCAGGAAGCTGCGCGTCGTATTTGGCCAGCATCCGCATCAGTACGGTGCAGGCCTGGGCCCGGTCCATCTGCTGGCTGCCCCGGAAGTTGCCCTGCTCGTCCATGCCCTTGAGGCATTCCAGGGCGTACATAGCGGTGACGGCGGCGGAATAGTCCGACGGAATATCGTCATAGTCGGCAATGGCCGCCCGGGCCGCGCTCAGCTCGCTGCCGGAGGGCATGGTGAAGTCCAGCGCCTTCAGGGTGTTGTACATGATTTGAGCCATGTCATAGCGGGTCATGGGGGCTGTCATCACTGCGCTGTCCCAGTTGTTTTCCAGCCGCTCATAATAGGCCCTGGCAGTGGTGCCGGCCAGCGCTCCGGCCTCCAGGAGCACGTCGGCTCCGGCTTTCCACCAGGGAGAGGCGGTTCCCTCCCGGCCCAGCTCCACCGGGAAGAGCAGCCGGGCCACCATAGTGGAGAAGTCAGCGCAGGAAACCTTATCGTCGGGGGCGAACTTTCCCTCGCCCACGCCGTTGACCACCCTTCGGGCGGCCATGTCCTCAATGGCCTCATAGGCCCAGTGGCCGGAGGTCACGTCGGTAAAGGTCTGCCCGGCGGCCATAGCCGGGACGGTGAGGCTCAGGCACAGCGCCAGAGCCAGCAGGGCGGATAACAGTCTTTTCTTCACAATTCCTCTCTCCTTTTCAAAAATCAGCTATGTAGAAAGCCCTCGCAGCGGGCAGTCCGACAGGGATACCCGGTTTGCCAGGCCGTTCAGGCCGTTGTCCCGGAGGTAGTCCCGAAAAATGGCGAGGGACTGGGTGGAAACCGGTCCGATGATGATCTCCTCCACCAGGTCCTCCAGCCCCACGCCGATCTCCCCGCACATGGCCTTCAGGTCCAGTGGGTAATATTTTTTGATCCTCTCCTTGGTGATGTGATAGCAGGGCCGCACGTCGAATTCCGCCCGCTCAAAGGGGGAGACCACCAGCCGCATTTCGTACTCCGAGGAAAAGGAGGGGTGCTTATAGGACACCGAACAGGCCCAGGCCTCCCGCATGGCCTTTTTTACCGCCGGATCGTCCAGGCTCATCGGGCCCCCGCTTCGAGCCAGGGCGCAGAATTCCTCCGCCATGGGGTGGTCCGCCATGTTGTCCTGGTAAAAAACCAGCTGGAGGGACAGCGCCCCCCGGGCGATCTTCTCCAGATACTCCCGGCGCAGGGCGATGCACACACCCCGGCCCCGGTTGCCGTACCGCTCCCACTGGGCGGCGTCGTCCCTGTGGAAGGAGAAGCAGGCGGCAAAGGCGGAGTACTCCTTTTGCAGCTCTTCATAGAACAGAAGCTGGATTCGGCGGGCCTGCTCCGGGCGGCCCTCCCGCTCCAGACGGTCCGCGATGGCGGCGCACAGCCGGTTCATGAAGTGCTTCATCTCCGCAGAGTCGTTCATGCGCAGCACATTGTTTACCCTCAGCTGGGCGCAGCGCAGGATGCCGTCCAGGGCCTGGAAATCGGTATAGTGGTAGAGGATTCTTCTGCGCAGATGGTCCATGCCGTCCTCCTTTTTCTCTCTTGGAGCCACCCCTCCCGGGGAGGGATCATCAAACCGTAAGAAACGCCGCGCAGCAGGGCAAGCAGGCTTGGGCGCAGGTAAAAAGGACGCCTCCTGCTGTGAACAGGCGGCAGGAGATAATGTCTCTCTGCCTGCCTAACCCGCTCTTCCGGCATTTTTCTAGTATAGCATAACCGGCTTCACCTTGTCTATCATTTTGTGGCCGCCCCAGCCCTGGGGCGCGCGCACCCATGGGCCAGAACCTTCGGCTTTTCCCAAAATATCGACGCCATGATTTACACCTGCGGCTATGAGAACTGCGAGCCGGGGCACAGCTATGGCCCGTTGTTAAGAAATGGCTGTTTGATTCATTATGTGCTCAGCGGCCAGGGCGCATACCAGGCCCGGGGCCGTGGTTTGCTGATGGACAGCATTTTATACGAATATCTATTCCTGCTGGCGGACAAATTTCCCAATAAAAAGCCTGCGGCGGCGGAGTACGGAACGGGCCGCCGCGCCTCCAGATCGGTGAGGGAGCCGAGAAGGTATCTCCGCAAACACCCTAATCCCTGATGCACCGCTCTGTTTCCCAGCAGCAAGCTGAGGGACACGATCAAGCATGTCCCTCTTGATTGCGGTCTCCGCCGCAGGCGAACCGGTACGACGCCCAGCCCAGCCCCCAGCCCAGCAGAACCGTCCCCGCCAGGACCTCTCCGACGTAAGGAAATTCTCCGCCGCCCCCGCAGAGCAGCAGCGCCGCGACTGCGGGCAGCACCCAGCGCAGGGGCCTGAAACGGTTGGCCGTCAGGTTCAGGATGGCGAATTGAACCGCCCAGACAATCACGGCGGCGATACACCCCCAAATGGCAGTCACCACCAGGAGCATCAACAGAATGATCAGGATCATTTGGTTTCCCTCCGTTTCTGCCACTTGTAAAGGAGCCAGCCCAGCCCCCATCCCAGCAGGAGCACCCCCGCCGTTGCCAGCCAGACGACGGACTCGGTCAGGCCGGCGCAGCACAGCGCCAGCGCCGGGACCGCCAGCGTCGTCCACCGCAGGAACCGAAAACGGCGATCCGTCAGGCTCAGGATGATAAGCTGCACCGCAAAGGCGGCCAGACTCGCCAAAAAAATTGCCGCGGCCATGAGCAGGAGCAAAAAGCTGAGTCATCGTCATATACTTTTCCTCCGTTTTTGCAGCTTGTAGAGGACCCATCCCAGCACCCATCCCAGCAGGGACAGGCCCGCGAACATCCACAGCAGCGCCCCCGCCAGCCCCTCGTGGTGGGGGTAGTCCTCAAAGGAGGCGGTGAGACACCGCCATCCTTCCGGGGTGAGGAGGGCCGGGAGGGCGAGCAGCGACCAGCGCAGGATACGAAAGCGCGTTTCCGTCACCCGGAGAATCATCCATTGCAGAACCGCCGGGGCAAGGATGAATGCGGCAAAGATCAGCCAGATCACGTCGACCCCGCTCCCTTCCGCTGTTTGAGCTTGTACTGGGCCGCCCCAGCCAGATTGCCCGCCAGGGCGGCGACAAACGCAATGGGAATCATCGCCCCGTCCGCCATGTTGGTGTAGAGCTTGGCTGTCAGGATGAACACCACAATAAAGGCCCCGCAGGCAACGGGATACAGCGGGCAAAATCCATGCCGCCGCCCCAGGGACAGCCCAGACATGACCCCCCCCACGGGCAGCAGCACAAAGGCGTAGAACACGCTGAGCAGGGGCGTAGGGTCGTCCAGCAGACGCAGGACCGTGGGCAGGACCAGGCACAGCAGGAACGCGAAGCCTACATAAGGCAGGGATTCCTTCCAGTGGAACAGGGACGGCCCGGGGGCCAGCCCCAGCTTTTCCCGGATGGCGGCCACCTCGGCGAACCACCCCACCCAGCGGCCCAGCCAGATCAGGAGGTACACCAGCGTCAGGGGAACAAGGAAAAAGGCAGCGATTTCCAAAAATCCATAGCTGCTATACGTCAGCAGCAACCACAGGCACATCGTCGCCGCCGTAACGGCATAGTGGACCAGGGACCTGACCACCAGTTCCCGCCCGCTGTCGGCAAAGGGGAGGGTAGCGACACCCACCTCCGCCCAAAACAGGGCCCACAGGGCGAAGGACAGCAGAGCACCCATCCACTCCGGCTGCCAGCCCCGGCTGGAAAAACCGCAGTCCAGGAATTGAAACCCCTGCCCTGAGTTCCACCAGCTCAGCACAACGCCCAGCAGGGCGTGGAGTGCCATGCCCGCAAGAGCGCCAGCCAATATTCTGGGAAGCCATTGTTTTTTGAACTCTTCCATAAAGCATCCCTCCTTTACAGTCCAAGCGCCTGCTTGATCTTCTTCACGTACCGCCGGGACACCCAGCACACCGTCCCGCCCTCCAGGGTCATCTTAATGGTGCCCGCCAGGGTCAGGTCCAGCCCGGTCACCCGGTCCAGGTTTACGATCTCCGAATTGGACACCCGCACGAACCGGGTGCCCGCCAGCGCCTCCTCCAGCTCGTACAGCCGCGCTCGAACGGTGAACACTCCCTTGCCCGTCTGGCACAGCACCCCCTTGTCCTCGGCGTAAAACCGGAGGACCATGGAGCGGGATACCCGCACCGCCTCCCGCTCCTGGTAGACGGTGAAGGGCTGGGGGATCGCCTCCCCCCGCAGGCGCTGGGCCAGGGCCTCCACCTCCTCGGTAGGGCTGGGGACGCGGAGAATGACCACGGGCTCCTCCAGCCCGGGGTCGATTTGTATCTCCACCTTCATCCGCGCTCCCTCCTTTCCTTATGAGCCCAGTATACCCGCTCAAATTCCAAAAGTCCAGCGAACCGGGACGGACGGTCAATTTGAGCGGATGGGCGGTCGGTGCAAAAAATCTCCCCGCCCCATTGGCAGGGCGGGAAAACCGTGGTATAATAATATTGAATTGATATATGCCGTCCATCTTAATACAAAGGAGCTACCCACATGAACGAAAAAGTACATGTTGTCGATCACCCCCTCCTGGCCCACAAGCTCACCATTCTCCGAGATAAGAACACCTCCACCAAGGACTTCCGGGAGATCGTATCCGAGATCGGGATGCTGCTCACCTACGAGGCCACCCGGGATCTCCCCCTGACCACTAAGGAGATCGAGACCCCCATCTGCAAGATGGAGGCTCCCACCCTGAAGGGCAAAAAGTTCGCCGTGGTGCCCATACTCCGGGCCGGCTTGGGCCTGGTGGACGGCGTGCTGCGCATGGTGCCCTCCGCCCGGGTGGGCCATCTGGGCATGTACCGGGACGAGGAGACCATGGTGCCCGTGCAGTACTTCTGCAAGATGCCCCGGGATATCGCCGAGCGGGACGCGCTCATTGTGGACCCCATGCTGGCCACCGGCGGCAGCGCCGACGCGGCCATCCAGATCATGAAAGGCTATGGCTGCGCCAACATCAAGCTGATGGTGCTGGTTGCGGCGCCCAAGGGCATTGAGGTGGTCACCGCCGCCCACCCGGACGTGGAGATTTACTGCGGCGCGGTGGATCAGGGGCTCAACGAGCACAGCTATATCGTCCCCGGCCTGGGCGACGCGGGCGACCGCATTTTCGGCACAAAGTGATATTAAAAAGGACCCGCTCCCGCGGGTCCTTTCGCGTTCAAAACGGCAGATCCTCCCCGTCCTCCTCCTTCTCCCGCTCCGGCGTCAGTGCGGCCACCGTCACCGCCCCCTTTCCGAATTTGGAGCGGATGGCGTCCATGGTGCGCTCCAGCTTTTCCACCCGCTCCCGCTTCTGGGGGGCGGCCTTCTGGAACAGGTCCAACTGCTCCGCCGCCTCCCCCTCGGGGATCAGATTGTGGGCCGTCAGGGTGATGGCCCGGATGGGGGCGCCGGATTTCCAGCTGTGCTCCAGAATGTCCATGGCGGCCTGAAACAGCTCCCTTGCGGTGTTGGTGGGGACCGCCAGGGGACGCTGGCGGCAGATGTCCTTAAAATTGGGGTCCCGGATGGTCACTTGCAGGGTGGACGCTTTCATGGCGTGCTTTCTCAGCCGCACGGCCACCTGGTCGGCCAGCATGGCCACCCCCCGGCTCACCTCATCCTTTCGGATCAGGTTTCGGGAGAAGGTCTCCCCATTGCCCACCGATTTGGGCGGCGTGTAGGTCCCCGCCGGGGCCACGGGGCTGTTTTCTAGGCCGTTGGCGTAGTTCCACAGCTGCCCCCCCTGCTTGCCCAGCAGTTCTGTCAACGCCAGCCGGTCGAAGGCGGCCAGGTCCCCAATGGTAGTGACGCCGTACTGGGCCAGCACCTTGGCCGCCGCCCGGCCCACAAATAAAAGATCGGTGACGGGCAGAGGCCAGACGACCTGACGGAAGTTGTCCACCGTGATCACGGTGGTGGCGTCCGGTTTTTTGTAGTCGCTGCCCAGCTTGGCAAACACCTTGTTGAAGGACACGCCCACGGAAATGGTCAGACCCAGCTCCTCCCGAACAGTGTTTCGGATGCGGTCGGCCAGGGCGCGGGAGTCGCCGCCGAACAGGTGGAGGGTGCCGGTCACGTCCAGCCAGCTCTCGTCAATGCCGAAGGGCTCGATGAGGTCGGTAAAGCGGTCATAAATGGCGTTTACTCGTTTGGAATATTCTCGATACAGCCCGTGGTGGGCGGGCAGCAGCACCAGGTCCGGGCATTTCTGGCGGGCCTGCCAAATGGTCTCCGCCGTACGCACGCCGAATTTTTTGGCGGGCTCGTTCTTGGCCAGGATGATACCGTGGCGGCTTTTGGGATCGCCGCATACCGCCGTTGGGACCGCGCGCAGCTCCGGGCGGGACAGCAGCTCCACCGAGCAGTAAAAGCTGTTGCAGTCGCAGTGGTAAATGACCCGGTCCATGGCGCGTCCCCCCTTTGGGGATAGTATACATCGTTTGTTCCCCTGTGTCAAACGCCTGTTTAATTTTCTGGAGCCGGCAAGTGGTTTCCTTCCCATTCCACGACGGCGGTCATTCACTCAAGCCCACTGAAAGGCGGCGGGGCGGCGCCTTCTCCACCTTATTTCAGAACCCGAATGCTTTTTTGAGCATCCGGGTTCTTTGAAGACTGAACGGACTCAAAGGCCACTGCCTTCGGTCCGTTTTTCTTCAGTTTTTCAAGCTGTGCATGGGCGCGGGGATGCGTCCGCCCCGGGCCACAAAGTCCTCCGCGCTCCCGGCGTGGCAGGGCATCACCGGCGCGGAGCCCAGCAATCCGCCGAACTCCACCACGTCGCCCACCGTTTTTCCCGGCGCGGGAATGATGCGCACGGCGGTGGTCTTTTGGTTGACCATGCCGATGGCCGCCTCGTCGGCGATGATGGCGGACAGGGTGGAAGCGGGTGTGTCACCGGGGACGGCAATCATGTCCAGCCCCACGGAGCACACACAGGTCATGGCCTCCAGCTTTTCCAAGGTGAGGGCCCCGGACTGGGCGGCGGCGATCATGCCCTCGTCCTCACTCACGGGGATGAAGGCCCCGGACAGCCCGCCCACCGAGGAGCTGGCCATCACGCCGCCCTTTTTCACCGCGTCGTTGAGCAGGGCCAGGGCGGCGGTGGTGCCGTGGGCGCCGCACACCTCCAGGCCCATCTCCTCCAAAATGCGGGCCACGCTGTCTCCAATGGCGGGAGTAGGGGCCAGGGACAGGTCCACAATGCCAAAGGGCACGCCCAGCCGGGCGCTGGCCTCCCGGGCCACCAGCTGGCCCATGCGGGTCACCTGAAAGGCGGTCTTTTTGATGGTCTCCGCCACCACGTCGAAGGGCCGGCCCTTCACCGACTGGAGGGCGTGGTGGACCACGCCGGGGCCGGATACCCCCACGTTGATGACCCGCTCGGCCTCGCCCACGCCGTGGAAGGCCCCGGCCATGAAGGGGTTGTCCTCCACCGCGTTGCAGAACACCACCAGCTTGGCACAGCCAAAGCCGCCCCGCTCGGCGGTGCGCTCCGCCGCCGCCTTGATGGTCTCGCCCATGAGGCGCACCGCGTCCATGTTGATGCCCGCCTTGGTGGAGCCGATGTTCACGCTGGAGCACACCACGTCGGTGACGGCCAGCGCCTCGGGAACGGCGGCGATGAGCTTTTTGTCCCCCTCGGTCATGCCCTTTTGCACCAGGGCGGAGAAGCCTCCGATGAAGTTCACCCCCACCGCCTTTGCCGCTTTGTCCATGGCGGCGGCGAAGGGAACGTAATCGTTGGTTCGGGACGCCCCCGCCACCAGGGCCATGGGGGTGACCGAGATGCGTTTGTTAACGATGGGGATGCCGAACTCGTCCTCGATATCCTCGCCGGTTTTCACCAGCTTCTCGGCGGAGGTGGTGATCTTGTCGTAAATTTTCCGGCAGGCGGCGTGGGGGTCCGGGTCACAGCAGTCCAGCAGGCTGATGCCCATGGTGATGGTGCGGATATCCAAATGCTGGTGGTCGATCATCTGGATGGTCTGTAAAATGTCGTTGGTGTTTATCATAAGTCAGCCCTCAAATCCGATGCATAGCGTCGAAAATGTCCTCCCGCTGAACGCGGATGTCAAGGCCCCGCTCCTTGCCGGCCTGGGCCAGGTCCTCCTTTAGGCGGGCAAAGGGCACGGTGGACTCCGCGGTATCCACCAGCATAATCATGGTGAAATACTCCTGGAGGACGGTCTGGCTGATGTCCAGCACGTTGACGTTTTTCTCGCTGAGCAAGGCGCACACGGCGGCGATGATGCCCACCTGGTCCCTGCCGATGACGGTCACGATTGCTCTCATGATAAAAAAGCCTCCTTTGTATTGCGGTATACCCAGATCGCGCTGAACACGTCAGCACAGAACACGAACTGTAAAATGCCGTTGACCACCATGGCTTTCGTGGTCAGCCTGCCCTCCACCCGGCACCGGAACACCGCCGCCAGGCCCACCAGTCCGGTGAGGAAAATGGTCATCACGTCCAGCAGCCAAAGGAAAAGGGCGATGGGGGGAAACAAAAGCCCTAAACCTGCTCCGCCCAGGAACAGCACCACATAATTCTGAATCTGGAACAGCTTGACCAGCATAGACGCCAAGGCCAGCTTCCGGCCCTCCCATCTGCCCCGGATGCTCTGCCAGAGCGCGGCAGCCGCTCCAACCAGCCCCAGCAGCCAGAACAGCGCCACTTGAAAGACGGGGTTGACGCCCGTCTGCTCCTCGATGGTCCCCACCAGCCAAATCATAAAGGGGAACGCCGCCACAGGCAGGAGCGGGAGCCATTTCAGGTACTTCATCCTCCGCTCCCCCTATTGCAGCTCGTCCAGCGTCAAACCGAAGGCGGGGAGGAATCTTTCCGTAAAGTATCCCAGCTCCTCCATTTTCATATCCTCCAGCGCCGCCATAATCTGCTCCGCCGCCTTTTTGAATTCGGTGTTGCCCGCCTTCCCCTCCTCCACGCACTTGATGTAGGCGGATAGCTTATCCGCCGCCTTCACGTAGCGCTTGACTTCCTTGTCCGACTCCCGGACCAACGGCCCGTAAGCCGGGACCAGCTCCGGGGGAAGCATGGACAGCAGCTTGTCCTGGGCCACCGCTTCCACCTGGCGGTAGGCGGTCTTGATGTCCGGGTTGTAGTACTTGATGGGGGTGGGCATATCCCCGGTGATGATCTCCGGCGCGTCGTGGAACAGGGCCGCCGCCGCGATTTTGTCCGGGTCCAGGCCCTTATGGAACACGTCCCGCCCAATCACCGCCAGGGCGTGGGCCAGCACCGCCACCTCGTAGGAGTGCTCCTCCACGTTCTCGGTGCGGGTGTTGCGCATCAGGGCCCAGCGGGCGATGTAGCGCATCCGGAAGATGTAGGCGAAAAAGCTGTGGTTCATATGCGGGGCCGCCTTTCTATGTCTGTCTGGGTATTCTACCACGCCGGAGGGGAAATGTACAGACTAAAACGCGAAAAAGCCGCCCTGCTTGGCGGGGCGGGACGGCCGTTATTCAAAGATAAGACGGATCAAACTTCTCTCACACGGACGCTGGCGGTGCCCGTTTTGTTGCCGTCCGCCACATAGAAACCGACTCGATACCTTCCGGGCGCCGCGTTGGAGGTCTGGAACACGATCCTATTGCTGTGCGCGGACACCCACTCCTGCTCATATGTCCCATTCGGGTGGAACAGCGTGACCCGCATGGGCAGGCTGCTCGTATTCTCCACCCACACATGGTAGCCCTTATAATTCTCGGGCTGATCCCGGGGAGCGTCGGTGCTGGTGGGGCGATACTGGTCATCACCAGAGCACAGACCATCAGTGTAAACATTATTTTCCTCGTTTTCATAAATATGCCCCACTCTTAATATTGGCATTTTACGGGTCTATATTTGTTACGCCATTGAGAAAACTCTGCATTTCTGATAAGTCAATATCTTCTACTTCTAAATCATCTGTCCAAACGATTTTGTCCCTCAGCTTCTCCTGCTTCCCAGAAATCACATGATAAAGAGTGACAAATGATGTGATGGCCGTCAGCAGGATGCAGACCGCCGATACAGCTCGGCAAATTCAATGATATCCCGCGTTGCATAGCCGCAACCTTTGGTTTCCTCTGTTCATTTCGCCCCTTTGTGTCTTAGCGAACTATTATTATATCATCCGCCGTCCAACGGCACAAGGCGGCGGCCAGAAGGCGATTGCCATTTGCCCGCCGCAATGGTATAATAGCTGGAGCTTACTGATGAGGAGGGGCCGCTGTGGACATCGCCATCTACACTCTGGGCTGCAAGGTGAACCAATACGAGGCCCAGGCCATGGAGCGGGAGCTGCTGCGCCGGGGCCATACCCTGACCGGCTTTGACGGCCCGGCGGACGCCTACATCATCAATACCTGCACTGTCACCGCCGTCAGTGATAAAAAGTGCCGCAACATCATCCGCCGTGCCCGGAAAAGCGCCCCGGAGGCCGTGGTAGCGGTGTGCGGCTGCTACGCTCAGACCGACCCAGACGCGGTGGCGGCGCTGGGGGTGGACCTGGTGTCCGGCTCGGCGGGGCGGATGGCTTTCTTGGACCGGCTGGAGGAACTGCTGAATACCAAGGGAGGGCAAGTGATAACCGTTGACAAAGCCCTGGCCCGCCGGGATTTCGAGCGCCTTCCCGCCGGAGGGGCGGCGGGCCGCACCCGCGCCATGCTCAAGGTGGAGGACGGCTGTGTCAACTTCTGTGCCTACTGCATCATTCCCTATGCCCGAGGGCCGGTGCGCTCCCTGCCCCTGGCCGAGGCGGCGGAGCAGGCCCGCAGACTGGCCGGAACGGGCTACCGGGAGGTGGTGCTCACCGGGATCGAGATTTCCTCCTGGGGGCAGGATTTGAAGAACGGGCAGTCCCTCATCGACCTGGTGGAGGCCGTCTGCGCCGCCGCGCCGGGGCTGCGGGTGCGGCTGGGCTCCCTGGAACCCCGGACCATCACGGAGGATTTCTGCCGCCGGACCGCCGCCCTGCCCAATCTGTGCCCCCACTTCCATCTGTCCCTCCAGTCCGGCTGCGACGCCACCCTGGCCCGGATGAACCGGAAATATGATACCGCCCGGTATTATGAGTCCGTCCGATTACTGAAAGGACACTTTCCAGATCCCGGCGTCACCACCGACCTCATCACCGGATTTCCCGGGGAAACCAAGGAGGAGTTTTCCCAGACCCTGGACTTTATCCGCAAATGCGCCTTCACCGCCATGCACGTATTCCCCTACTCCCGCCGTCCCGGTACCCCCGCCGACACCATGCCCGGACAGGTCCCCAGGGAGGAAAAGGAACACCGCGCCCGCCGGGCCATCGCTCTGGCGGCGGAGATGGAGCGCAATTGGCTGAACACCCAAATCGGCCGCATCCTCCCGGTGCTGTTTGAGGAGGAAAAGGACGGCCTCTGGCAGGGCCACACCCCCAATTACGCCCTGGTCCGGGCGCAAGGGAAAGACCTTCACAACCGGCTGCTGCATGTGCAGATCACCGGCGTGGAGGGCGGCGCCCTTCTGGGCACGATTCCAGCGGAACCGGGGCAGCCTTGCGCCCCCACCCGAACTGTGATAAAATGACTTGAAAATACTCAGAGACATTTGACAGAAAGAACGGAGGTGGCCAAATGCCGCCTGTCTCACTCACCGCCATTCTTCCCGACGAGGCTGCGGAAAGCCTGTGGGACAACCTCAGCAAGCTCACCGCCAGCAAAATATTCGGCGCGGTCATCGCCGCTGTAATCTCTATGGTCGTGGTCAAAATCCTCACCAAGGTGATGGCCCGGGCGCTGAGCCGCTCCAAGCTGGATACGCCCCTTCAAACCCTGCTGCGCAACCTGTTCAAGGGCGTGCTCTGGTCTGTGGCGGCCATCATCGTGCTGGGCTGCCTGGGCATCGAGGTCACGTCGCTGGTGGCGGTGCTGTCCGTCATCGGCCTGGCCTTTTCCCTGGCGCTGCAAAACTTCCTGTCCAACCTGGCGGGCGGAATGCAGCTGCTGGCCTCCCACCCCTTCAAGCCGGGGGATTACGTGGATGCCGGAGGCTGCTCCGGCACCGTGACGGAAATCGGTATGTTTTACACCAAGCTCACCACCCCGGACAATAGGCTGGTCCAGCTGCCCAACAGCGGCATCGTAGCCGCCAACGTGACCAACTACTCCGCCCAGCCCACCCGGCGGGTGGAGCTGAAGGTATCCGCCAGCTACGACGCCCCCACGGACAAGGTGCTTTCCCTGCTGAATCAAATGGCGGCGGACCACCCACTGGTGCTGGACGACCCGGAGCCCATGATTCATGTGGACAAGTACGGCGACAACGCCATCCGCTATCTTGTCCGGGTGTGGTGCTCCAACGACGACTACTGGACGGTATACTTTGACTTGATGGACGGCTTCAAGCCCGCCTTTGACCGGGCGGGCGTGGAGATGACCTATCCCCATATCAATGTACACATGCCGCCGGAGCCGTGATCCGGGCGGAGGGAGGCCGAAAGCTGTGGAGGAAAACACAACGCCCCGCCGTCCCTCAGCGGCGGGCGGGCTTATGCTGATATGTTTCGGCGTGCTCCTGGGCAGCGTGGGCAACCTGTTCTACCTTGAGGGCGCTCCGCTGACGTCCAGCCTATTTGCGGTCCCCGGCTCGATCCTGACGGCCGTGGGCGCATACCGGGCCGGAGCGGCCGAGCCGGGCTTTTACCGGGCGCTGCTGTTCCTGGCCCTGGGCCTCATGGCCCATGGCCATCCTGATCTTGATCTTCCTGTTCCTTGCCTCCAGGGCCCTGCGGGTCAAGAAGGAGGATTCTGACTAAACTACGATCGAAAAGGGGCGGTACGCCGTGGAAAAGGGAAAATTCATCGTGCTGGAGGGTATCGACGGCTCCGGCAAAAGCAGCCAGATCGGCCCGCTGGTCCGGCGGCTGGAGGGCCTGGGCCTGTCCTGCCGCGCCGACCGGGAGCCCACCGGCGGCCCTGTGGGCTCGCTGATCCGTCAAATTTTCACGGGCCGGGTGAGCGCCGACAACCGGGTTATCGCCGCGCTGTACGCCGCCGACCGGCTGGACCACCTGGTCAACCAGGTGGACGGCCTGTGTTCCGCCATCGACCAGGGGATCACCGTGGTATCCGACCGCTACTATTTTTCCTCCTACGCCTATCACAGCGTGGACGTGGATATGGATTGGGTCATCGGCGCGAATTCCCTCAGCGCGGACCTGCTGCGGCCCACCCTCACCGTATTTTTGGACGTTCCCGTGGAGACCGCCCTGGACCGCATCCACAAAAACCGCGCTGTCGAGGAAATCTTCGACCAGGAGGACCGTCTGCGCAAAACCCGGGCGCTGTACTTCCAGGCTTTTGACCGCCTGAAGGACGTGGAGCGCGTGGCGGTGGTGGACGGCTCCGGTACCCAGGAGCAGGTGGCCCAGCGCATTTGGTCCGTGGTGTCACCCTGCTTTCAATAGGCAAAGGAGCGCCCCTCCTCCCGGAGGGGCGCTCCTTTATGTACAGTTTACGACGGCAGCTCCCGCCCGCACTTGGGACAGAAGCGAAAGCCGCCCTGGAGGCGGGCTCCGCAATAGGGGCAGAATTCCGCCCCGCTTCGGGGCGGCTGGGGCGCTTTGGGCTGGTCCCAGGGCTCGGCGCCCTTTACCCAGCGCCGGCCGGGGTCGCCCTCCTCGCCGTCCTCGGTGATGTCAAACTCGGAGTAGCGGTCCTTGCCGGTGGCGTTTTTGTAGTGGTAGGCCGCTTGAATGATACCTGTGACGATAAACACAATGCCGAACAGCGGAAAAATCACGCCTATAATGCCAAATCCCCCGCTCGCCGCCATGCCAAAGGCGCAGATAGTCCAAAGCACGCCAAAAACGACCGTTCCAATCGTGCCGATAAAGCTCATGCCGGATGGGCCCCGGCCCGGTTTGATGCTTCTCATGATAAAATACCTCCCTTCAACCAGCTCCAAAGAAAGGAGCGGCCCCGCGGGACCGCCCCCTTCTCATACCTCCCGCTCGAATACCAAGTCGATCCGCGTCATCATGCCGTTGGTAATGTCCCCCGGGACCCAGCCCGCATACCGCCAGCCCTGAGCGGCTTCCTTGTCGATGGCCTCCTGGCAGCTCTGAAAGCCGGAAAATATCCAGCCCTCCCGCTCTACGGAGACATATTTGTACTCGTACACGGCTTATTTCTTGAGCTGATTGGGCTCCACGGTGTCAAATACGCTCTTGGCGCTGGCACACAGCCCGGCCAGCCCCTGGAGCTCGCTGGGGATGATGATCTTGGTGGCCCGACCATCGGCGGCCTTCTGGAAGGCCTCCAGGGCCTTGATCTTGATGACGCCCTCGCTGGGAGCGGCCTGGTTGATGAGCTTGATGGCGTCGGCGGTGGCCTGCTGCACCTTCATAATGGCCTCGGACTCGGCCTCGGCGGCCAGAATGCGGGCGGTCTTTTCGGCCTCGGCCTCCATGATCTTGGCCTGCTTGGCGGCGTCGGCCCGCAAAATGGCGGACTGCTTCTCGCCCTCGGCCACCAGGATCTGGGACTGCTTCTGGCCCTCGGCCTGGAGGATGGCCTCCCGGCGCTCCCGCTCGGCCCGCATCTGCTTCTCCATGGACTCCTGGATGTCCCGGGGCGGCATAATGTTCTTCAGCTCCACACGGTTGACCTTGATGCCCCAAGGGTCGGTGGCCTCATCCAGAATGGCCCGCATCTGGGTGTTGATGTGGTCACGGCTGGTGAGGGACTGGTCCAGCTCCAGATCGCCGATGATGTTGCGCAGGGTGGTGGCGGTCAGGTTTTCAATGGCGCTCATGGGGTGCTCCACACCGTAGGTATACAGCTTGGGGTCAGTGATCTGGAAGTACAGCACCGTGTCGATCTGCATGGTGACGTTGTCCTTGGTGATGACGGGCTGCGGGTCGAAATCCACCACCTGCTCCTTCAGGGACACGGTCTTAGCCACCCGCTCGATGAAGGGAACCTTCAGGTGCAGGCCCACGCCCCACACGGCCTGGAACGCGCCCAGCCGCTCAATGACCACGGCCTTGGACTGCTGGACCACCTTAATGTTGGAAGCCAGTATTCCCAGGATGATGACGATGAACACCAACACCACAATGGGGCCCACCAGCGCACCCAGGTCAAGGCTCGACGTCAATGCCAAATTTTTCATTTGATTTCCTCCTTAAAATAGCTCTTTTTTGTCTATATGGTCATTGCCTGCTGTCGTGAACGCAAATGATGAAGCCGCCCCCCTTTTACCAGTTCTTAGGCTCTTCGGCGCAGACGGGAGCGGCAATGGGCTCCACGAACACCTTGACTCCCTCGATGCGCAGCACCCGGACCATAGCGCCTGCGGAGATGGGCCCTCCGTCCTCGCTGCGGGCGGACCAGGTCATGCCCCGGATAATGACGGTCCCTTTGCCGTGGATGTTGTCGATGTCCTGCGTCACCTGGGCCTCGGCCCCGATGACCCGGTCGGCGTTGGTGCGCTCCACCCGGCTGTTCAAATGCCGCCTGGCCAGCGGCCGCACCGCCAGCAGGCACAGCAGGCTCACCGTCAGGAACAGGGTGAGCTGGAGCCACAACGGCCAGCCCAGCAGGGCGGCAACCAGGGCTACCAGCGCCCCGGCGGCAAACCAGATGGAGGTCAGCCCCACGGTGACGGCCTCGCTGGCGGAAAACACAACCAGCAGCACCAGCCACAGGATTTGCAGCATGGATTCCGCGTTCAATGGCATTATCCCACACTCCTTTCTCACTTCTATATAAATTGTACCACAAACAGGGGCCGAGGGAAAGAAGTTTTTCATGCTTTCGCGCATATTATTGTTGCCAGCGCTTCCATTTTACATTATACTGGATTTTGTAAAAGCTTTCCCCTTCCTGTGACAGAATTCTACACCCTTCACCAGGTGGAAAGTCAATGGGTTTTCAAAAAATTTTTGCGGAGCATTTTCATGGACAAAACATTACAGTTCGTCATACCCGCCCTGATGGGCGTGGAATCCACCGTGGCCTATGAATTGAAAAAGCTGGGGTTATCAGAGGTCAGGGCGGAAAACGGTCGGGTGCTGTGCCAGGGCTCCCCCGCCGACATCCCCCGGATCAATTTGAACCTGCGCACCGGCGCCCGTCTGCTGCTGTGCCTGGGGACCTTTCAGGCCCGCTCCTTCGAGGAGCTGTTTGAGGGCTGCGCCGCCCTGCCCTGGGAGGACTACATCCCCCGGGAGGGCCGCTTCCCCGTGAAGGGCTACACCATCAACTCCCAGCTCCACTCGGTGCCCGCCTGCCAATCCATTCTGAAAAAGGCGCTGTGCAAAAGGTTAGGGTCGGTGTATGGTTTGTCGGAGCTGCCGGAAACCGGTCCCTTATACCAGATGCAGTTCTCCATTTTGAAGGATCAAGTGACTTTAATGCTGGACACCTCCGGCGACAGCCTGTATAAACGGGGCTACCGGGCGCAAAACATGGGCGCGCCCCTGCGGGAAACCCTGGCGGCGGCACTGGTATCCCTGTCCCGGTACAGGGGCCGGGACCCCTTCTGCGACCCCTTCTGCGGCTCAGGCACCATCCCCATCGAGGCGGCGCTCATCGCCAGAAACCGGGCCCCGGGGCTGAACCGTTCCTTTGCGGCCCAGCGGTGGCGGTGGCTGCCCTCCAAGCTGTGGATGGACGCGGCCGACGAGGCCATGGACCACGAATTCCACGGCTCCTACGACATCTGGGGCGGGGACATCGACCCCGCCGCCGTGGAGCTGTCCCGGCACAATGCTGAGCTTGCAGGAGTGGAGGATACGGTGCGCTTTGAGGCGGCGGACGCCGCCAAATTCCGCCGGGACGAGCCAAAGGGCCGGGTGGTGACCAACCCGCCCTACGGGGAGCGCCTGCTGGAAAAAAAGGAGGCGGAGCAGCTCTACCGCGCCTTCGGCAGGGCGGCCCAAGCCCTGCCCCAAGGCTGGCAGGTGAACGTGCTGTCTTCCCACACCGAGTTTGAGCGGGCCTTCGGACGGCCCGCCGGCAAAAAGCGTAAGCTCTACAACGGCATGATAAAGTGCGACCTGTTTATGTACGGCATATAGGCCCCGATGGGATTATCGAGAGAACCAGGAGGAATGAGCCATGAAGCACCTGTTCATCATCAATCCCAGTGCGGGGAAGAAAAAGAGCACCCGGCTGTTGGAGGAACGCATCCGCAAACTGGACGAGCCTTATGAGATTGCCCTGACCCAGCGGACCGGCGACGCCCGCCGCATCGCCCGGGAGGCGGCGGAGCGCGGCGAGCCGGTGCGCATCTACGCCTGCGGCGGGGACGGCACCCTCAACGAGGTGGTCAACGGTGCGGCGGGTTTTGACAACGCCGCCGTCACCAATGTGCCCATCGGCACAGGCAACGACTTTTTGAAGATATTCGGCAAGGAGTGCCGGGCCCGGTTCTCCGACGTCGCCGCCCTGTCCAAGGGCCCCCAGACCGCTATGGATCTCATCGACTGCAACGGGATGCTAGGCATTGACATCGTGTGCTCCGGGCTGGACGCCCGCGTTGCCGCCGATAAGGACAAATACAACGATTTCCCCCTGGTTACAGGGATCGGGGCTTATATGATTTCCGCCGTGGCCAACGTGCTGTTCAAAAGCATCGCCGTTCCCACAGTGGTGGACTGCGGCGACCTTCACTTCGACGGGGAGACCTCCCTGGTGTGCGTGTGCAACGGGCGCTATTACGGCGGCGGCTTCATGCCCGTGGGGGACAACATGCCCGACGACGGCCTGCTGGAGGTGCTGGTGGTGCGCAAGGTGAGCCGCCTCACCTTTTTCCGGCTGGTGGGCAAGTACGGCAGCGGCAAATACCGGGATTACCCCGATTTGATCTGGTACCGTCAGGGGCATTCCGTCACCATCCGAAGCGAGCAGGAGTTGGTGGCGGTGGTGGACGGCGAGCTGATGCAGAGTAAAGAGCTGCGCATCGGCCTGTCGGACAAAAAGGTGAATTTTTTCTATCCAGCCGGTATGCGCTACGAGCCAAAGGTATAAATTGAGGGAGCGCCGGCAGACGGCGCTCCCTTTTACCTCTATTCTGTTTTGCCCAAACGCTCCAGCCGCTCCCGCTCGGCCTGGCTGAGCCGGTGATAGCTGGGGGCCATGGCGGCGGCGGACACCAGCTTGTCCTCCCGGGCCAGCCGCAGGGCGGCCCGGGCCACGCCCCAGGCGGTCTGATAGCGCAGATGGGGCGGCATGAGCGCGCAGGGCAGGCCCTCCGCCTCCAGCGCCCTTTGCGCCAAGGCCGCGCCGTCCCCCACCAGAGTCTGGGGCCTCCCGGAGGCACGGACCTCCTCCGCCAGCTGGTCCAGCCCTATGGCCCGGTCCTCGGTAAGGCGGGTCAATTCCCCGTTTTCGGCCAGGAAGCGGGCGCAGTACACCTGATTGCGCCGGGCGTCCATGGCGGCGCAGATCTCCCCGCCCACATGGGCGCACTGCCAGGCCATGGACTCCAGGGTGGAGCAGGGGGCACAGGGCTTGTCCCCCGGCCAGGCCAGCCCCTTAGCCGCCGCCACGCCGATGCGCACGCCGGTAAAGGACCCCGGCCCCGCCGCCACCGCCACCACGTCCATCTCGTCCAGGGTCAGGCCGGTGTTTTTCAGCAGGTCCGCCACCATGGGCATCAGGGTGGCGGAGTGGGTCAACCCGCTGTTCTGGAAGGACTGGGCCAGCAGTTTATCCTCCTGCGTCACCGCCACGGACGCTGTGACGGCCGAGCTCTCCAGCGCGATGATCTTCACAGGTCCACCCCCTCGATGGTAATCATCCGGTCGTCGTCCCCGTCCCCCCGGACGATGGACACCCGGACGGCGTCAGCCTCGATGGCCTCGGCCACGTTCTCGCTCCACTCCACGGCGCACACGCCGCCCCGGGCCAGGTAGTCCTCCCAGCCGATGTGGAACAGCTCGTCGGCGCTGTCCAGACGGTACATGTCAAAGTGAAACAGGGGCAGCCGCCCCCCCTCGTACTCGTTGACGATGGTAAAGGTGGGGCTGGTCACCCGCTCCTCCACCCCCAGTGAGCGGGCCATGCCGGACACAAAGGCGGTCTTGCCCGCCCCCAGGTCGCCGGTGAAGGCCACCACCCGGCCTTCAGTGAGGGCGTCCGCCAGCCGCGCCCCCACCGACTCCGTCTCCTCCCGGCTGTGGGTGACAAATTCCATATTGCGGTCACTTCCCGTCATAAGTTAAGTTTTTCAAAACTTGTTCAGAACAGTATAGCATATTCCCGCCAATTGTGCTATACTAATTTGCAGTTTTCACCGGGAAGGAGGTCCCGTCTTGCGGCCCACACGCACACTCAAGGAATTTTTTGAAAAGGGAGACGTGCTTCTCCTCTCTTTGTGTATCATAGCCAGCCTTATGGGCCTGGTGCTCATCTACAGCGCCACCCAGTACCGGGAGGTCCTGCAAAACAACACCGCCAAGCAGGCGTTCTTCATCTGCCTGGGCATTGCGGCCTATGTGTGGGTCACCTTCATCGACATCGAATATCTGATGGAGAAGTGGTGGTGGGTGTTCCTGCTGCTGGGCATTGCAGCCATCCTGACCATCATTCCCTGGGGGGAGGACGACGGCACCGGCAACCGGAGCTGGGTGTTTCTCCCCGTCATCGGAAAGTACTTCGGCTTCCAGCCTGGGGAGATTGCCAAGCTGTCCTATATCGTGGTACTGGCCTGGCTCATCAACAAGGAGCGCCCTAAGGGGCTGGGCCGCTTTTCCTCCATCGTCAAATACGGGATACTGACCTGCGTGTTTGCCGGACTGCTGATGGTGCTGTCTGGCGACTATGGCGTGGCGCTGGTGTACCTGTTCATTTTTGTGGCCATGGCCTGGGTGGCCGGGGTGAGCAAGTGGTGGTTCATCGGCCTGGGTGCGCCCATGGTGGGCGCGGTGCTTTTCCTGTGGAATTTTATCCTTCCCCGCACCAAATACTGGACGGATTACCGCATCATGCGTTTCCGGGTGGTGGTGGAGCACGTCATGGGCAACGAGATCGACCCCCAGGGCATCGGCTGGCAGCAGAGCCACTCCCTGATGGCCATCGGCTCGGGAAAGCTTACCGGTCAGGGCTGGCTCAAGGGCAAGCTGACCCATTCCCCCTACTCCACCGACCTGCCCGTGCGGCACACCGACAACATTTTTGCCGTGTGCGGGGAGGAATTCGGCCTCATCGGCTGCTGCGCGGTGCTGCTGATCCTGCTGGCCATCATACTGCGGTGCATCTGGGTGTCCCGCCGGGCTAAAAGCTATATGTCCGCCTATATCGCTATGGGCGTAGCCGCCATGCTCATGATCCAGACCATCATCAACGTGGCTATGAACCTGTACGTAGGGCCGGTTATCGGCCTGACCCTGCCCTTCTTCAGCTACGGCGGGTCGTCCACCCTGACGCTGTTCATCGCCATGGGGCTGGTATCCGGCATCAAAATGCGGCCACTGCCCAGCTGGCTGGCGGACCGAAGTCAACTGTAAAAATTTTCGCGGGCGCTCCGACTGGAAGCGCCCGCATATTTTTTCTCCTTTGGTATATGCTAGTCCCATACTCATACAAAGGAGGCTTTCCCTTTGAAAACCAGAATCATGATACTTTCCCTCTGTCTGGCCGGGGCCCTGTGCGTCCCGGCGATGGCGCTGACCACCTCCACCGCCGACGTGGAAAACGCCGCCCCCATCGCGGAGGACCTGACCCTCACCACCTACAAGGGAGTGGCCATTGTCAGCCGCTTTGCCGCCGTGGACCCGGAAGGCGACCTGGTCACCTTCCAGGTGGTGGACAGCCCCGCCCGGGGCCAGGTGGCGGTGGATGAAAACGACCCTGCCGCCTTCACCTACACCCCCTATGAGGGCAAGAAGGGCAAGGACACCTTCACTTATATCGCCATTGACGCCAAGGGCAACACGTCCAAGCCCGCTACGGTAAAGGTCACCATTCAAAAGCAGTCCACCACCGTGGCCTACTCCGACATGAGCGGCGACCCCTCCCACTACGCCGCCCTTCATCTGGCCGAGGCGGGGGTGTACACCGGACGCCGGGTGGGCAGCCTGTACTGCTTTGACCCGGACAGCGCCTTTACCCGGGAGGAGTTTCTGACGATGGCCATGACCGCTGCGGGCAAGGCCCCGCTGTCCGACGTGTCCCTCACCGGCTTCTATGACGACGGCGATATTTCCGCCTGGGCCAAGGGCTATGTGTCCGCCGCCCTGGTGGTGGGTACTGTGGAGGGCTCCCGCAACGAGGCGGGCCAGACCGTGTTCGACCCCAGCAGCCCCGTCACCCAGGCCGAGGCCGCCGTCATCATCGACCGCCTGCTGGCCACCGGAGACGTGGCCGCGGCAAGCTCCACCTTCTCGGCGGAAACGGCCCCCGCCTGGGCCTACCAGTCCGTGGTGAACATGGAGGCGGTGTCCGTCCTCAACAGCAGCTCCGACCTGTACAAGCCCCTGACTCACGCCCAGGCGGCGGAAATGCTGTCCGCCATGCTGGACGTGCTGGACGCCCGGTCCGACCGTGGGCTATTCTGGTAAGCGCGGCTCCGCTTCAAAAAACCGCCTGGACCAGCACCATGTAAAGGATAGTCCCCCCCACGATGGACAGCATGTTGTTCTTTTTCCAGACGTGGAGGCCCACCACCGCCAGTCCGGCGATGAGGCCGGGAGCCCAGCCGTCGGGCCGGGCAAAGCTGGTGCTGCGGTAGCAGTACACGATGAGCATGGCGATCACCGCCGGAGGCAGGAACCTGCCCAGGTAGAGCACCACCTTCGGCGGCTCACCGCCCCGCCCGAACAGCAGGAAGGGCAGCGCCCGGGTGAGGAACGTCACCACCGCCATCACCGCCACCAGGGCGGCGATTTCCAGGGTAGTCACTGCGCCCCGCCTCCTTCCGGCAGGGCCTCCGGCCCCTCCAGCCTGGGGCGCAGCAGCAGCAGGCCCGCCACCAAAATGACCAGGGCGGGGATGAGGAACCGCCCGTTGTCCGGCCCAAAGACCAGCAGACAGGCCAGCGTACCCGCCGCCCCCAGGAACACCGGGGCGTGGCGGGCGTTGGACTGCCACTGCTCCACAGCGATGACCAAGAACAGGGCCGTCATAGCAAAATCGATGCCCTCCGTGTTGATGGTGACAAGCACCCCCGCGACTGCGCCGATTACCGATCCAGCAATCCAGTACAGGTGGTCCAGCAAGGCGATGGTGAAATAAAAGTCCTTTTCGTCCACCCCCTCTGGAGCCTGGACGCCGGCCAGCAGCGCGTAAGTCTCGTCGGTGAGGGAAAAGATCATGTACAGCTTTCTCCAGCCCATCCCCTGGAACTTTTCCAGCATGGACAGGCCGTAGACCAGATGCCGGAAGTTGAGCACCAGGGTGAAAAAGGCCGCGTCCGCCAGCGGGGAGGCGTCGGCCAGCAGCTGCACCCCCAGGTATTGGCCGCTGCCCGCGTAGATGGTCACTGACATAATGGCCGCCCAGGTGGGGACAAAGCCCGCCGCCGACAGCATCCAGCCGAACACGATGCCAATGGACAGGTAGCCCATGAGCACCGGCACGGTGTGGGGAAAGGCGGCGGTCAGGGATTTTCGGTTCATTTGGGTCACATCCTCGGAAGAAGCGCGGAGCTGTTGCGAGCAGCGCGGATGGAACGGAGCGAGGGCAAAAAACCAAGGCCCGCGAAGCGGGGCTGGATTTTGTCCGAGCCGCAGCGAAACCGCGCGTTGCGAACAGGCGCAGCGTGACAATTTAAGGTAAACACACAGATATTGGCATAATGATTATACCGTCAGGCTTCTTTTCTGGCAAGAGCAGGGTTTTACAGATTGTTCATTGTATTCCGGCCCGGTTTTGGCTATAATACTCTCTAATCATTCACCATCCGCCGGGTGGTGCGCGGAGTGTGACCTGCCATGAAAAAATTACTGTACATCTACAATCCCGCCGCCGGACGGAAAACCGCCAAAATCAACCTGTCCGACGTGCTGGAGGTATTCGCCCGCCAGGGCTATGAAATCACCGTCCACCCCACCCAAGAGCGGGGAGACGCCACCGCCGCCGCCCGGGATCTGGGACCGAGCTTTGACCGGGTGGTGTGCTGCGGCGGAGACGGCACCCTGAACGAAACCGTGCGCGGGATTCTGGAGCTGCCCCGGGAGCAGCGGCCCATTTTGGGTTACATTCCAGCGGGCACCACCAACGATTTCTCCCGCACCCTGGAGCTGCCCAAAACCCCGCCGGGGCTGGCCGAGGCGGCGGGCGCAGGCGTTCCCCGGGCCATCGACGTGGGCATGGCGGAGGACAATCCCTTTACCTATGTGGCCGCCTTCGGGCTGTTTACCGACGTGTCCTATTCCACTCCCCAGGTGAACAAGAACCTGCTGGGGCATTTCGCCTACGTGCTGGAGGGGATGGGCAAGCTGGCCAGCATCCCCAGCTTCCACATGAGGGTGACCTCCGCCGAGGGCCATGAGGTGGAGGGGGATTTCATCTACGGCATGGTGGGCAACACCGTATCGGTAGGCGGCCTGGTGAATCTGCCCCGGGACAAGGTATTGCTGGACGACGGGCGGTTTGAAGTGATCCTGATCCGCCAGCCCAAAAACGGCAAGGACTGGCAGTCCATCCTTACCGCCCTCACCACCCTGGAAATCAGTGAGGATGGGGCCGTCGTGGGCTTTTCCAGCGGAGATATCACGTTTGCCTGCGGCCAGCCCGTGGCCTGGACGGTGGACGGCGAATTCGGCGGGGAGCAGGCCGTCACCCACATCAAAAATCTGCCGCGGGCCATTACAATGGTCTGCGGCACACCCGAGCAAGCGGAATAAAAGCGGCCCGGCGGGAACCTCCGCCGGGCCGCTTCGCTTTACTCTGCGTCCGGGAACACGTACCTGTAATAATCCTCCTGGACGATCAGCTTGGAGTAGTTTACCTTGGCGGCTACCAGCCGCTTGACGCGGGCGACATAGTCCTCATCCACCTCGATGCCCTCGTTGGGAGTGAATTCTCCGGTGGAGCATTCGTAGGTGCCTGCGGCGGTAATCCAGCTGTTGCCCTGGCTTTTGTTGTTGGCAAACACCACCAGGGGCATACAGTTGGAATACTGGTCCGCCTCATAGTTGGCGGCGAAGATATCCCGGCCGGAATAGAGTCGGGAGTCGTACTCCAGCCCATACAGGTTGCAGATGGTGGGCACGATGTCGATGGAGGAGCAGGGTGTGTCCACCTCAATGGGCTCCTCAATGCACCCGGACCACATGAGCAGGGCGTTGCGGTAGCGGGAGGTGACGTTTTCCGTGTCCTCAAAGCCCCGCAGCTCGTTGTAGTAGTCCGGTTCGTCCTCCTTCGCCAGCAGGTACGGGTAATGGTCCCCGGTCATAACAATGAGGGTGTCGTCGGCGATACCCGCCGCCTCCAGCTTGTCCACCAGATATTCCAGCGCCAGGTCAAGCTCGATATTGCAGGCCAGATACGCCTGACAGGGCTCGGACAGGTCGGGATATTTGGCCTCCACCTCCGCCCGGTGCCTCGCGGACATGTCGTTTCCGGCCCAGGTGTACCCGCCGTGGCCGCTGACGGTCATGTAATAGGCGTGGAAGGGAGTGCCGTTGTTCACATAGTCGTCGATATAGCTGTCAACCGTCTCCTCCATCATCTCCAGGTCGGATTCGGGCCAATATCTGTTGGCGACGCTCTCCGTCATCTCCAGACCGTTGCCGATGCCCTTATAGTCATAACCGAAGTTGCTGAGATAGCCGTCCCGGCCATAATAGGTGTAGGTATGGTTGTGCCAGGCGGGGGTGCTGTACCCCAAGGGGGCAAACAGGTGGGCCAGCGTGATGGGCATGGAGCGGTCGGCGCTGACATTGGGCGCTCTGCCCCCCGTCACCCAGTTGGGGATGACCCCGGTGGTGACGGAGAATTCTCCGCCGGTGGTGGACATGGTCCAGTCGGGCTGGTAGAAGTTGCTGAACACAAAGCCCTCGTGGGTGAGCTGATACAGCGTGGGGGTGAGCTCCTTGTCGACAGCGGCGGGGGAGAAGGCCTCCGCCGTGAGGAGGATCAGGTTTTTGCCCGCAAACATCCCGGTGTACTCATTTTTCTCGGAGGGGGTCAGGCTGGCAAAATACTGGTGCATCCCCTTGATTGTCTCGTTTGTCTCCGCTTCCGCCAGGGCCTCAAAGTCGATGTCCAGCACATTGGGGCCGGAGGGAACGGGGCGCTGGGAGCCGTCAGGCGGCGCGCTCTCCTCCAAACTGGGGGTGGGAGAGGGCACCGGATTGTCCAAAAATGCGTCCAGCGGGGCGTTGGGGATGCCTGTCACAGCGTATTTCAGCTCCAGCCGCGCCGAGGTCAGCAGACCGAACTGGGGAATGGCGGTGTTCACGTTGAAATCATAGGTATAATAGCTTTTCACCGGCATCAGGGTGGACATCAGATAGGCGGTGAGCTGGCAGGCCACCAGCACTGCGGCCAAGATAATGCGGATGGGCATCTCGTTTCCCTGGTCGGGGACGACGCGCCTGCGCAAGGGGATAAACGCCGCCAGCGGCACGAGGGACAGCAGAATGAAGGGGATGAGCCCCACCACCGCCGAAACCACCATTGAGCCGAAGTCGCCCACCACGTCCCCCGCCATCTCGCTCATAAAGGCAATGCCGTAATAGACGCCGAAGGTAGCGCGGCACCCCCGCTCCACGCAAAACAGGACGGTTCCCAGGCCCAGCAACACGCCTCCGGCAATGCGTCCGGCCTTCTTCCAGGGCAGCAGGTCCAAAATGAGGGCAATGACCAGCCCCGCCGCAATGGAAAACAGCACCGTGCGCAGCAAGGCCAGGTCAAAAAAGGCCGTATCCCGGTTAAAGGCCCGCAGGAGCAGCTCATGGTAGAGAACGGCAAGGGGAAAAAAGAGGGTGGACGCCAGCGGCCCGTCCACGTTCCGGCGGCCGGTGTAGCCTGTGGAGCCGGCGTAAAGGGAATTCATCAGCGGTCACTTCCTATGTGAATATGGAGGAAAAAAGGGGGACTCGCCCCCTTTAATACCTGCCTGAGATGTCACCAATCATACCATAGGAAAGCGGAAAAAGCAACGTCTGCGGCAAAATTTAAAGAATCATTTATGAACTCACAGTCCGGTCTGGAGCTGTGTCCCGGTGTAATAGTGGGTCAGAATTTCCCGCCAGCCGGAGCCCTCCCGGGCCATGGCGTTGGCCCCGTACTGGCTCATGCCCACCCCGTGGCCGTAGCCGGTGACGGAGAAGGTAAACACACCGTCCTCCTGGCTGATGTCGAAGCACGCGGAGCGCAGGGCGAACAGGTTTCGGGCCGCGCCGCCGGACAGGGAAACGCCTCCCAGCTCCACGCCGGCCACCCGGCCGGAGGCAGTGCGGGTGAGGTTTTGGAACCAGCCGGACGGCTCCCCGGACAGGTCCGCCCCCAAGCCCGCCTCGGCAGCCACCTTCCGCACCTGCTCTGCGGTGAGCGTCACGGTGGAGCGGTAATTGGGCACCTCCTCTCCCTCGGGGCTGTCCACCGACACCAGATAGGGCAGGGCCCTGCCCCACACCGCCTCGGCATCCTCCGTGGCTCCGGAGGCGGAGGAAAAGAACACCGCCTGGATGGGCGCGCCCTCATAGGTGAGCACCTGACCGTCGGTGTCCGCCACGGCAGAGGCAATTTTGGCCGTGTAGGCCGATGCCGCTCCCTCTCCCCAGCGCTGGGCGGCGTCCTCCCGGGAGATGTACGCCTGGCAGCAGGAGGAATCGGTGCAGATGTCCGCCCCGTCCGTCTCGTGACTCTTTGCCCGCAGCTTCCACAGGCTGTAGGTCCGGGCGCACACCGCCTGGGCCCGGAGGGCCTGCTCCTCAAAGGAGGCGGGCATCTCCGCCGCCGTCACCCCCCACAGGTAATCCGCCATGGTCATCTCAGTCACCTGGCCGTCCCCTCCCAGCACCCGCAAGGTCTGTGTGCTGTCCCATTCGCCGGGGTCGGGCTCGGGCACCGCCGCCGGGGTGGGCACGGCGGGCAGGGTGAGCAGGTCTGGGGTGGGCTGGGCCTCTCCGCCGCCGGGGGCGTCCCCCAGGGCGGTCAGGGACATGAGCAGCAGGACGACGCTCAGCGCCAGTCCCGTGAGAAAGGGGGCGCTCATCGTCCGCCAGGAATTCCAATTTCGCAAGTCAAGCACCTCGATTATTCAAAATTCGGAAGAATATACGGGGAAACCCCTGATTTTACAAGGGTCTGTCAGCACAAATTTGCATTGACGAGATTTGGAAACTGCGTTATAATAATATTTTAAGAGGAACACACAAACGGACACCCAAAAGGAGGCGGATCATGTTGAGTATGGACATTTACCAGACCCTGATTGAAGCGCGGAAGAAGGCAATGGAGCAGTACAACTCCTCAGTGGATTTCATTCAAGGGATATGCGGGGAATTTGAGAGATATACCCAGATCTCCCCCCGTTATTATGACAAATACGATGTGAAGCGGGGCCTGCGCAACCATGACGGCACCGGCGTTATGGCCGGAGTCACCCTCATCGGCAACGTGAAGGGCTATATCATGGAGGACGGCGAAAAGGTCCCCGCCCCCGGCCGCCTGCTTTACCGCGGCATTAACGTGGAGGATTTGATTCAGGGCTTTATCAGCGGGGACCGGTTCGGCTATGAAGAGACCGCATATCTGTTGATGTTCGGCGGTCTGCCTACGCCGGAGGAACTGACGCAGTTCCGGGACATCCTGGCCTTTTACCGGGAGCTGCCCCACAACTTCACGGAGGATATGATTCTCACCGCTCCCAGCCACGACATCATGAACAAGCTGGCCCGGTCGGTGCTGGCGCTGTACTCCTACGACCCGGACCCGGACAACAACACCCTGCCCATTGAGATGCTCCAGGCCCTGCGGCTGGTGGCCCGGTTCCCGGTAATCGTGGCCCACGCCTACGCCGCCAAAAAGCACTATGTGGACCGGGAGTCGCTGTACTTACACCGGCCTCAGCCGGAGTTGTCCGTGGCGGAGAATTTCCTGTACTCCGTGCGCCACGACAACCGGTTCACCAAGGAGGAGGCCCGGCTGCTGGACCTGTGCCTGGTGCTCCACATGGAGCACGGCGGCGGCAACAACTCCGCCTTTGCCTGCCGGGTGCTGTCCTCCTCCGGGACGGACATCTATTCCGCCATTGCCGCGGCGGTGGGCTCCCTGAAGGGCCCCAAGCACGGCGGCGCCAACATGCGGGTCATGAACATGTTCCAGGACATTGAGGCCAATGTGAAGGACTGGAAGGACGACGAGGAGGTTTCCGCCTACCTGACCAAGATTTTGAAGAAGGAGGCCGGGGACGGCTCCGGCCTGATCTACGGCATGGGCCACGCGGTCTACACCATGTCCGACCCGCGGGCGGTGATTTTGAAGAAATTCGCCAAGGATATGGCGGCGAAAAAGGGAATGCTGGAGGAATTCGAGCTGTTTGAGACGGTGGAACGGCTCACGCCGGACCTGTTCCACTCCATCACCGGCCAGGAGAAGACCATGTGCGCCAACGTGGACATGTACTCCGGTTTGGTGTACAAGATGATGGACATTCCCCCCGAGCTGTACACGCCGCTGTTCGCCATCGCCCGCATTGTGGGCTGGTGCGCCCATCGGGTGGAGGAAATCTACAACCCCTATGGCCGCATCATCCGTCCGGCTTACAAGGCGGTGGGGCCAAAGCGCTCCTTTGTGCCGCTGGAGGAACGGGGATAAGCGTTCCAAAGCGGCATAAAAATCCGTTCCGCCTGATTAGACGGGCGCCCTAAAGCAGTAAACCAAGAAAATCACAATTACGGCATCGGCCGGGCAGAATTGGGTAAAAAATGGGCGGTGAGTGGAAGTTCATCCATTCCCCGCCCATTTTTCATTGATTAGCCTGATTTGCTGCCTTTTCTTTTTCCGCTTCTGCGGCAAACGGGCCTTGCCTGGAAGGACGCGGCGCTGCGGCGGCCTGGGGCTGAGCCGCCATGTGAGCAGTCGCGGCACACAGCTTGGCGCCTCCCCCGCTTTTTGGCCCAAATCCCTTTGACGTCTGCGCCAGAGATACAGAAAAGCCGCCGATTTCTAAAAAATCAGCGGCTTTGTGGTACGCCCGGAGGGACTCGAACCCCCAACATTCAGAACCGGAATCTGACGCTCTATCCATTGAACTACGGGCGCATTTCTTCAGTGCTTGTATAGTATAGCAGGATTTTCCGCCGTTGTAAAGGGAGAATTTGAGAAAATTTTTCGGCTTCCATTTTCTTGTGCATTCTGCCGTCCACAAAATCGCCTGTCCGCCTTGCTTTTTTCCCCGCAATTTGCTATGCTAAAGTAAATTGCCCATGGAAGGAGATACACATGATTACGATCAACCATTCCCCGGTCCGCTGGCAGGACGGCCGCTTCATCCCCGCCGAGGCCAGAGAAGGCTGGGAGGGCACCATGGCCCACGCTATCCTCACAGCCCACAACGTCTCAAAGGACCCGGACCGCCTGTCCATCCGTTTCGACGCCATGGCGTCCCACGATATCACCTACGTGGGCATCATCCAGACCGCCCGCGCCTCGGGCATGAAGGAGTTCCCTCTGCCCTATGTGCTCACCAACTGCCACAACTCCCTGTGCGCCGTGGGCGGCACCATCAACGAGGACGACCATGTGTTCGGCCTGTCCGCCGCCAAAAAGTACGGCGGAGAGTTTGTCCCCGCCCACCAGGCCGTTATCCATTCCTATATGCGGGAGCGCTACGCCGCCCCCGGCAAAATGCTGCTGGGCTCCGACTCCCACACCCGGTACGGCGCCTACGGCTGCATGGCCATTGGCGAGGGCGGCCCGGAGCTGGCCCGCCAGCTGCTGCGCAAGACCTACGACATCGCCTATCCCAAAGTGATTGCCATCTACCTCACCGGCGCGCCCCGGCCCGGCGTGGGGCCCCAGGATGTGGCTTTGGCCCTTGTCGGCGCCACCTTCAAGAACGGCGCGGTGAAGAACGCCGTCATGGAGTTCTTCGGCCCCGGGGTGGCCAACCTGTCCATGGACTACCGGGCGGGCATCGACGTGATGACCACCGAGACCACCTGCCTGTCCTCCGTGTGGCAGACCGACGAGCAGACCAAGGCCGCCCTCACCCTGCTGGGCCGGGGGGACAGCTACCGCGAGATGGCCCCGGCGGAGGGCGCGTGGTACGACGGCCTGGTCACCGTGGAGCTGGACAAGGTGGAACCCATGATCGCCCTGCCCTTCCACCCCTCCAACGCCTACACCATCCGGGATTTCAAGGCCAACATGGCCGACCTGCTCCACCAGGTGGACGTGGACGCGGCGGAGCAGCTGGGGATCAAGAACGCCCCCTCCCTGGTCAAGAAGATTGTCAAGGGCCAATTCCACGCGGATCAGGGCGTCATCGCCGGCTGCTCCGGCGGCACCTATCAAAACCTGAAACGGACCGCTGAAATTTTGAAGGGCGCGGCCATCGGCGCGGACGCCTTCTGGCTGTCCTGCTACCCCGGGTCCATGCCCATCAACCTGGAGCTGACCCGCAACGGCTATATTGCCCAGCTCATGGCGGCGGGAGCCTCCATCCGCTCCTGCTTCTGCGGGCCCTGCTTCGGGGCCGGGGACGTACCCGCCAACGGAGCCTTCTCCATCCGCCACTCCACCCGCAACTTCCCCAATCGGGAGGGCTCCAAGCCCGGCGACGGCCAGATCTCCTACGTGGCCCTCATGGACGCCCGCTCCATCGCCGCCACCGCCCGGATGGGGGGCGTGCTCACCGGGGCGGACGAGCTGCCCGACGTCCCCGCCGACCGCGCCGACGAGCAGTGGAACTACGACGATTCCGCCTACAAATCCCGCGTCTACTTCGGCGTGGGCAAACCCCAGCCCGAGGCAGCGCTGGTCTTTGGCCCCAACATCGCCGACTGGCCGGAGCAGATCGCCCTGCCCGAGAACCTGCTCTTGACTGTGGCCGCGGCCATTTACGACCCGGTAACCACCACCGACGAGCTGATCCCCTCCGGGGAGACCTCCTCCTACCGCTCCAACCCCCTGCGGCTGTCCGAGTTCGCCTTGAGCCGGAAGGACCCCCAGTACGTCCCCCGTGCCAAGGCCATCCAGGCTGTGGAGAAGCTGCGCCGGGAGAACCCCAACGCCCCCGAGGTGCGGGAGGCGCTGGGCGGATTCGACCCCGCCAAAACCGGCCTTGGCTCCCTGGTGATGGCCCTCAAGCCCGGCGACGGCTCCGCCCGGGAACAGGCCGCCTCCTGTCAGCGGGTGCTGGGCGGCTGCGCCAACATCGCGGGCGAATATGCCACCAAGCGCTACCGCTCCAACGTGGTGAACTGGGGTATGCTGCCCTTTACGGCGGAGGGTTTGAAGGAGCTGAACCTCCAGCCCGGCGACCGGGTGTACCTCCCCGGCGTCCGCGCCCTGCTGGAGGGAGACGGGGAGACTGTTCAGGCCACCGTCCTGCGCAGCGGTGGCGAGGCCACCGTCACCCTGTCCCTTCCCGGGCTGACCCGTGAGGAACGGGATATTATCCTGGCCGGGTGCCTTATCAACTATTACGCCGAATAAAGCGCAGAGGGACGAAGGCTTTCGCCTTCGTCCCTTTTTCTTAACAATCCTCTGGTAGACACGCCGCCGGTTTTGTGCTATGATGAGATATCCCAAATTTCGACATCATTTTTGGAGGTGCGTTCCATGGGGACAAAACGATATATTTCCCTGCTGCTGGGGTTGCTGATGATGTTCACCCTCACCGCCTGCGACGGGGGCAAAGACAAGGATCAAGAAACGGAGGGGGATATGACCATCCAGCCCGCCCTGCTCAGCGAGGAGGAAAACGCCCTGCTGGAGCTGTTAGGGGTGGAAATGGGAAATTACCGCATATTTGACTTTCAATTGAAGGAGAACAGCGGCGTACAGAGTATGGGGACAACCGTTTATGAGCTGGTAGATGGAGACTGGAAGCCAATCGCCCAAGAACACAAGGCATTCACCGACCCGGAGGGCCGCATCGCCCTTACCGTCGGCAAGGTGACGGATGGGGTGACCACGTCGGTACAGAGCGCCTCCAGCGGCGGCTCCAGCACCTACGTCCCCACGCTGGAGGAGGATGTGTCCGGCATGGCCTTTGCCACCTCCAAGCTGTCCGGCTCTGCGTCCATCGAGCTGGACCGGGAGATCCCCCTGATGCTCCAGGTGGCCACCGCGAAAAGCGAATTTACCACCTATGAGGTGGACTACTTCGGTATGCCCCGGGAGCTGGCCAAGCACGGCTATGAGCACGTCTACGCCGTCACGGTGATGTTCAGCGAAAAGACAGTGGCCCAGCTGGACCAAGACGCTCCTACCTCGGAGCCCTCTCCCGCAGAGTAAAAAAACCGCCCCCCGGCTTCCTTGCCGGGGGGCGTTCTCTCACACCTTCAGCCAGTTTTTCAGCTCGTCCAGATCCTGGGCGATATGTACATATGGGAACCGCTCAAAGGCCGGGGCCTTGGTGGTGCCGTTGAGCACGGCGCAGAACTCGCACCGCCCCGCCTGAGCGGTGGCCGCGTCAATGACGGTGTCCCCGCAGAACAGCACATGCTCCGAGCGCAGTTCCAGCCGCTCCAGGGCCATGTCAAGCCCCTCCGGATTGGGCTTGGAGTGGTGGACCTCATCCCCGCCGATCACCAGGTCCAGCAGGTCCAGCCGCCCCTGGTGCTCAAAAATGCTCCGGATGGTGTCCCCCGGCTTGGTAGACACGATGGCAGTGCGCACTCCTGTGTCCCGCAGCGCCTGCAAAAGCTCCACCGCGCCGGGAAACAGGGTGGTGCCCTCAATCATCAGCCTGCGCCGCTCTCCCTGCGCCTTCACGCCCACCGCGTGCTGGAAGGTGCGGCAGAAGGCCTCCTGCCGGTCCGGGTTGTGGTCCCCGGTGATGAGGGCGTAGCCGTCCTCCAGGGTCAGCCCGATGGTGTGGCGCACCTGGTCCACCGTGGGCGGGTCCAGCCCCAGGGCGGCGAAGCCCAGACGGTAGCCCTCGGCAATGGCGGGGGTGGAGTCCCCTAAGGTGTAATCGAAGTCGAAAAATACCCCTTGATATTTCATGATGTGACCTCAGCTTATGAAATTTATCCTGCGCCCTGGAGGGCGCATCAACCGGTCACATCATACCATATACCGGAACAGTTTACAACTGTTAAAACGCTTAACTTTCGGCCTGCTCCAACAGGTTCGCCGCACCATAACGCAAACAGCGGTACAGCCGCTGCCGCCCCCGCTTCAGCGTCCGGGACACGGTGGACTTGTTCACCCCGCACTGTTTGGCAATGGCCTCCATGCTCATGTTCTGTCCATAGTAAAGGATCATGTATTCCCGCTGCCGCTGTGTGATGTCCTGACGCAGGGCATGGGTCAGGTTGCGCTTCAGGCGGTTGATCTGCTCCTTGTTGTCCTGGGCCATCAGCTCGGTATATACCGCCAAATCCACCATGCCGAAGGTATTGTCATAAGAAACTGCCCGCATCGCTCAGCGCCTCCTCACATTTGCCGGCTTTCCTCCCCCGGCCTTTTGCCTGGGGGTATGCTTTTCGTAGTAATGCTCCAGGTGGCGGGCCACCGCCCGCACGTCCCGGTACATGGAGCGCAGGGGGCGGATACGCCCCTCCAGCTGATGCCTGCCCTCCTCGCTGCCCGCCTCCCGGCCGGCGTGCTCCAGCTCTACAATGCGGCGGCGCAACGCCGCCGCCGTCTGTTCATATTCCAGTGATAGCTCGTATAGCGTCATAGCTCCTTTTTTGTACTCCTTTGTGTCAAACAGTGTCAACTCCCCTGATTCCGCCGCCGCGCACCCGGCGCAGCTGGGCGGCGAAGTACCGCCGGGCGTACCGCCCCAGGCAGTCCTCGCACACCGCCCGGCCCTCCAGCTGAAAATAGGGGTCGCCAGGGTAGAGCTCCCCCCGGCACAGGCTGCACCGCTCCTCCCGGCTCGCCTGGAAATTTCTCCCTTTCGCTCTCACTCAATCCTCTCTTTTTTATTTCTTTTTCAAAAAACTGTTGACAAACCCACCTCCTGCTGTTATAATAACCATCGTTGTGAACGCAGAAGCTGCGCTGGTGTAGCTCAGCTGGTAGAGCAGCTGATTTGTAATCAGCAGGTCGGGGGTTCGAATCCGTCCACCAGCTCCACCTTCTTCTGCTTAACTGAATACGGAGGAGTACCCAAGTGGCCAAAGGGGACAGACTGTAAATCTGCTGGCTTTGCCTTCGATGGTTCGAATCCATCCTCCTCCACCATGTGCCCGCGAACCTAGGTTTGCGGGCGCTTTTTTGCTTTCCGGCAGAGCGGAGCCCTGCTGGAGCCTTTCCTTTCTCTCATACAAGAGAAAGGAACCAGAGAGCGCACCTAAGGGGCGGAGCCCCGTAGGAATCCCCATTGACAGGGGAGGCCTACACGATGGGTAGGGTGAATGACTTTCCGGCGCGCGCAGCTTTCGACGCCGGCGCCTCTCTTTGTGCTGCCGCCGGTGTCTGGTCCTTGAAGTGAGGCGGGCCTATTACGCTGCGCCCCGGCGGCAGACCGTTTGCCTGTGGATCGTGATTGGTCATTATCGAACCTCCTTTTTATTTTTGAAACTAACGTTCTAGTTCGTTCCTTACGATACCACTTCATTCGACACAAGTCAAGCCTATGTGACCGATTTTTCTCCCCTGACTTTTTTCAAATGGTCCGGAAAAACGGACAGGATGGGGTGGAAACGTTGCACGTCCGCTTGACAAAAAGACCGGATTTACAAAGGTTTTACACTTTGCCCGTTGACGGACGGGCCCTGCCGGGAGTATGATGAGGAAAACGAGTTTGGGAGGCCGCCATGGAGAAAAAAACTACTTTTGGATTGCTGGGGCTGGCTGCGGCGGGCGCGGGCGCCGCAGGGGGTTGGGCCGCCCTGGGCAATTATCTTTATAACCAGTGTATGATCCCCCTGGTCCGTTCCATGGACGAGCCGGAGGCCAATCAGGTTCAGGCCGACGGACGGGCCTGGGCCCGCCGGAAGATCGGCTTTCGGGAGGTCACCATCCAGGCGGCAGACGGGCTGATCCTGTGGGCGGCCCTGGTGCCGGGCATGACGGGCTGCCGCCGGTGGGCCATCTGCCTCCACGGCTATCATGATACCTATGAGTCCATGGGCGCCGTCGCCCGGTGGTACAACGACCGGGGGTGGAACGTCCTGCTCCCCGACCAGCGGGGCCACGGCAACAGCGAGGGCGATTACGTGGGCTGGGGCTACGACGAGCGGCTGGACGTGGTGGGCTGGGCCACCTACATCGCCCGGAAGGACCCAGGCGCGGAGGTCGTGCTCCACGGCGTGTCCATGGGGGCGGCCAGCGTGCTCATGGCCACCGGGGGGCCGCTGCCCCGGCAGGTGCGCGCCGCCGTTTCCGACTGCTCCTACACCTCTATTGAGGCGGAGATGCGCTACCTTCTCAGCCGCCGGAAGGACCGGCCGGGGAGCCTGCCTCTGCCGGCTGGGGCGCTGTTCTCCGCCCTGCGCAAAACGGCCCTGCGCCGGGCGGGCTTCGACCTGCGGGACGCCGCCCCCATCCAGGCGGTGCTCCACTCCAGAACGCCCACCCTGTTCATCCACGGCGTGGACGACCGTTTCGTCCCCGCCTCCATGATGGGCAAGCTGTACCAGACCGCCCGGTGCCCCAAGCGCTTCCTGTGGCTGCCCGGAGCGGGCCACGCCACCGCGGTGGGCACGGACCCGCAGCTATACTGGTCGGCGGTGTCATCCTTTTTACAGGACTACTGCCCGGAACGAAACGGGTGAATTCAAGCAAAAGCGTCCCCTGCCTGTGCGCAGGCAGGGGACGCTTTTGTGCAATCTAAAAAATTTTTTCACTGAAACATTTTTTAGTTGACAAGGAGGAGAAAAACAAATATAGTAGAGAAACCGGACTGAATGCCGGATGTTATGACAAATCAGTTGGTTAGTTATGGGGAATGAGTGTGGGAAATCAAACGCATTTTGACAAGGAATTTGACCGCCGCTACGCCTACGACGGCTGTGATCTGGGGTGTACCTGTACCCGGGACCGGGCGATTTTTAAGCTCTGGAGTCCGGAGGCCTCCCGGGTGGAACTGTTTTTATACCGAAACGATACCGACGGCGCCTATGAGCACCGGGCGCTGGAGTTGGGCGACCAGGGCGTCTGGGCGCTGACCCTGGAGGGGGACCTCCACGGGACCTATTATGACTACGAGGTGACGGTGGCCAGCCGCTCGGCCCGTACTGCCGACCCCTATGCCGCCGCCGCAGGCCGCAACGGCGTCCGGAGCATGGCTGTGAACCTGTCCCGCACCGATCCGGAGGGCTTCAGCGCAGACTGCCCGCCTCCGGTCCAGCCGGAGAACATTATTTACGAGCTCCACGTCAAGGACTTCTCCTACGACGCCGGGAGCGGCATCCCAGAGCAATACCGGGGCAAGTTCAAGGCCTTCTCCTGGAGGGACAAGGACGGCCGCCTGCCCCTATGCATGGAGCACCTGAAGGGCCTGGGCGTGACCCATGTCCAGCTGCTGCCCATCTATGACTTCGGCTCCGTAGACGAGGGCGGAGACGACAAGCAGTTCAACTGGGGCTACGACCCCATGAACTACAACCTCCCCGAGGGCAGCTACTCCACTGACCCGTCGGACGGCGCCTTGCGCATCAGGGAGTGCAAGGAGATGATTCAGGCCCTCCACCAGAACGGCCTGCGTGTGGTCATGGACGTGGTGTATAACCACACCTATGCCGCCGACTCCTGGCTGGAGCGCTCCGCCCCGGGCTACTACTACCGCCGCTGGGCGGACGGCTCGCTGTCCAACGGCTCGGGCTGCGGCAACGACATCGCGGCGGGCCGGGCCATGGTGGACAACTATATTCTGCACTCGGTGCTGTATTGGGCCCGGGAGTACCACATCGACGGCTTCCGCTTTGATCTGATGGGCCTGCTCACCGTGGAGCTGATGAACCGCATCCGCTGGGCGCTGGACGCCACTTTCGGTCCCGGGGAAAAGCTGGTGTACGGCGAGCCCTGGCGGGCGGCGGACTCCCCCATGGAGCCAAACACCGCCCCGGCCATGAAGGGCAACGCCCCCCGGATGGACCCCAATATTGCCGTGTTCTGCGACACTACCCGGGACGCTGTCAAGGGCGACTGCTTCCACGCTGAGCAGCCCGGCTTTGTCAGCGGCGGCTTTGGGCTGGGCGAGACCATTTTGTGCGGCGTCTCCGGCTGGATGGGGGGCGTGGGGGATTTCAAGCCTCGGGCCTGCTCCCAGGTCATCAACTACGTGTCCGCCCACGACAACTATACTTTGTGGGACAAGCTGGCCCTGTGCTCCAGCAAAGCGGGCGCTCCCTCCTACCAGGACTCCCGGGAGGACCTGCTGGCCCAGAACAAGCTGGCGGCTTTCATCTATTTCACCTGCCAAGGAAACCTGTTTCTCCAGGCGGGAGAGGAGTTCGCCCGGACCAAGCTGGGGGACCACAACAGCTACAAGTCCTCCCCTGACGTCAACAAGCTGGACTGGCATCGGGCCTGGACCTTCGGCGGGCTGACGGACTATTACCGGCAGCTGATCCGCCTGCGCAAGGCCTTGCCCGGCCTGTGCGATAAAAGCCCCGAGGCAGCCAAAAGGATTGTGAACACCAACGTCTACCGGGACGGCGTGCTCTCCTTCCAGGTGGAGGAGGGCGGCCCCTGTGGGGAGCGCCTGTTCGTGGTGTACAACGCCACGGAGCACGATTACGCCATCCAGCTTCCCTCCGGGCGGTGGACCATCCGGGCAGACGGCACGAATGCCGATCAGCACAAGCCGCTCATCTCCCAGGGAAACTGGGTCACCGTGCGCCCCCGCAGCGGTATGCTGCTGCAAAAATAAATGGGAAAAGCCGCGCCTCACAGGCGCGGCTTTTTTATGCTGTATATTCCGGTGGCGGTGACCAGCAGCTCCTCCGGCTTCTCCGGCAGAAACAGCTCTGCCGACAGCTGCCCCGAGGAGGCGCCCAGCCGGACTGTCCGGACCCGTACCCAGACGTCAACGTTGGGAGGAACGGGCCTGGCATAGTTCACCGTCATGCTGATAGTGGGGCATGCCATGCTCTCGCGCTGGGCGGAGCAGGTAATGCCCATACAGGTGTCCACCAGGGAGGCGGTGATCCCGCCGTGAACGATACCCATGGGGTTGACCATGGACTGGTCCATATGGCAGGAAAACAGCAGGGACCCCGCCGGTCCGTCCTCCTCCCTCACCACGGTCACGTCCCGGTCCAGCTTGGGCCAGGCCTGAGCGGGGGACATAAAGCGGTGGGCGGCGATAATTTTTGTCTGCTGATATAATTCTTCACCGGACATGAGCTGGCTCACGGCGCATTCCTCCTCAATTCTTTTTTCCGGCCCGCAGCCGCCGCACCAGCTCCTCGCCGGGGGTGACGTACAGCGTACGGCAGGTGTTGTAGACGACGTAGCCGGGCTTGGCCCCGGCGGGCTTCTTTACCGCCTTGACAGGGGTGTAGTCCACCGGCACCTGGCCCGACTCCCGCCCCTGGGAGAACCAGGCCGCCAGCATGGCCGCCTCGGTGAGGGACGCCTCGTCCGGCTCCGCCCCGCCGGTCTTCAAAATGACGTGGGAGCCGTGGAGCTTTTGGGCGTGGAGCCACAGGTCCCGCTTATCGGCGTCCTTCAAGGTCAGCCGGTCGTTCTGGCTGTTGTTTTTGCCCACCAGAATGGTCAGGCCCGCGCTGGAGCGGAACTCCATGGGCTTGGAGTGAACGATTTTCACCCGCCCCTTGGCGGTCATTTTCCGCTTGTGCTGCTTGAGATAGCCGTTGTCCATCAGCTCCTGGCGGATCTCCTGGAGGTCCCGGTCTCCCTCGGAGAGCGTTATCATCTGGAGCACGCTGTCCAAATAGTCCAGCTCCCGGCGGTTCTTCTCCAGCTGGATGGTGAGCATTTCCTCCGCCTTCTGGGCCTTTTTATAGTCCTTGTAGTATTTTGCGGCGTTCTGCTGGGGGGTGAGCAGCGGGTCCAGGGGGACCTCCACCTCCCTGCACTCCGGGTCATAATAGTTTTGAGCCCGGAGCACGGTTTGCCCCTTGCTCATCTGATAGAAATTGGTGGTGATGATATCCCCGAACTGCCGCAGCCTCTCCCGGTCTACGGAGCGGGCCAGGTCCCCCTCCTGGTTGACGATTTTTTTCGCCGTGCGGTTGCGGGCCTGGGTGACGGAGCGGATAAAGTCCTGCCCCCGCTGCTTCACCCGCTCCTGGGCCTCCTTCTGCTCGTAGAAGTCGTCCAGCAGCTCGGAGAAGGTGGGATAGCGTTTCAGCTCCACGCAGGGGCCGTATTGCAGCACCGGCATGAAGGTGAAGTCCATGGGCCTGCCGTCCCGGATGAGGACGGTGGGGGTGTAATCTCCCTCCCGCACCCGGTCCATGAGCTGGTTGAAGCGGTCCGCCAGCCCTTCCCTGGTCCCCTCTCCCTGGAACGCCAATTCACGGGCGATGAGAGGCGACAGGCCGTTGAAGGAGTCCAGCAGCCATTTGTCCTGGCCGTCCCCCTTGGGGGCGTTGGCGAGAACATAGGCCCGAAGCTCCTCGGCTGTCATGGCGGAGGGGTCCAGCCGCCCGGTGGGCTCGGGGAGGGCGTAGTACAGCCCCGGCATGACGGGCCGCTTGGCGGACAGGTCGCCGTCCGCCCGGCGCATACAGTCGGTGATCCGCCCCGCGCCGTCCAGCATGATGAGGTTGGACTTGCGCCCAATGCACTCCAGCACCAGCCGCCGCTCCACCCGGTCGCCCAGCTCGTCCAGGGTCTCGAAGCGGAAGTCCAGCAGACGCTCCATGGAGGGCTGGGTGAGCTCCAGCAGCCGTGCTCCGGTGAAGTGCTTGCGCAGCAGCATGCAAAACATGGGGGGCGTCTCCGGGTTTTCCCGGGGAACCCTGGTGAGCTGGGCTCTGGGATGGGCGGGGCTGGCGGACAGCAGCAGCCGCACGTTTTCCTTCCCCGCCCGCATGTGGAGCACCGCCTCGTCCCGGGCGGGCTGATAGAGCTTGTCCACCTTGCCGCCGGTGAGGGCCTGCCGCAGCTCCCCGGCCAGTGCGGTCATGAAAATCGCGTCAAAAGGCATGGTTTACGGTTCCTTCCAAAGAAATATTGGGGCCCCCGCAAAGCCGTCCTTTGGCTTTGTGGGGAGAGAAGGCGCAAGGGAGCGGCACGAGGAATGGCCGCAAGGCCGTTCCGAGCAGAGCGGACTTTGCGCCGACGAGTCAAAGGGCATGTTCGGCCTCCTCCATCATGACGTCGAACAGCTCGTTGAGCCGGTCGGTTCTTCCTTGCAGGTACAGCCAGCCGAACAGGGACTCCAGGGCCGTGGCGGCGTGGTACTCCCCCACGCTGGCCCCTTTGGGGACGGCGGCGGTGTGGCTGTTGCGGCCCCGCCGGTACACCCCCTGCTCCTCCTCGGTGAGCCGGGGCAGGATGGCCCGGACCAGCTTGGCCTGGGCGGGAGCGGCCACATATTTGACCGCCGCCTTGTGCAGGCCCGCGTTGGTGGCCTTGCCGTGGAGGCAAAGCCAGGAGCGCACCATCAGCTCGTACACGCCGTCGCCCAGGTGGGCCAGGCCCAGGGCGCTGATGCGGCCGATGGCGTCCTGTCGGTTGGACAGGTGAAAGTAATCCATGGGAAGTTCTCCAATCTGAGGAAATATCCCTGAAATTATATCACAGTGGGCGAGAATTGCAAGGGGAAAGGGCGGCTGTCGGTGACAGCCGCCCAAAGTCATCACAGGGCCTTATGAAATTTCAGGTAAGTATAGGTGCTGCCGTCCCGCTCGTCCACCTTCTCCTCCGCGTCAATCCAGGCGAAGCCCAAGGACGCGATGAGGGCCCGGGAAGCCGTGTTCTGTTCTCTGGCATAGCAGACAAACTCCTCCGCCCCCAGACTTTTCGCATAGTCCACCAGACGCTGGAGGATCTGCTTCCCATAGCCCCGGCCCACGTAGTCCGGGCCCAGACAGATCCCCGCCTCCTCCCAAGCTGTGGGGCTCATCTGCTCCACCCCGGCAAAGCCGATGGCCTGACCGGTGGCCTTGAGATATACCAGGTAGGTGTCGTGGGCTTTCTGCCACTCAATGGTGCGGCGCATCCGGTCCGGTGCGTCGGCCGGGTCCATGGTCACGCGCCACCTCATATACCGGGCGCTCTCCGGGTGCCGCCACACATTGCGGTACATGGCTTCCCAGTCCTCAAATCCGGCCTTGTCCAGGATAAGGTCTTTCGTCTCCAGCATCTGAATCACTCCTTTGCAAAGTTCGCGCCGTATGCGGGTGCAGTCTACCCATTATAGCACATGGCACGAAACTTGCAAGGAAAACTTACTCGCTCCGCAGCGCCTCCACCGGGTCCTTCTTGGCCGCGCCCCGGGAGGGAACCAGCCCGGCGAACACGGTGAGCACTACGCTGATGGCCACCAGAACGGCTCCCGCCACAGGAGGCAGTACGGCGGTGAGGTCGTCCAGCCCCGTCAGGTTGTGGATCACCGCGTTGATGGGGAAGGTGGCGGCCACGCTGACCAGAATGCCCAGCAGGCCCGCCGCCAGCCCCACAATCAGGGTCTCGGCGTTGAACACCCGGGACACGTCCCGTTTGGAGGCGCCCACGGCCCGGAGAATGCCGATTTCCTTGGTGCGCTCCAGCACCGAGATGTTGGTGATGATGCCGATCATAATGGAGGACACCACCAGCGAGATGGACACGAACGCAATGAGCAGATAGCTGATGCCGCTGATGATGCCGGTGATGGAGCTCATGAGCAGAGCCACATAGTCGGTGTAGCCGATCTCATCCTCTTCGGCCACCCCGGCGTTATACTCCTTGATGAGATCGGCGATCTGGTCCTTCTGGGCGAAGGTGGTGGCGTAGATGCTGATGGCGGAGGGGGCATCCAGCCGGGTGTAGCCCAGCAGGTCCAGGTTGTCCTCATAGGTGGAGGAGGACCGGGTGGGGGGCATATAGTTGTCATAGAGGTAGACAAACTGCTCCGGAGTAAAGGGGCTGGGCGCGGCCATAGAGGGATTGCCCATCCCGGCGGCCTCGTCCATGGGCGCATCCGGATCGTCGGGGGGCGTCACCACAAAGGTGGTCCCCTGATCCAGGGTCAGATCCATCATTGCCGCCAGCTGGTCGGCGGACAGCGCCCCCAGGCGGGCCTCCGCCCCGGCGGCGTACTGCTCCCGCACGCCCTGGGCAATGGCCTCCTCCACCCGCTGGAACAGCTCCTCATCGCTCATGTCGGCGATGTAGCCCCGGACGGTGTCCCCGTCCACCCCCATCTCGCCGGCGTACTGCTCCACGATCATCTCCTCGACGGCTTCCCGGGTCATGCCCGCCATCTGCTGGTCCACCACCCTGTCCACGTACTCCTGGGCCGGCTGGCCCATCACGTCCACATAGGCGGCCGCCTTGTCGGCGGCGGACAGGGCGGACAGGTATTCCGTGATGGCCTCCGCCTTTTCCCCGTCGGTGGGCTCCACGTCGCTGTCTTTGGGGAAGGGCAGGCCGGAAATGACGTCGGTGTCCGGGTCGTCCAGCTGCTTGACCAAAATCTCGGTCTCAGCTGTGGTCTCAATGGCGTACCGGGTCAAAGCGCTGGTGTAGCCGATGCCGCCGGAGGTCATGCCGCCGCCCATACCACTGCCCTCTCCGGCGGGCCGGGCGATGCCCGCCACCTTCAAACGCACGCCGGTGTCGTCGCTGTTGTAGAGGAAGTCCATCCCCGCCTCGGTGGCGGACATGTCGGTGTAAGTATCCGTGTCCGGGTCGTGCTGGTAGTACTCCGCCGGGAGGATCAGCTTGAAGCCCAGCCCGGCCAGCTCCTCATAGGACCAGCTCATTTCAGGGGCCTCCATGGCTTCTCCCTTGGACATGGAGATCATGGCCTCCTCCATGTCGTCGTGGGGCATCAGGCCCAGGGCGTAGAGCATCAGGTCGGAGATCTCATTGTTGGAGTCCACGAACAAAATGACCTCGTCGTAGTTCTGAGGCCAGCTGCCGTAAAGCAGCTCATAGTCCCCCTGGACCTGGGGGGAAACCAGCCGGCCCTCATCCCCGGGCAGCAGCTCCTCCCACACGTCCATAGCGGAGTACATGGAGCCCATGGAGTCGAAATAAGAGGAGTAATCCCCGCCGTACATGGCGGTCATGGCGTCCTGCATCAGGGTCATGACGTCGCACTTGATGATGTCGCCGTTTTCGTCCTGGGTGTAGATGTCGAAGTCAAAATCGTAGCTGTACTGAATGGTGGCCATATCCTGAATGCCGCCGCCCCCGTTGTCCAGATACGCTTTGAAGGCTTCCAGGTTGTTGGTCTCCACCTCGGCGTTGAGCATGGAGTCCATCATGTCGTACATGACGGTGGAGGCGTACACCCGGTCCGGGTCCTGGCCCTGGTCGGCCTCGCCGGTAAGCATATCCCGCCGCGCCCCCATGAGGGAGGCCATCATGGCCGTCATGTCGGTGTTCTCCGCCTGAATGGTCAGGGGATAGCTGGACAGGGTGTCCTCCTGCACCTTGTTGATATAGTCGTTGATGCCGGTGGACAGGGCCAGAATGAGGGCAATGCCGATGATGCCGATGGACCCGGCAAAGGCGGTGAGCACCGTCCGGCCCATTTTTGTGCGCAGGTTAGTGAGCGACAGGGACAGGGCGGTGAGGAAGGACATGGAGGTCTTGTGCTCCCCCCTGGCCTGCTTTCCGGTGAGGACCGGGGCGGCCTCCTCGGAATGGTAGGGGTTGGAGTCCCCGGTGACCTTGCCGTCCTTCAGGGTGACAATGCGGGTGGAATACTGCTGGGCCAGCTCCGGGTTGTGGGTGACCATGATGACCAGCCGGTCCCGGGCCACCTCCTTGAGCAGCTCCATCACCTGCACCGACGTCTCGGAGTCCAGCGCGCCGGTGGGCTCGTCGGCCAACAGAATGTCCGGGTCGTTGATGAGGGCCCGGGCGATGGCCACCCGCTGCATCTGCCCGCCGGACATCTGGGAGGGCACTTTATTGAGCTGGTCCCCCAGCCCCACCCGTTCCAGGGCCTCAACGGCGCGGCGGTGGCGCTCCTTTTTGGACACGCCCGCCAGGGTCAGGGCCAGCTCCACGTTGGCCAGTACGGTCTGGTGGGGGATCAGGTTGTAGCTCTGGAACACAAAACCAATGGAGTGATTGCGGTAGGCGTCCCAGTCGCCGTCCTTATAGCCCTTGGTGGACCGCCCGTTGATGATTAAATCGCCGCTGGTGTAGCGGTCCAGCCCGCCGATGATGTTCAGCGTGGTGGTTTTGCCGCAGCCGGAGGGGCCGAGAATAGACACAAATTCGTTTTCTCGGAATTCCAGGTCCACCCCCCGCAGAGCGTCGATGGTACTGCCCCCCAGGGTGTACTGCTTGGTGATGTTGGAAAGCTTCAGCATGGGTCTTGGTCTCCTTTGATTTGTTCTAAAAGATAGTCCAGCATTTGATTTGCCGCCTGAAATCCCCGTTCCAGCCCCTCCCTTGTACCGGAGGGCAGGCCGTCGAGCAGCTTCAAATAATGGTCCAGCTGCCGCTGGATGCGCTCCACCGTTTCCCGGCCCTTTGGGGTCAGGGAAAGGGTGACCACCCGCCCGTCCGATTCGCCTCGGCTCCGGGTGAGAAAGCCGCCCTGCTCCAGCTTTTTGCACAGGGAGGAGGCGTTGGCCTGTCCCATGCAGGTGGCCTCGCTGATGTCCCCGACGGCGGCGTTCTGCCGGAAAAGCTGGAGCAGCACGGAGGCCTGTAAGGGGGTCAGCCCCTCCGCCTGGACGATGGGCTCCAGCAGGCGGGCGGTTTTGGTTTTCAGGGTTTGGAATACGGTGAGGAAGCAAATCCGGTCGTCTCCATTCACGGTAACGCCTCCCAATATATTTGCTTCACATATATTAGCCCCTGCTACCCCCTCTGTCAAGGAAAATATATGTTGTTCACATATTGTTTACAGCAGGGAAAAGCCCCCGGCAGGGCCGGGGGCACAGCGCAGCCACGCTCCGATTGAGCGCACCGCCGGGTCGCGTTCCCTCCGACTCGCTTCGCAAACAGAATTGTTCCACAATTCCTGGTTTGCAAAGCCCGCTCCGGTCCAAGCTCCCCTGTGCGCCTATCGTCGCGCTATCGCCTGCCGGACAGCGCGAACCCCAGCACCGTCCCGCACAGCCCGCCGATGATGTGGGTGAGCTGGGAGATGTTGTCCCGGACAAAAATAGCGTCCCACAGCTCGCCGCCCAGGTAAAAAATGGCCACCAGGATCAGCGTGGTGGGGATGGCGCCGTTGCGCACCCCGCCGAAGGAGGACAGCAGGATCATCATAAACACAATGCCCGACGCCCCCAGCAGGGCGGAGTTTGGGAAAAAGATAAACTGCACCAGCCCGGACACCAGGGCCGTGAACAAAACGGCCCACAGCACGTTCCAGCTTCCGAACCGGTCCTCCAGGTTGGGCCCCAGCACCAGAATCAGCACCATATTGCCGATATAGTGGGCGTACCCGCTGTGGCCCAGCACATGGCCAAAGAAGCGGAACCAGGCCAGCGGGTCGCTCAGGGGGCACTGGTAGACGGAAAACAGCGTGGCGTTGGCCCAGCCGCCGGTGAAATAGTTGGCCACCAGGGCGGCAAGGGACAGCAGAGCAAAGGTGAGGGCTACGGGAGCATTATAGGAAATTTTCATGGTGGGATGGTTCGCGTCATTATGGGCCATAGAGGTCACCTCAAACATAATATTGCCGGCCGAGCTGTCCCGACCGGCAATATTATAACCTATTTGTCTGAAAAAAGAAAGAAAATTTAGTCCTTCCCTTCGGGACCCGCGTCAGGCTCCGCCAGAGGCAGGCCGCAAAGGGAGAATGGAAGCGTATCATATTGGGCGGTTTCCGCGGCGGCGGGCAGGAAGGACTCTTCGCCGGCGGGCGTCTTTTCCGCAGGGAACTCCTGTGCGCCGCCGGGAACCGGGTCCGTGGCTGGCTCGGACGCGGGACCCTTCACAGCGTCGGTAATCACGGCGCGCCCGGTAAACACCCGGATTTGAATGGCGTCTCCCTCTGGGTCCAGCTGGGCCAGGGCTGCCAGGGCGTCGTCGCTGGGAACGTCGCTCCAATCCATTCGGATACAGTTTTCCTGCTCATAAACGCCACAGCTGGACGCCGTTTTGTCCCGGTTTACCACGTCGAGGAATTCGCTGTCATTCAGCCGCTCCATCAGGGTCTGCAAATAGCCCCTGGAATATTTCACGTCCCGGTAGGTCCAAACGCCTTCCCCGCACCACTCCGCAATCTGCTGCTCCAGCTCCGGGGTGCGGAAGCCCTCCACAATGCACACCACCAGCTTGGACGGTTCGCCCAAAGCGCTGTAGTCGATATAGGCTCCCCCGTACCATTCCGGGTACTGATCCAGCCGGGCGTTTTCAAACAGGCTGTTGTACTGGTCATAGGGCGCCTGCTCCACGGGCATATCCTGCCCGTTTTCTCCGTAAAAGCTGCCGTCCACGTCCGACTCCCCGCCGCCGTCGTCAGCGCCCCCGCCGGTAACGTCGCTCTCCGGGGGCATGGGGGCGGGAAGCGCGCCGCCCACTCCGGCCTTGTACTCCCCGTAGGTCGAAACACTGCCTCCTCCATCCTCCATCACGATATAGCTGTGCAGGCCTGGGCCTTGGGCGTCCTCTGGGGCCGCCGCCGGACCGGCGGCCTCGTCCAGCAGCCCTGAATAGGAATCCACCCCCTGGGGATGGGCCGCCTGGAACGCGGGATAGGCCGCGACGATCAGCGCCGCGCAGGCGGCGCAGACCGCCAGGGTTTTCCAGCGGAACCGAGGCTTCACCATATTATTACTGGCCTCCAGCACATAGTCCTCCTTCACGTCCCCGATCATATCTAAAAGCTCGTGGTTTTTCAAAGTTCAAATCCCTCCTGTTGAAGATGGACGCGCAGCTTCTGCCGCAGGCGGTAGAGCGTGGTGGTCACCTGGGACCGGCTCATGCGGAACCGTTTGGCCAGCTGCTCCACACTGTCTAAGTACCAGTACCGCCGCAGGAACAAATTCCGGTTGCGTTCGGGCAGCCCCTCCAGGAAATCGTCCAACGTTGCCCGGAAGGCCTTCCGGTCCAGCTCCCCCTCTGGGGTGTCGCCGCCGGAAACCACCTCGCTGAGCTCGTCCAGGGCAAGCTGAACCTGTCCGCCGCCCCGCTTCCGGGCCATGTCGGCCCGGCGGGCGCTGAGCGCCAGGTTGCGCACAATGCGCCCCGCAAAGCTTTTCAGCGACTTGGGCCGCTGGGGCGGGATGGACTGCCAGCACTTCAGCCATGCGTCGTTGACGCACTCCTCCGCAGCCCCCTGGTCGTTCAGGATATTGTTGGCAATGGCGGTGCAGTATGCACCGTATTCCCGGCTGGTGGCCTCGACGGCCTGCTGGTCCCGGGCAAAGTACAGCTCTATGATCGCGTTGTCGTCCATGGTTAATCACTCCTCGAAAGGCCCTTTCACCCATAAAGACGCGGTTCTTCTCAGAATATCACAGGAGGGACGAAAAAAGTCCGGGAAAGCTCCCGGACTTCCTTCAGGTATCCCAAGTGAGGGGTCCGCCCTCCTTGTTGACCAGAGGGCACAGCCCGCCCGCATAGCCGGAGTGGGCAAACAGGTACTGCACGCCGGTGACAGAATCCATCAAAACGATGTAATGATTTGAGGTCAGGCCGTTGCCCTCCTCGTGAATCACTTGAAAGCGCTCGTTTTTTGCCATGGAAATCCTTCCCTTCTTATATTATAGCGTACAATATAGTATAGCATATGGTGTAATACGTCAATATGACTCCGGTCGTCTTTATGAATTCTTAACCTTTCGCCGGACGCTGGAAAATACCAGCAGCGGCATAACAATCAGCATCATAACGCCGTTCAGCCGCACAGCCCAGTCCGGCAAAGGGAGGACGGTCCGGCCTGCCGTCCACAGGAGTATCGACAAAGCCAGTACCATAAGACTGACAAGCTGTAATTTCTTCATAAAATATTCTCCTTTGGAATCAGCGTCGCCATGTCGGCGGGCAGGGGGATGGAAAAGAACAGCCGTTCCCCGGTGATGGGGTGGGTCAGCTCCAGCCGCGCCGAGTGGAGGGCCGGACGGGCAATGAGCGCCTGGTTTGACCTTCCGTACAGGAAATCTCCAGTGAGGGAACAGCCGATGTGGGCCATATGGACGCGGATTTGGTGGGTACGGCCCGTCTCCAGCTCCAGCTCCACCAGAGAGCGGGGGCCGCAGGTCCGCAGAACCTTGTAATGTGTGCGGGCGGGCCGTCCCTCCGGCCGCACCTCCCGGGCCACTAGGGAGCCGTCCACCGGGCCGATGGGCGCATCCACCGTTCCGGAAGGTTCGGAGGGCGCGCCGTCGCATACCGCCAGATACACCCGCCGGAACTCGTTGGTGTGAAGTTGGTTTTTCAGCTTCTCCTGGGCGTGGGCGTGCTTGGCTACAGCTAACAGCCCGGAAGTCCCCTTGTCCAGCCGGTGGACGGGGTGAAAATCGGACTCGTCTCCAGACGCTCTGTAATGATACATCAAAAAATTACCCAGGGTATCGTCAAAATGACCGTGTCCGGGGTGGACCAGCACGCCGGGGGCCTTGTTCAGCACGATGAGGTCCGGGTCCTCGTAAACAATGTCCAGCGGACCCTCCGCCGGAACCACCCCGGACGTGGGGGACGGGTCCGTCAGCCGGACCGCCAGCGTCTCGCCCTCCTGTGCCCGGACCCGGACGTTCACCCGCACGCCGTCCAGGGTGATGCCGTCCTCCAGCCACTTCACCCGCCGCAGGACCGTGCCGGACAGTCCCAGCGTGCGGCGCAGGAGGGTGTTGACCTCCAGCCCCGCCAGCTCGGGGGTGATTTTTAATGTCAGATACCGGGCGCTCACAGCTTTTTGGACAGGTACAGGCTGGCCAGCGGCCAGCTGACGGCGTACACCACGATGACGCCGAACACCGCCAGGGCCGCCGTCTTGCTCACTGCCACCAGCACGAACATAGACGCCACAGCGGCAAAAAAGGTAAACATCCCGGCAAACTGAAACGCCTGGTTGACGATAGCCTTCTCCCGCTCGTCCTGCTCCTGGATCTTGGCCTTTTTCCGGGCCTCCGGGTGGGTAAGCAGGTACTGCATCCGCGCCAGGAGCACCACCGCTCCAATGGTGCTGCCGGTGGCCGCGCCCAGATAAAAGCCCCGGGCGTAGTCGGGCAGGACATCGCTGTCATGAATCAGCAGAGCGTAGCACACCAGCCCCGTGATCCCCACCGCCATCAGGCCCAGGGCCATCAGACGGCGGCGGCGCAGAGAGCGTTCGTAATCCGACGTATCAAACATTCGCATTAGCATGAAGATTCCTCCTTATTCCATGCCCAGCAGGCGCAGCTTGAAGGCCCGGAGGCGGTCAAACAGGGGCCGGATTTTGGGCGAGCCGTACAGCAGGCCCACGAAGGTAAGGCCAATGCCCGCGCCGCATACCAAATGGGTCATGCCCAGTGCCGCCCCCTGAAGCTCCAGCACGTTTTGGATGAATAGGCCGCCCCACATCAGCACAAGGCCGATGGCAAACGCGGGGTTTCTCTGAAAATTGCAGTTGCGTTTCATGCTTCTTCCTCCTCAAATAAGAAAATGTCCTCGATGGTGGTCCCAAAGTATTGGGCGATTTTGTGGGCCAGCAGAAGCGAGGCGTTATACCGCCCGCTCTCCAGCGAAATGATGGTCTGCCGGGTGACCGCCACCGCCTCCGCCAGCTCCGCCTGGGAAATGCGCCGCTCCTTCCGCAGAGCGGCAATACGGTTTTCCATGCCGTCCACCTCCTTGAATTGTAAAGCTTGCTTTACAAAAAGGAGTATAGCACGCTTTACATTTTGTGTCAAGCTCATTTTACATTTTCCCAGAGAAATTTTTCACGCAAAAAAGCGCCCGGGCAAAAGCCCGGACGCTCAGAAAATCTGAATTTACTCCGCGGAGATCATATAGTAGTAAACCGGCTGTCCCCCCGACAGCAGGGTGATTTCCGCATTGGGGCACTGCTTCTGGAAGATGTCCAGCGCCTTGTTGGCCTGTTCCTCCGTCACGTTCTCGCCGTAGAAAATGCTGATGAACTCGGCGTTCTGCTGGGAGTCCGCCTTAGCCAGCCGCTCCAGCAGGGAGTCGATGGCCCGGTCGGTGCCGAAAAGCTGGCCCTCCGCCAAAGCCATGTAGTCGCCCTCATGGATCTCAAAGCCGTCGAAGTCGGAGTCCCGGGCGGCGTAGGTGATCTCGGAGGTGCGCACGTTTTTGCGGGCTTCCTCCATGGCGGCGGAGTTGGTCTCGGTGTCCGCCTCGGTGTCCAGCACCAGCATGGCGGAGATGCCCTGGGGCACGGTGCGGGTGGGAACCACCACGATTTCCTTACCCTCCACCAACCCCACGCACTGCTGGGCGGCCATAATGATGTTCTTGTTGTTGGGCAGGACAAACACCACCTCGGCGGGGGTGCGGGCAATCTCCCGCAGAATGTCCTCGGTGGAGGGGTTCATGGTCTGCCCGCCAGAAATGACACCGTCCACCCCCAGATCCTTAAACACGGAGGCCATGCCCTCCCCGGCGCTGACGGCCACTACGCCAAACTTTTTCTCGGGGGCGGCGACGGCGGCGTCCCCGTCCTCCTGGGCCTCCAGCTCGGCCTCGATCTGGTCCAGGTCGTCGGTGCTCTGGGCCTTCTTGCCCGCCGCCAGCTCCTCGGCTTGGGTGCGCATATTCTCAATTTTCGCCAGCTCCAAGGTGCCGTACTTCTGAGCCTCGGACAGGGCCGCGCCAGGGGTGTCGGTGTGGACGTGGACCTTGAACGCCTCGTCGTCCTCACCGATGACCAGGCTGTCGCCGATGCTGTTCAGATAAGCGCGGAAAGGCTCAATGGACTTGCCGGTGGTCTTGCGGACGATGAACACCGTGTCAAAGGTAAAAGTAATGTCCTCCTCGGACAAGGCGGCAAAGTCGGCGGACTCCTTCACGGGCAGGGCGTCGTCGTCCTCCTCGGCGGGTGCGGGGACGCCCCGCAACTCGTCCAGCATCCCCTGGAGGATGCACAAAAAGCCCTTGCCGCCCGCGTCCACCACCCCGGCCTTCTTCAGCACCGGGTTCTGGTTCACCGTGTCGGCCAGCGCGACCTGACCCTCGGCGATGGCGGCCTCCAGCACCGCCTCCACGCTGTTGTGCTCCGCCGCAGCCTCCGCGCCCTTGGCGGCGGCCAGGCGGGACACGGTCAAAATGGTGCCCTCGGCGGGCTTCATCACCGCTTTATAGGCGGCGGACACGCCCTCATTCAAGGCGGAGGCAAAGGTGACGCCGTCGGCCTCATCCTTCTCCTTCAGCCCCTTAGAGACGCCCCGGAACAGCAGGGATAAAATGACGCCGGAGTTGCCCCGGGCCCCCCGCAGCAGGGCGGAAGCATTGATGGAGGCCGCCTTACCGATGGCCTGGGCGGGCTTCTTTTTGGCCTCGGCGGCGGCGGTGCCAATGGTCAGGGACATATTGGTGCCCGTGTCGCCGTCTGGTACGGGGAACACGTTCAGGTCGTTGATGGCCTGCTTCTGAGCGTTGATGGAGGCGGAGCCGTGGATCACCATGCGCTGGAACAGCGCGCCGTCAATGATATCTACCATATTCGGATAATCCTTTCTGTCTGGTCTGGCGGCCTTAGCCGATCACCATGGAATCGACGCAGACGTTGACGCTGCGCACCTCCACCCCGGTGAGGCGGTGGACGTTGTACTTCACTTCGTTCTGGATGGACTCGCCCACCGCCATTAGGTTGACCCCGTTGTCCACGATGATGTGGAGGTAGATGGAAATGGACTGGTCGTCGTTGTAAACGATCTTCACGCCCTTGGACATGGACTCCCGCCGCAGCAGGTGGACCAGGCCGTCGGCCCGGGAGCGGAACGCCATACCCTTCACACCATAGCAGCTGGTGGCCACCGCGCCTGTGAGGTTGGAGTACACGTCGCTGGTGAGCCGGACGAGACCCTTTTCAGTTTGTATTTTCATGGGAACCTTCCTTTCTATGCCTGCAAGAGGGTTGCCTTCTGTTTCATGCTTCTGATATGTTACCTATTGTATTCCATTTCCTCCAAAAATACAAGCCCGTTTTGTCGCCGTGAAATTGGTCTTTTCCCCCACTTTTTTTATGAATATAGCCCAAAAGAGGGACACGATCAAGCGTGTCTCGCCCTGTTTCATTTTGCTGCATCACATATACAAAAAAGTCTGCCTTGCGGCAGACTTTTTAGACAGGCGGGCGCCCGGGCGCTTCTTTTATATTTTTCCCCGCTTCTTCCGCCGGAGCTCCATGGCCGCCCCCACCCCGATCAGAGCAATGGAGCAGATCACCATAATCTGAAAAATCAGCGGGTTGACCCATGAAGCATCGCCGGCGCTCCACCAGATCAGTATGCTCCGCACAGAAAAATAGTCCCAAAACCGCGGGCCGTTCCGATCCTCAATGAGTAAATCACACAGGGAATTGAACACCGGCGTTGCAAAGCTGACCAGCAGAACCACCACCCCGGCCTTCAGCCAGGGCCCGGCGGGCAGCCAGTACACCGCCGCAAACCCGGCCCACAAAAACGCCGCTCCCACCGCCGCCAGGGGAAACGCCAGTGAAAGCAGCCAATCTCCCCCGGTAAACGCCCATATCACTGCCAGCAGGAAAAACGGCCACACCGAAAGCAGAGCCACCCACAGCTCAGGCAGATGCTTTCCGTAAAACCGCCACACCGCCCACCAGCCCCAGGGCAGCGCCAGGCTCACCGCCGTAATGCACATGCCGCCGATGATCCACCAGCCGCCGGTGTAGAGCCAACAGGCCAGAAGCAGAAGGATGAGGCATCCAGACGCCGCTCCCAGGCAAACAGACCATTTGTTCCTTCGCACCAAAAAAGGCAGGTTGGTAAAGCAAAACGCCAGCGCACACGACGTCAGCACAATCCAAAACCAGTCTAGGGTGTGAAACACGGCCAAGTCACAGATAAAGCAGGTGACAATGGCAACGGCATAGCTCACGGCAAAAAAGCGCCGGGCGCCGGTGACCATTCTCTGCCAGCGCTTGGCGGTCGCCTCCTGGCTGTGGACCTGGTCGTCATCACAGGCGGTGAAAAACTCGTGCTCCGTGATGTGTAGCGCCGCGCAGATGGCGGTCACCATGGACACGTCCGGATAGGACAGCCCCCGCTCCCACTTGCTGACGGTGGACTCGGTGACAAACAGCTGTGCCGCCAGCTCCTTCTGGATCAGCCCCGCCTCCAGGCGCTTTTTGCGGATGTACTCTCCAAAGGGCTTCTTCTCGTTCATATACAGCCCGTCTCCTTTCGCTTGGATGTGCCTCCACCCTACGCCCTGACCGGAAAAAAGTCAAGGCTTTGGGTGCAAAAGACAACTCGACTGTCAGGAAAGTCGGCCTGTATCAACGGTTTGCGCACTTTGACAAAAACGCGGCCACTCTGCCGGCGGCGGCATCCTTTCCAATCACATGGATGATGCCATGCAGGTCCGGCGTATTGATGGTCCCGGTCAGCGCATAGCGGATGAAGGAGGAGAGGTCGGCAATGGAACCGTTATAGTCCTCGGGGTGCTTCTTATAAGCGCCCATCTTCACGCAGTAATTGTGCCGGACGGCAACCTCCTTCACCTTGCTGAACCATTCGGCGGCATCGTCGTCATAGTCGAACACGTTCAGATAGTCCGCAAGGATCTCCGGTATCCGCTCCTTGTGCGGCAGGAAGGGCGCGGGAAGGGCTGCGGCGTCCACGGAAAAAGCGGGGTCGTACATATAAGGATACATTTCCATCAGGTCAGACCACTTGGCCACGTCCAGGCGCTTCTCATGCCACACCGTGATGGATTTGCGGAAGGTGTCCCCATTGTTCTGAATAAAATGGTGCAGCTTGGGGTCATAGCGCTCGGCCCAGGCGGAGACGGAAGCAAATATCTGCTCCTCCGACATATGACCCACACGCTTTTTCGCCACGTTATTCAGCTTGTCAAAGTCAAACAGGGCTCCGGCCGCGCCGCTTTTGGACAGGTCCAGATTAAACTCGAAAATGGATGCGTCCATGTGTTCCTCGCGCCAAGGCTCATAATCCGCGCTTCCGATGGTCAACAGGTAGTCCAGAACGGCGGGGATGGGATAACCGGCCTCGTCATAATAGCCGACCCGCGCCTCTGGGTCCTTCCGCTTGCTCAGCTTGCGGCGGGAGACGCCCTCGCCGTCCTCTTTGGCCTCGTTCTTCATAATGGGGCTCAGGTGGGTATAGCGGGGGACCGGGAAGCCCAGCATTTCAAACATCTCCACATGAAGGGGGATGGAGGCAATCCATTCATCCGCGCGGATGACGTCGGTGGTCCGCATCAGGTGATCGTCCACCACATGGGCGAAGTGATACGTGGGCAGGCCGTCCCCCTTGATGATAACGGCGTCCAGGATGTTTTCCTGCATGGAGATATCGCCGCGGATCATATCGTGGTAGACCCGGCTGACCCCCAGCCTGCCGCCGCTGCGCATACGGACGATCCACCGGTCGCCGTTTGCGATGCGCTTCAAAACGGTCTCCTCATCCAGGTCCCGGCAGGCGGCCCACTGGCCATAGTAGCCCTTTTGCAGGGCGTTGGCCGCCTCCTGCTTTTCACGGATTTCCTCCAGCTCTCCAGCGGTGCAGAAGCAGGGATAGGCCCGGCCGGTCTCCACCAGATACTTGGCGAAGGCCTGATAGATTTCCTTGCGGAGGGACTGGCGGTATGGACCATACCGGCCGCTGTCCTCGGTTTCGCCGACGGCTCCCTCGTCAAAGTGGATCTGGAACTCGTCCAGGGTGCCGATGATCTCGGTCACGCCGTTTTCGATCTGGCGCTTCTGGTCGGTGTCCTCAATGCGGAGGAAGAACACGCCGCCCTGGCTCCTGGTGAAGATGCTGTTCAGCAAGGCGGTATACAACCCGCCGATGTGCATAAAGCCCGTGGGGCTGGGGGCGAAACGGGTGCACACCGCCCCTTCAGGCAGCTCCCGGGGGGGATACAGGGCCTCCGCCTCCTGATAGGTCATCTTGATATCGGGGAAAAGGGCGTCAGCAACACATTTACTCATCCTAAAACCAACTCCTTATCGCAGATTTGCCGTTTAGTCTGCACATTTGCGGGTATTATACTATACTTCAATGATTGATGTCAATGCTCAGGCGGGCGGCCCCTCCATCCCGCCGCAAAACAAACACTCCACAGGCGAACCTGTGGAGTGATAAAAACGGAGCCGGGTTGGGGCTTCGAGGCACTTGGTCCGGGGGGCTCCGGCTGTTGCCGGAGCAGCCCCGGTTAAAAAGAGAGAGGAGAATGCGGCGCATTGTCTGGCTTTCCTTCCTGACAAGATCAGTGTACCACAAAGCCCACAAAGAAACCAGGGATAATTTGCGAAAAAATTGTTAAATATCTATGAATGCGGAATCATAGAATAGACTGGAGATTACTGGATGGAATAAGGCCCCCGGGCCAGCACCTTCACCGTGCCCGACGTGGCCGTCACCCGCCGGGGGCTGATGGTCACCATATACAAATGATTGACCGCCAGTGCCTGCCCGCTGCCCAGCACGCTGCCCGCGGTGGTATCAATGAGGCCCACGCTGTCCTCCGCCCCGCACACGGCGGCGCCGATACGCAGCATCACCTCACACCCCACGTCTCCCACCAGGGACTGGCCTTGGGTGAGCGTGACCACGGTAAACACGCTGTTTCCGCCGGAGGGCGTGGTAATGGTCCCGCCGTTTCCGGCCAAAATGTTTTTCAGGGACTGCTCCATCTCCGTCCGGCGGGCGGTGACGGCCTGGTCCACCATGGTCTTCACCTGCTGGGTGTAGGTGCCGCTGAGGTAGCTCAGCGTGACCAGCGGGTCGCCCTGCCCGCCTGCGTTGGCGGCGTAGGCTGCGGTAAACAGGAAACAGACGCACAGCATCGCCGCGGCGATTTTCAACAGTTTCATATGTAACCTCCGGTTTGGGATCAATACGGGACGGCCTGTCCCGCCGGACCGCTCAAACCCCCGCCCGCCCCGGCATCCGGGGCGGGACAGGGAACGCGGTCACACTTTTGTCTGGCTTCCTTATACAAGGCGCTCAGGGCTGAGCCCAAAGCTGACGGCGATGGCAGAGTCTACCCGCCGCATCACTTGATCGTCCACCCGGCCCATGTGCTCCCGGAGGCGCTTTTTGTCCAGGGTGCGGATCTGCTCCAGCAGGACCACCGAGTCCTTGGGCAGGCCGCAGCTGTGGGAGGCCAGGGTGATGTGGGTGGGCAGACGGGCCTTCCCCGTCTGGGATGTGATCGCAGCCGCGATCACCGTGGGGCTGTGCTTGTTGCCGGTGTCGTTCTGAACGATGAGCACCGGGCGGACGCCGCCCTGCTCACTGCCCACCACCGGGCTTAGGTCCGCGTAAAAAATGTCGCCGCGCTTGACGCTGTTGTCCACAGGATCTCACACTCCGCCGGATATAGTGCCCGTCTACGCTTATGTAGACCGGGTACTATCATTCTCCCACGGGGCGGCGGCTTTTATACCGGCTTTCTCCGGAAAAACCGCCGCGGCTCACCGCCGGATCTTTTCTCTCCGGCGGGTTCCCTGATTATCCTATGCGTCAAGGTAGATCCTTGGCACTCTCGGCGCCACGGCGCACAGCAACTCATAAGAGATGGTGCCCGCCGTCTTGGCGTGCCGCTCGATGGGCAGGCGGGGGCCGAACACCTCCGCCACGGCGCCGCGCTTCACAGGGCTGGACGCAGGCAGGCCCACCATGCACATGTCCATGCACACCCGGCCTATGATTTGACGGCACTCTCCGTCCAGCCAGACCCCGCTTTCGTTGGACAGCACCCGGTGGAAGCCGTCGGCGTAGCCGATGGGCAGCACGGCCAGCCGCCCGCCCTGACCGCCCAGCGAAGCGGTGCAGCCGTAGCTCACCGGGGTGTCCCCCGGAAAGTCCCGCACCGCTGCCACCCGGCTGTACAGCGACATCACCGGCTTCAGCCCCGGGCCGTCCAGGCCCTCACAGAAGGGGTCTGGGTAATGCCCGTACAGGGCGATGCCGGGACGCACCATATCCATATGGGTACAGGGATAGTTTAACACGGCGGCGCTGGCAGCGCAATGGCGAATTTCAAAGGTACGGCCATATTTTTCTTCCAGCTCCTTCAACACGTCCAGAAAACGGGTGAACTGGAGCATGGTATACTCCTCGTCCCCGTCGGCGTCGGCGAAGTGGGTGAAAATTCCCTCCGGCTCCAGATGGGGCAGGCACAGCTGAATCAGCGCTTCCGCCGCCGGTTCCGGGTCGTGGGCCAGCACGCCCAGGCGGCTCATGCCGGTGTCTGCCTTGAGATGGACCTTGGCCCGCTTTCCCGCCGCCCCGGCGGCCTCAGACAGGGCCCGGGCCAGCTCAGGGGTGAACACCGTCTGGGTTGCGTCCAGGTCCACCACCTCGGCGGCCAGCTCCGGAGGGGTATCCCCCAGTATCAGAATAGGGGCGGTGATCCCGGCTTTTCTCAGCTGGGCCGCCTCATCCAGGCAGGCCACAGCCAGATAGTCCGTCCCCAACTCCACCAGACGGCGGGCAATGGGGACCGCGCCGTGCCCATAAGCGTTGGCCTTGACGGTTCCCAGAAACCTGCTGTCCGGCGCGCAGGCCCGCAGGTCCCGATAGTTGTGCTCCAAATTGCCCAGGCTGACCTCAGCCCAGGTCCGTGCTGTTTCCCGTGTCATTTTGTTCCATCTCCGTTGTAAAATTGCTGATTTGCGCGGTTAATACCGTCTCCCCCGCCACGCTCACCTCGGCGCTGAGCAACGCGCGGCTGTTTCGGTCAAAGGTGAGCAAAAACTGGGTGCCCGTGTTGGCCTCCAGCTCCGGGTCCTGGAAAGAGATTTGCAGGTATTGCTCCTCCTCCCCACACCAGGCGCACTTGGCCATGTAGCCCTTCTCAATCTGCGCCATAACGGCGGTGACGGCGGACACCGGCGTCAGCCCGTCCCCGTCCAGCAGCCCCAGGGACAGCCCCGCGCCGTCGTATTCCAGCATGGTCTCCCCCTCCGCCACCCGGGCGGTGATGCCTGAGAGCAGCTCCGGCGCAGTGACGGTGAGCACCGTTTCCCCATTCCGCCGCCATTTGGCGTCCAGGGTGAAGTCGTACACCGTGTCGCTGTAACACACCGACACGTCCACCGAAGCCGACCAGCCCGCCAGCGCCTGGTACTCCTCCCGGAGGGCCAGCGCCGCCGCCTCCGGGGTCTCTCCCACGCTTCCGGCCCGACATCCGGACAGCAGCAGGGTCATCATCAGTACATAAGCCGTCAGCCTGCGCACCTTATGATTCCTCCTCGTCTAAATCAGCTCTTTCATTGCGTAGGGTATCTGCTCGATGAGGTCGGACGGAGTCATGCCGTACTCCACCCCCATCGGTCAGGCCCGATGGGGACCCCGGATTTATCTCAAATCGCCGGAAATGAATTCCGTCGATTTCAAGGTTTTCGCTTTGCGAAAACACTTGTGCGGCGCACTTGCGCCGTCCCGGCTTCGCCGGTGCCGGGGTCGCCCCTCTCGCACAGCTCTTTCATTGCGTAGGGTATCTGCTCGATAAGGTCGGACGGGGTCATGCCGTACTCCACCCCATCGGTCAGGCCCGATGGGGACCCCGGATTTATCTCAAATCGCCGGAAATG
>CAOKLO010000006.1 GCA_948469375.1 uncultured bacterium | reverse complement strand
AACTCTCATCCAAGCTTCGCTTCCCGCGAACTTTGCTATCTTACCACGCTCAGCCAGGTTTGTCAAGACCTTTTTTCAGATTTAACAGACTTTTTTCTGGTTCCTTTGGAAGGTCTTGCCTCTCTCTTGAGCGCTTTGCTACTATACCAGACTGGGGCCCCTTTGTCAACACCTTTTTTCGCATTTTTTCAGCCTTTTTTCACGGGATTTCTTCGACCACAAAATGTTGCATTTCCGCCGCCGCCCAACCACTATTTATCCTTCTCCGGCGGAACTACCGCCGTCAAAACCGCCAGCGCCAGACATCCCAGCGGCAGCACGGCCCCAGGCAGCGCGTCCATTACTTCAACCAGCGCCAGCCCCAGCGCCGCCGCCACTGCCAGCACGGACCACCGCTGAACGCCCCAGGAATGTGCCAACAGGCCCGCCAGCGTCAAGTCGGGCAGCAGCCACAGGGCGGATACCAGCCCCTCCAGCCGTGCGCTGTCTCCCAGCAGGCCCGCCGCGGTAAAAAAGGGCCCGTCCAGCTGCGCGGCCACCGCCGGGCTGAGCAGTCCCGCCGTCAACGCGGCCAGGGCGGCGGACGCCAGCCCCAGCGCTCCAAGCCACGCCGGTCCCCTCCGGTTCTCTCCCGCCCCGTTCTCTACCTTATATAGAATCGGCAGCACAAACAGCCCGGCAGACATGGTCAGCGTCCCCGCCAACAGCGATTCTTTCCAATCCCCGGCCGGTTCCATCACCCACTGCCAGTTCATCCGGGGCACGCCCAGCAAGAGGATGGCCGCAGCCGTCACCAGCACCGCCAGCCAAAAGATCTCCACCGCCCGAAAAAAGGCCGCGGCCTTCCCCCAGCCCATCCACACCAGCGGGATGGCCAGCAGCACCAGCAGCCACCCGGTATGCTCCCCATTTCCCGTCGCCTGCTGGATGCGGTGGGCCGTCCGGCGCAGCACCTCCGCCATGAGCACCACCGCCCAGGCGCAGTACAGCACCCTCAAAACAGGGTGGAGCCTCCTGTGCCCCACCCGCCAAAGCAGCAGCCACCCCACAGCGGTTCCCAGCGCCGCCGCCAGCAGCAGCCACCGCCAATCCGCCCGGCCCGCAGCGGCGGCCCCGGTGGACAGCCCCCCGGTCAGCACCGCCACCGCCAGCTGCCTTGAGGACAGCTTTTCACATCTCATGCCGCGCTCCTCCATTCTTCCCAATCGATGAGGGCGGGCTTTTCCCCCGCCAGCAGGGGGAGGCTCAGCGTCTCCCCGCCCTCCAGCTTGGCCAGCGCCTCTACCGCCGTGGGCGCCTCCGCCCCCTGCCGGGTGAGCAGATCCAGCCCGGACGCCGGGTCCTCACACTGTCCCAACAGCGCCGCCGCGCCCTCCTCCGCCAGCCACACCGTGGCGGAGGCCCCCAGCTCCTCATTGCGCAAAACCGCCAGCAGCACATCCTTCAATTCCACATCCCGCCCTACTATTAAATAGGAAACGCTGGTGAGCGACAGCTCCTCCTCTCCCGACCAGGGCAGGACTTCCAGCGCCTGTTCAAAGTCTGCCCCGACGCACCAGCCCCGGCTGGGGTCCCTCTGGTCGTCCCCGCCGCACACCGCCGTCAGGGTCAGCGGCCCCGGGCCGTCCACCCCCAACACCCGCACCAGGGCCAGCCCCTCCGGCTCCCGGGGGACGGGCCGCCAGCCCACCAGCAGCACCGCCGCCGCCAGACACAGCAACAGCCACTTCTTCACCCCTGATTCCTCCTGTTCTCCGTGTTCAGATAATCGGGCCGGGTCTTCACCTCCGGCAGCGGCTCCCGCAGCACCACATGTCCCTCCTTCTGCTTTCCGGCGTTGGAGGCAAAGGGCGTCAGGTAGGCCACCCCGAAGGTTTCCAGCTGGGCCAGCCGGTATACCAGCGCCACCCCCGCCAGCACTAAGCCCGTCAGCCCCATCAGCCCTCCGGCGATGGCCAGCCCGAACCGCCAGATGCGCAGCGCCCCGGCAAAGTCCTGGCTGGGCGCGGTGTACCCGGCGATACCCGCGATGGCCACCACCACCAGCACGGCAGGGGAGACCAGCTTGGCCTCCACCGCCGCCGAGCCCACCACCAGCCCGCCAAGAATGGACACCGTCTGCCCGATGGACGACGGCAGCCGCAGCCCCGCCTCCTGGAGCACCTCAAAGGCCAGCAGCATCACCAGCACCTCTGTCAGCGTGGAGAAGGGCACGTCGGCTTTTGCGGCAATAATGGATAAGGTGAGCTTCACCGGGATCAGCTCCGGATGGAACAGCACCGCCGCCACATACAGCCCCGGCAGAAACAGCGTGACCAGCATACACACATACCGCAGCACCGACAGCGCCCCGGCCACCGCCCAGCTGGTGCTCCGGTCCTGCCCAGTGCGGAAAAAGCTGTCCAGCGTGGCTGGGAACAGCCACCCCATGGGCATGCCGTCCACCAGCACACCCACGCGTCCCTCCGCCAGCCCGGTGCAGAACCGGTCGGGCCGCTCGGTGTAGGCGGTGAGGGGGAATGCGGTATGGCTCTCGTCGGTGACGTACTGCTCCAGGCTCCCCGTCGTCAGCAGCGTGTCGATGTCGATCCGCTCCAGCCGCTCCTTGACCTGCTCCGCCAGCCTGGGGTCGGCGATCCCCTCCACATACACCACATCCACCGGCGTGACCGACTGCCGGCCCACGATCTGCTCCTCAATTTTCAGCTCCGGCGCCCGGAACCGCCGCCGCACCAGCGACGTGTTGGTCCGCAGGCTCTCCACGAAGGAGTCCTTGGCCCCCTTCACATCCGGCTCGTTCTCCGGGTCGGAGACGGACCTCTTTTCCTCCGTCCCCGCCGACAGGGTGAGCACCCTATCCTTTCCCGGGAAAAACAGCGCCACCGACCCGTCGATCAGGTCAAAAATTACCTGGTCTGCCTTGTCCCGCACCTGAACGGACAGCGAATACAACCCGCCCCTGGCCATCAAATCGAACGCGGCGTCCATATCGGGCGCGGCCCGCAGCGCCTCGTTCTGGGCCAGCGGCCGCAGCACATAGTCACACGCCCGCTCGTTGCGCACCTGTCCGGCGATATACAGCATCTCCACCTGTCGGGCGGGGTCGTTGTTCAGATAGAGCGTCCGCCGGTTGAAGTCCGCGCACCGGTCGAACACCCCCGCGATGGCCTCCGCCGTAACGGGGCGGTCATAGCGCGGCTCCTTCCGGGGATGGGGGGGCGGCGTCTGCTTTTTTGTCCCGAAAATGCCCATGGTTCCGCCTCCTTGTTTTTCACAGTATTTCTGAACAAAGGGTAAATTATGCGTTCCGGCAGATGATCCGCCTGTACAATCCGATTTTTTGATGTTATAATATGATGTCTGTTTATACGACGGAATCAAAGCTTGTCATAAGGAGATCGACCCATGAACACCAATTACGACGTCATGATCCTGGGCACCGGCGAGGCGGGCATTTACGCCGCCTACGAGCTGGCCCTGAAATGTCCCTCCGCCCGGGTGCTGGTGCTGGACAAGGGGGCGGACATCTACCGCCGCCAATGCCCCATCGTGGCGGGCAAGACCCGCTCGTGCATCCAGTGCAGAGTGTGCGGCACCATGTGCGGCTTTGGCGGAGCGGGGGCCTTCTCCGACGGGAAATTCAACTTCACCACCGCCTTTGGCGGCTGGCTCACCGACTTCCTGGATCAGAAGGAGGTCATGGAGCTCATCGGCTACGTGGACGCGCTGAACGTCAAGCACGGGGCCACCACCGAGGTCTACTCCACCTCCACCCTGGAGGCCAAGGCCCTGGAGCGTGAGGCATTGAAGTACGACCTCCACCTGCTCCAGGCCCAGTGCAAGCACCTGGGCACGGAGAACAACCTGAAAATCCTCACCAGCATCTACGAGGCCATCCGTGACAAGCACACCTTTCTGTTCGACACCGCCGTCACCGCCATTGAGGCGGGGGAGGGGACCTATACCCTGGTCACCGAGGGCGGGGAGCGCTATACCGCCCCCTGCCTCATCGCCGGTCCCGGCCGTTCCGGGGCGGAGTGGTTCGCCAACCAGTGCAAGGCCCTGGGGCTGGAGCTGCTGAACAACCAGGTGGACATCGGCGTGCGGGTAGAGCTCCCCGCCACGGTGTTCGAGCACATCACCGACGTGGTTTACGAGTCCAAGCTGGTCTACCGCACCAAGCAGTACGGCGACCAGGTGCGCACCTTCTGCATGAACCCCTACGGCCACGTGGTGGCTGAAAATGTGGAGGGCATCAACACGGTCAACGGCCATTCCTACTCCGACCCGTCTCTGAGAAGCGAAAACACCAACTTCGCCCTGCTGGTGTCCAACCGCTTCACCTCGCCGTTTAACGAGCCCTACCGCTACGGCAAGCACATCGCCTCCCTGTCCAACATGCTGGCCGGGGGCGTGCTGGTGCAGCGCTTCGGCGACCTTGCGGCGGGCATCCGTACCAACGAGCACCGGCTGGGCCACTCCTTCGTCCGGCCCACCCTCACCGCCGCCGTGCCCGGGGACCTGTCCCTGGCCCTGCCCAAGCGCCAGCTGGACGATATCATTGAGATGATCTACGCCCTGGACAAGCTGGCCCCCGGCACCGCCAACTACGACACCCTGCTGTACGGTGCGGAGGTCAAGTTCTACTCCGCCCGGATCAAGCTGTCCCACGAGCTGGAGACCGCCCTGCCCGGCTTCTTCGCCGTGGGGGACGGCGCGGGGGTTACCCGCGGCCTGGCCCAAGCCGGAGCCTCCGGAGTCAAAGCGGCCCGGGTCGTATCCCAACGGCTGAACGGATAATTTATGCTTTTTGCATATTGTCCAATTTTTCACCCTCAAAAAGTGACGGAAGCGCAGCTGAATTTTTTCTTTTTTTCGAGCCAAACCGCTACCATTCCACAGTTTTCAACAACTTGAACATAGTTTTCCACAATCCTTTTCCACAAGGTTGCGGTTGAAATAACCGCTGTCAAGGAAAACTTCCCCGGCTTATCCCACAAACTTTACTTGGAGGGCTCTCCCTTGAAACGAACCACACCTGTTATACCCGCTGAGGACATCCAGCGGCAAAAGGAATTCTGCCGCCAGCTGCGCGCCCTGAACGCCCAGAAGTCCCCCGCGCCCTTAGCCTATGTAGACACCTACGGCTGTCAGCAGAACGAGGCCGACTCCGAGTTGCTTCGGGGCATGCTGATTGACATGGGCTATCAAATTGTTGACGCCGACCAGGGCGCGGACGTCATCGTCATCAACACCTGCGCCATCCGGGAGCACGCGGAGCAGCGGGTGTTTGGCAACGTGGGCGCGCTGGTCCACGGCAAGCGGAAAAAGCCGGATCAGATCATCTGCCTGTGCGGCTGCATGGCCCAGGAGGCCCACGTGGCCGACCGCCTGCGCCGGTCCTACCGCCATGTGGATCTGGTGTTCGGCCCCCAGGCCCTGTGGCGGTTCCCGGAGCTTCTGCGCCGGGTGTACCTGCGCCGGGGCCGGGTATTCGAGACGGAGCCGTCGGACGGCGCCATCGCCGAGGGCCTGCCCGTCCGACGGTCCGGAACGCTGAAGGCCTGGGTGTCCATCATGTATGGCTGCAACAACTTCTGCTCCTACTGCATCGTGCCCTATGTCCGGGGCCGGGAGCGCAGCCGGGAGCCGGAGATCATCTTGTCCGAAATCCGGGCGCTGGCGGAGCAGGGCTATAAGGACATCACCCTGCTGGGCCAGAACGTGAACTCCTACGGCAAGGACCTGGAGGGCGGCTGGGATTTCCCCCGCCTGCTGGAGAAGGCCGCCGCCATCCCCGGCAAATTCCTCCTGCGCTTTATGACCTCCCACCCCAAGGATGCCGGATCAAAGCTGTTCGATGTGATGGCCTGCTGTGAAAAGGTGGCCCCGGTGATCCACCTGCCCTTCCAATCCGGAAACACCCGGGTGCTCACCGCCATGAACCGCCGCTATACCCGGGAGCAGTACCTGGACAAGGTCCGCGCCCTGCGGGAACGCGTCCCCCATGCGGTCCTCACCAGCGACGTCATCGTGGGCTTCCCCGGCGAGACCACCCCGGAATTTGAGGACACCCTATCCCTCATTGAGGAGGTCCGTTTCGACGCCCTGTTCACCTTTATTTATTCCCCCCGAAAGGGCACGCCCGCCGCGGAAATGCCCGACCCCATGTCCAAGGAAGAGAAATCCGCCAACTTCGACCGCCTGGTGGAGGCCCAAAACCGCATTTCTTTAGAAAAACATCAGGCCTACATCGGCACGGTCCAGCGCTGCCTCATCGACGGGGCGGGGGAGGACCCCCGGAATAACCTGACCGCCCGGACGGCGGGCAACCGCCTGGTCCACCTCAACGGCGACCCCGCCCTCATCGGCAGGTTCGCGGACGTGAGGATTACAGACTGCTCCACCTGGGCGCTGTTCGGGGAATTGATCTGACCTCCCGCCGCATTTCAAAAGGAGACCCTCAGAAAAAGCTATGACAAGACGAGACATCATCAAAAAATGGACTGCATACCTCATCGCCCTGGCGCTGGTGTCGGTGGTCAACTACTATGTGCTGGGTCCTCTGCCCATCTCCCTGCCCCTGCTGCTGCCCATTCTGGCGGTGGCGGGGGGAACGCTGGAGGGCGCTTCCTTCGGCGCAGTTTACGGCGGCCTGTGCGGGGCGGTGATGTCCAGCCTGGGCTACCTGGGCCCGGGCTGCATTATCTCCCTGTCCGCAGTCGGCTGGGGCGCGGGCCTGGCCACCCAGTACATCCTCCGGCGGGACGTCTGGGGCCACCTCATCTGCTCCCTCATCGCCATCCTGGCGTGGGAGCTGTGGACGGTGGGCGTCCGCCTGCTCTCCCACACCGCGCCGCTGGAGGTGCTGCTGCGGGTGGCCGCGCCCGAGCTTTTATGGACCCTGGCCCTGACCCTGCCGGTGTATTGGGCAGGCCGGTTCTGCTGCATCCACTACGGGAGGATCTACCATGAATAACCCCTTTGACCATACCCATATCCAGGAGGAAAAGGCGGAGCGGGAGGCCCAGCGTCTCAAGCTGCGCACCAACCTGCTCATCGCCCTGTTCTGCGCCGTGCTGGGCGGCTTCGCCGCCGTGCTCTATCAGGCGCAGATCGTGGAGGGCGACAGCTACCTGGCCAACTCTGACGTCCGCGACATCCAGTGGGAAAACGTGGACAGCGTCCGGGGCGACATTTTAGACCGCTACGGCCGGGTACTGGTCACCAACGAGGTGAGCTACGACGTGCAGCTGGACACCATCGTGATGGGCAGCGAGCGCAACGCCATATTGGAACAGCTGCTCGCCATCTGCCGGGAAGAGGGCGTGGAATGGGCGGACAGCCTGCCCATCTCCAAGACCGCCCCCTGGACCTTCACCACCGATACCCCTCTCTCCTACCAGTCGGAAAACGACGACGGGGATCTGGAAACCGCCTATACCAGCCTGGGCCGGCTGGCCAAAACGAAGCCATACAACTGGATGGACACGGAGAGCAGCTCGGAGCCCTCCGCCGGCCAGCTTCTGACCTCCATGTGCGCCACCTTCCGCCTCATCGACCCCAAAAAGGGGGAGATCCCCGGTCCCCAGGAGCGGGAGCTGGCCGGAGTGCTGTATGAGCTGTACCTGCGCAGCAACAGCATCAACAACAACACCTATATCTTTGCCCGGTCGGTGGACATCACCTTCATCTCCAAGGTCAAGGAGCAGGGCCTGCTGGGGGTGCGCATCGAGACGTCCACCTCCCGCAAGTACGAGACCAACTACGCCGCCCATGTGCTGGGCTACACCGGTCCCATTACCCGGGACACCTGGGACCGCTACAAGGATTTGGGCTATCCCATGGACGCCACCGTAGGAATAGACGGAGTGGAGCTGGCCTTTGAGGAGTATCTCCACGGTGTCAGCGGCACCCGGCGCATTGAAAAGGACGCCAACGGCAACGTGGTCAGCCAGGACTGGAGCCGGCTGCCCGAGCCCGGGGACAACGTGATACTCACCCTGGACATGGCCCTCCAGGCCACCACCGAGGACCTGCTGGCCCAGTACGCCGCCCGGCAGGAGGACCCAACCAAGGGTATGGCGGCGGCGGTGGTGGACATGAGCGGCGGCGTGCTGGCCCTGGCCTCCTATCCCACCTTCGACCTGCCCTCCTTCCGGGAAAACTTCAACGAGCTGCAAAACGACGAGAGCAAGCCCTTACTGAACCGGGCCACCAAAGGCGTCTACGCCCCCGGCTCCACCTTCAAAATGCTCACCGCCATTGCCGCCCTGGACACAGGCACCATCACCACCAGGGAGCGCATCCCGTGCACCGGCACCTATACCTACTATCCGCCCCCGGACCAGCCCAACTGCTGGAATCGGTCCGGCCACGGCCTGGACAACGTGACCCAGGCCATTACCGACTCCTGCAACGTGTTCTTCTATGATGTGGGCCGCCGCACCGGCATTGCCAAGCTGCGGGAATACGCTCAAAAATTCGGCCTGGGCGAATACACCGGAGTGGAGCTGGCGGAGGAGAAGGGCCAGGTATCCGGACCGGAGACCTCAGCGTTCTTCGACCAGCCCTGGTACGAGGGCCTGACCATGTTTGCCGCCATCGGCCAGGACAACAATATGTTTACCCCCCTCCAGCTGGCCAATTACGTGGCCACCCTGGTGAACGGGGGCAACCACTACCAGTGCCACCTGTTGAAGGAGCTCAAATCCAACGACTACAGCCAGGTCACCCAGACCTATGAGGCAGACCCCCTGCACACCGTGAACATCCAGCCCGAGCACCTGGCGGCCGTCAAGCAGGGGATGTACGACCTGTCCAAGACCTGGACCATGGCCCGCTATTTCGAATCCCTGCCCGTGGAGGTGGGCTGTAAGACGGGCACCGCCGAGACCTCGTCCAGGGCGGTCACCACCAACGCCATATTCGTCTGCTTCGCCCCCTACGACGACCCGCAAATCGCCTTGTGCCTGGTGTCGGAGGGCGGCGACGCCGGCGGCAGTCTGGCGGAGCTGGCCGCGGGCATCCTGGCCCAGTACTTCTCCACGGACAGCACCTTGAGCACCGTCACACGGGAGAACGTTCTGCTGCGCTAATGCGGCGGCAGTGAAAAGGAAGCTGCACGAAACAAAGTTTCGCTCAGCTTCCTTTGTCAGTTCTCATTTTATTGTTCTTTTGGGCAAATCAGAGAATTTGAAAACCTGCAAATTGCCCCCGCATCTTGCATTCCACTTTCTGCCAATCCCTTGAGCCGCAAGGTTTCCACAACTTCCACACAAACTTCCACAGCCTTGTTGAACCTTGTAATGAGAGGAAACCTGCACCATAAAGTTTACATAAGGGCCTGTCAAGTCTTTTTTCTCCGTGAATTCCACGATTTTGCGAATTTCGGTAAAATACTCCGATTTTTTCGTGTTGAAATCAAAACGGCCCCGGTCAATCGACCGGGGCCGCTCTCTTTTCCTCAAGCCTTCGCGAATTCCTCCGCCACCCTGGCGATGTTGTCCGCGCACAATCCAAACTCCTCCAGCAGCGCCGCCGCCGGGCCGGAGTGCCCAAACACATCATTGACGCCGATGCGCTTCACCGGCGTGGGCAGCTTTTCGCTGAGCAGAGAACACACCGCCTCGCCCAGGCCGCCGATGATGGAGTGCTCCTCACAGGTGACGATCCTTCCGCACTCCCTGGCCGCTTTCAGCACGATCTCCTCATCCAGGGGCTTGATGGTGGCCATATTGATAATACGGGCCGAAATACCCTTGTCAGCCAAGAGCTTCCCGGCCTCCACCGCCTCTGCTACCAGCAGGCCGTTGGCAATAATAGCCACATCGGTCCCATCCCGCATAACCTCGCCCTTGCCAATGACAAAGATGAAGCTGTCCTCGTCATGGAACACCGGCACCGGGGAGCGCCCAAAGCGCATATAAACCGGCCCTTCATGCTCATAAGCGGCCTTGACCATGGCCTTGGCCTCCACCGCGTCGGCGGGGGACATGACCACCATCCCGGGAATGGCCCGCATGAGGGTGAAGTCCTCCAGGCACTGGTGGGACGCACCGTCCTCGCCCACGGAAATGCCGCCGTGGGAGGCGCCGATCTTCACATTCACCCGGGTATAGCCGATGGAGTTGCGCACCTGCTCATAGGCCCGGCCCGCCGCGAACATGGCGAAGGAGGAGGCAAAGGCCACCATACCCATAGCCGCCGCACCTGCCGCCGCCGCCATCATATTGCCCTCGGCAATGCCGCAGTTGAAATGCCGGTCGGGGAAGGCCTTGCCAAACACGCCCGTCTGGGTGGACCCCGCCAGGTCGGCGTCGAACACCACAATGTTGTCATGGAGGGCGCCCAACTCACGAAGCGCCTCGCCGTATCCCTGCCGGGTCGCGATCTTTTTCACGTCCGCCATCTCACATCGCCTCCAGTCTGGCCAGCTCGGCGTTCAATTCCTTCAAGGCAGTCTCACACTGCTCATCGTTAGGGGCTTTCCCGTGCCAGCCCACCTGGTTCTCCATATAGCTGACCCCCTTGCCCTTGGTGGTCTTCATCACGATGGCAAAGGGCCGTCCCATCACGGTCCGGGCCTGACTGAAGGCGTTTTCCAGCGCGTCAAAGTCGTGGCCGTTCACCTCCATGGCCTCCAGCCCGAATGCGCGCAGCTTGTCCAAAATGGGGTAGGGGCTCATGACCTGCTCCACCGGCCCGTCGATCTGCAGGCCGTTGTTATCGATGATGACACACAAATTGTCCAGCCTGTAGTGGTGGGCAAACATCATGGCCTCCCACACCTGGCCCTCCTGAATCTCACCGTCCCCCAGCAGGGTATATACCCGGCAGGAGCTGCCCTGCTTTTTGGCGGCCAGCGCCATACCGCAGGCGGCGGACACCCCCTGGCCCAGGGACCCAGTGGACATATCCACCCCCGGGATGGACTTCATGTCCGGGTGGCCCTGGAGGTAGCTGCCGATGTGGCGCAGAGTTTTCAGGTCCTCCCAGGGAAAAAAGCCCCTGAGGGCCAGCGCGGAGTACAGCCCCGGCGCACAGTGGCCCTTGCTGAGCACGAACCGGTCCCTGTCCCGCTTCTGAGGGTCCTTGGGGTCCACGTTCAGCTCACTGAAATACAGATAGGTAAACAGCTCCGCGGAGGATAGGCTCCCGCCGGGGTGGCCCGCCTTGGCGGCGTGGGTGCTCTCAATGATGCCGATGCGCACCTTGCAGGCGTTGATTTGCAGCGCCTTTTTTTCATTGGCAGTCATAGTATTCCTTCTTTCTTATCAGCAAGACCGCACGAAGGAGCGCGGGCGGTTTGCGGGAATTCATCGGTCAGACGGACTTACTCACAGCTTTTCGGCGCTGCCTATGATGAAGAAACGGTACGCCGTCCCATTACGGTATTCGCTCCCCGCCCATAGCACGCAGGGCGGGAAATTCGGCTTGTTGGGGCTGTCGGGGAACCCTTGGGTTTCCAGGCAAAAGCCGTGCCTGTCTTTGTACGCAGCCCCGCCCTTGCCTGCGGGGCACCCGCTGATGAAATTGCCGGCATAGAACTGCACCCCGGGCTGGGTAGTGGTTACCTCCATGCAGATTCCGGTCTCCGGCGACCAGGCCCGGGCAGCAGACACAGAGGCCTCGTCATCATAGCCGTCAATCACCCAGTTGTGGTCGTAGCCCCCCGCCATGGTGAGCTGGGGAAACTTGTCCCGGATGTGCTCGCCGATCCTCTGGGCTCTTCTCAGGTCCATGGGTGTGCGGTTCACCGGGGCGATCTCCCCGGTGGGAATCAATCCAGCAGCAGGCGTGTACCGGGAAGCCATTACCCTGATATACTGTCCCTCCACGCTTCCGCTGTCGTGGCCGGACAGGTTGAAATAGCTGTGGTTTGTCAAATTGCATGGGGTGTCCTTGTCGCATTTTGCCCGATACCAGATGAGCAGCTCCCCGCCCTTCAGCGCGTAGGTCACCCACACCTTCAGCGTCCCGGGGTAGCCCTCCTGCATATCGGGGCTGACCAGGGAGAGGGTGACGGCGTTTTCGCTCAGCTCCTCCACCGTCCAGACCTGCTTGTCAAAGCCCACCATCCCGCCGTGAAGGGAGTTGGGCCCGTCGTTGGCGGCCAGAGGATATTCCACGCCGTTCAGTGCAAACCTCGCCCCGCCGATGCGGTTGGCATACCGCCCCACTAGGGCGCCCATATACTTATCCTGTTTTCGATAGTCCTCCAGGGTGTCAAACCCCAGGACCACGTCCACCAAGCTGCCATTCCGGTCCGGGACCATCAGGGAGCGCACCGCGCCGCCGTAGGTAATAATGCTGCACTTGAGATGCCCGTTGCTGAGAGTGACCTCCTCCACTCCGGTCCCGTCGGGCATATGTCCAAAAATTCTTCTGCCGCCTTCCATAAGTCCCCTCCATTTCTCCGGGAGACCCGGCTTTGATACATATGCTCTAGTATACCACAATAACCCGCTGAAAACAACCGCAAACCTCTTTTTTTCGCCCCTTTTGTCGATTTGTAAACAGTTATAAAAATTCCCGCTCAGGTGTTGGCATTCCTTAGTTTTTTTGATATACTACTTTATAACGTTAAAATGGTGGAGTATTTGCCAACGGAAAGGACAGTGGAGCGGTTGCGTGGTTCCCTCCCGAAACTAAAGGAAAAACTGCTGGAGGCGCTGAAGGCGGTGCTTCCCATCGTGGGCATTGTGGCGGCGCTGTGCTTCAGCGTAGCCCCCATCTCACCCAGCATCCTGCTGTGCTTCCTTTTGGGGGCGATGATGATCGTGCTGGGCATGATGTTTTTTACCCTGGGCGCTGAGTCCAGCATGACCCCCATGGGGGAGCGGGTGGGCACCGCAGTCACCCGCAGCCGCAGCCTGCCGGTCATCATCGGCATGGGCTTTTTGCTGGGCTTTCTCATCACCATCTCCGAGCCCGACCTCCAGGTGTTGGCGGGGCAGGTGCCCGCCGTGCCCAACATGGTGCTGATCCTGGCGGTGGCGGCGGGCGTGGGAATTTTCCTGGCGCTGGCCCTTCTGCGTATGCTGTTCGGCATCCCGCTGCCGCCCATGCTGGTGTTGTTCTACCTTGCGGTGTTTGTTCTGGCTCTGTTCGTTCCCCGCAACTTTCTGGCCGTGGCCTTCGATTCCGGCGGCGTCACCACCGGGCCCATGACGGTGCCCTTCATCATGGCCCTGGGCGTGGGCATTTCCGCCATCCGCAGCGACCGCCGGGCGGCGGACGACAGCTTCGGCCTGGTCTCCCTGTGCTCTGTGGGGCCTATCCTGGCGGTTCTGATTTTGGGCCTGATTTTCCGGCCTGAGGACGGCGCGTACACCGCCCCCGTCCTGCCGGAAATCGCCGACTCCGTGGAGCTGTGGGCCCTGTTCCGCTCAGGCCTGCCCACCTACATCAAGGAGATTGCCCTCTCCCTCCTGCCCATCGCGGCCCTGTTCGGCATATTCCAGCTGGCGGTCCTCAAGCTGTCCACCCGGACGCTGAAAAAAATCGCCGTGGGCCTTATTTACACCTACATCGGCCTTGTCCTGTTCCTCACCGGAGCCAACGTGGGCTTTATGCCCGCGGGCAACTACTTAGGCCAGGTGATGGCCGGCCTGTCCCGACCCTGGATCATCATTCCTGTGGGCATGGTCATCGGCTATTTCATCGTCAGGGCCGAGCCCGCCGTCTACGTGCTGAACAAGCAGGTGGAGGAAATCACCGACGGCGCCATCTCCAGCGCCGCCATGGGCGCCAGCCTGTCCATCGGCGTGGCCGTGTCCATCGGCCTTGCCATGGTTCGGGTGCTCACCGGGGTGTCCATTTTGTGGTTTTTGATCCCGGGATACGCCATCGCCATTATTTTGTCCTTTTTTGTTCCCCGCATCTTCACCGCCATCGCCTTCGACTCCGGCGGCGTGGCCTCCGGCCCCATGACGGCCACCTTCCTGCTGCCCTTTGCCCAAGGGGCCTGCGTGGCGGTGGGTGGAAACATCGTCATCGATGCCTTCGGCGTAGTGGCCATGGTGGCCATGACGCCCCTAATCGCCATCCAGATTTTAGGCATGGTCTACCGGGCCCGCCGGCACGCCGCCGCCCAGGCCGGCCCCGCCCAGGCGCTGTCCTTCGACGAGCTGGATGACGACGCCATCATCGAGCTGTAGTTCCTTTGCTAAGGGGAGAGCCTATGGAAAAGAGCATCACCAGACAGCCGGTATTGAGCTGAGCATGGATGGAGGATTTTATTTGAATGAATTGTATCTGATGGTAACCATTACCGAGCGCGGCTCCGCCAAGCAGTTTGTGGACCTGTTCGCCCGGCACAATGCGGCCGTCACCCTGACCACGCTGGGGCAGGGCACCGCCCGCAGCGAGCTGCTGGACTATTTCGGCCTGGAAAAGACGGAGAAGGTGGTCAACTTTTCCTTTGTCACCCGGTCCACCTGGCGGACGGTAAAGTCCGCCATGCAGCGGGATCTGAGCATCGACGTACCCGGCACGGGCATCGCCTTTATCATCCCGGTAAGCAGCATCGGCGGCAAAAAACCGCTGGCCTTTTTCACCGACGGACAGAACTTTGAAGCAGGGGAGGAGAGCGTCTTGAAGGACACCCAATACGAGCTTCTGGTGGTCATCGCCAACCAGGGCCACACGGAGCTGATTATGGACGCCGCCCGGGAGCAGCAGGCGGGAGGCGGCACCGTCCTCCACGCCAAGGGCACCGGCATGGAGAAGGCGGAAAAATTTCTGGGCTTCTCCCTGGTGAACGAGAAGGAAATGGTGTTCATCGTGGTGAAGACCGCCACCAAAAACCGCATCATGAAGGCCATCATGACCAAGGCGGGTATGGACACCGACGCGAAATCCATCATATTCTCCCTGCCCGTCACCGGCACCGCCGGAATGCGCCTGCTGGAGCCGGCGGGAGACGAAACCGACGAATAAAAGCCCATCAAGAAAGGACCTGACCTAAAATGAAGCAGGAAAAAAGCTGTGGAGCGGTGATCTTCCGCCAGGATGAAAACGCCCGGCGTTTCTACCTTATCCTCAAAAGCACCCAAGGCCACACCACGCTGTGCAAGGGCCATGTGGAGAACAACGAGACGGAACACGAGACCGCCGCTCGGGAGATCATGGAGGAGACCGGCCTGACGGTGGAATTCATCGACGGCTTCCGGGATGTCATCACCTATTCTCCCTTCCAGGACTGCACCAAGGACGTGGTGTTTTTCCTGGCTCGAGTCTCCGGGGGCACGCTGACCTGTCAGCCCGAGGAGGTGGCGGACGCCCGCTTTCTGCCCTTCGACGCGGCGCTGGCCGCCCTGACCCACTCCTCCGACCAGGCCGTTCTCCAGGAGGCCCACAGCTTCCTTCGGAGGCTCTGACCCATGCCTACCCCCCTTTACGACGCCCTTCGAGCCTACGCCGGCCGTGAACCCATCCGGTATCATATGCCGGGGCACAAGGGGCTGCCCCTCCCCCTGGCGGAGCTGGACCGGCTGGCCCCCATCGATGTGACCGAGCTTCCGGGCACCGGCAACCTGTACGAGCCCGGCGAGCCCTTCGACTCCGCCCAGGCCCTATGGGCGGAGCGCTTCGGCTTTGACCAGTGCCAATTTCTCACCGGCGGGTCCACCATGGGCATTCACACCGGGTTGGCCCTGTGCTGCAAGCCGGGGGACAGGGTTTTGATGGACCGGGGCTGTCACCGGGCGGCCTTCCACGCTCTGGCCCTGCTGGACCTGGAGCCGGTCTGGCTGGAACGCCCCTGGCTTCCAAGCGAAAGCCTCACCGGCCCCATTTCCCCCAGAGACGTGGAGCGGACCCTGAAGCTGGACCCAAAAATTACAACGATTTGTATTACCTCGCCTACATATTCCGGCGTGTTATCAGATATTGGGGCCATTTCCCAAATTGCCCACGCTCACGGCGTCAGGCTCTTCGTAGACGGCGCCCACGGGGCGCACCTACCCTTTCTGGGTCTGGAGCCCTTTTCCGGCGCGGACGCGGTGGTGGTCTCCGCTCACAAAACCCTCCCGGCCATGGGACAGTCCGCCCTGCTGTTTGCCCGCGGCTTTGACCCGGACCGGGTGCGGCAGACAGCTTCCGTTTTCGGCACCTCCAGCCCCTCCTACCCCATGATGGCCTCCATAGACGCCGCCCGGGATTGGATGGAAAAACAGGGTGGGCAATTATATAAGCGGACCGCTGCTCAGGTGTCGGAGCTGCGGAAAAAATTCCCCAGCCTCCAGCCGGGTCCCGGCCTGTCCCTGGACCCCGCCCGCCTTGTGTTGAATGTGAAGGACGGCCCCGCCTTTGCTCGGGCGCTGGAGCGGCGCGGCATTTTCCCCGAGATGGAGGACGGCGGCCATGTGGTCCTCATCTGCACCTGTCAGGACAGCGGTGAGGCCTTTCGCGCATTGGAACAGGCGCTGGAGGAGCTCCGCCCCCAGATGGGCAACTGCCCGCCCCTGCCCGCGCCCCCGCTGCCCACGGCGGCGCTCACCCCCCGGCAAGCCCTGTTCGCCCCCCAGGAGCGCATCCCCTTGTCCGTCGGCGCGGGCCGCGTCTCCGCCGCCCAGATCGCCCCTTATCCTCCCGGCGTGCCGGTGGTGGCCCCCGGGGAGCGCATCGAAAAAAAACATCTGGCCTATTTGCGCGAAATAGGATATAATAAAGTTTACTGCCACGTCATCAAGGAGGTGTAGGACCATGGAGCTTCCAAATCCTCTGTCCCACGCCTACCTCATCACCGGGGGAAGCGTGGACAGCCGGGCTGCTTTGGCCAGCCGCTTGACCGCCGCCTACCTGTGCGAGGGACCCCGGCCCCCCTGCGGCGCGTGCCGGGCCTGCCGCAAGGTATCGGCCCGGACCCATCCCGACGTGTTTCGCGCCGCCCCCGCCCTGGACAAGCGGGAGATCGCCGTGGACCAGATCCGCGCCCTGCGGGCCGACGCCTATGTCCGCCCCAACGAGGGGAAGCGGAAGGTGTACCTCATTGACCCGGCGGACGCCATGAATCCCGCCGCCCAGAACGCCCTGCTGAAGGTATTGGAAGAGGGGCCCTCCTACGCCGCCTTTCTGCTGCTGGCGGAGCGTCCCGGCCTTCTGCTGGACACGGTGCGCTCCCGGTGCGAACTGCTCTCCCTGCCGCCGGAAGCGCCCCAGGCCGACCCCGGGCTGGTGGAACAGGCCGCGTCCCTGGCCCGGCTGCTGCTCACCGGGGACGAGCTGTCCATCGCTCAGGCACTGGTGGAGGTGGAGCTCTCCAAGCCCAAGGGCGACCAGCTGGCCGCGCTGCTGGCGGAGGTGGAACACCAGGTCTCCCGCCGTCTGGCCCAATACCCCCGGCGGGGTGTGAAGGCCCTCCAGGCCCTTAAGACCTGTCAGGAAAGCGCCGTGTTCAACCCCGGCGCAGGGCTTACCTTGGGCTTGCTCGTCACGCTCATATTCTGAAAGGGCCTTTCTTTTTTCTTTGAAAAAAGAAAGCAGAAAAAGAAGCTTTCATTCCGTTTCTATCGTACTCGATACACTAAAATGCTGCGCCGGCCGCCCAAAGCCAGGCATAAATCAAAATATATTTTATAATGTGGTTGGCTGCCGTGCACGCTCTTAAAAGAATCGCGATCTTACCGTCAGCGGTCCAAAAGCCTTTCTTTTTGCGTCTTTTTCTTTCTACAGAAAGAAAAAGACGGCTCTCTAACCATTTTTATTCTACGGAGGATACCCTCATGACGGAAATCATCAGCGTCCGGTTTCGGCCGGGCGGCAAGCAATACTATTTCGATCCCGCGGGTCTCACCGTGGCCGAGGGACAAAGCGTCATTGTGGAGACGGGCAAGGGTCTGGAATACGGCGCCTGCGTCCGCCACAACACCATGGTGGAGGACGAGTCGGTGGTCCAGCCCCTGCGCCCGGTGGTGCGGCTGGCCACTGAAAAGGACGAAAAGCAGGTCCGGGAAAACCGAGGCAAGGAAAAGGACGCCCTGCGCACCTGCCAGCAGCTGGTGGAGCGCCATGGCCTGGACATGAAGCTGGTCCAGGTGGAGTACAGCTTTGACGGCAACAAGATCATCTTCTTTTTCACCTCCGACGGTCGGGTGGACTTCCGAGCCCTGGTGAAGGACCTGGCGGGCATTTTCCGGGCCCGCATCGAGCTGCGGCAGATCGGCGTGCGGGACGAGGCCCGTATGCTGGGAGGGTTCGGCATCTGCGGCAAGCCCTTTTGCTGCGCCCAGTTTCTGGACGAATTTCAGCCTGTCTCCATCAAAATGGCCAAAACTCAAAACCTGTCATTGAACCCCACCAAGATTTCCGGCACCTGCGGGCGGCTGATGTGCTGCCTGAAATACGAGCAGGGGGCCTATGAGGACGCGGTCAAGCGCTGTCCGAAGCAGGAGTCCTTTGTGGAGTGCCCCGACGGCGCGGGCACCGTCTCCTCCGTCAACCTGTTGAAGGAGCAGGTCAAGGTCCGGCTGGAGGACTCCAGCGAGCAGCCCAAAAGCTACCTCACCGAGGAGGTCCGGGTGATCCGCCACGGCAAGGGCAAGCGCCCGGAGGGCTACGAGGTCCCCCCCAAGGCGGAGCTGGAAAAGCTGCGTACTCAGGAAGGGGAGCGTCTTCGCGGCGGCAGCCACTTGGAGGGCCCCGCCGACCTGGGCCAGGTGCTGGACCGCTATCTGGGGGACAACGCCAACCAGGCCCGGCAGCAAGCCGACACCCAGAAGCAGGGTGGGCGTCGAAGCCGGGGCGGCCAGAACCGCTCCGCCCAGGGCCAGCCCAAGGCCCAGCGCCAGCCCCAACCCCAAAAGCAGGCCCAGCCCAAGCCTGCCCCCCAGAAGGAAGCCCAGCCCGCTCCCTCCGGTGAGGTCAAGGGAGGGCAGAACCATAAGCGGCGCTACCGCCCCCACCACCGCCGCAAACCCGGCGGCGGTCAGGGCTCTCAGCCGCCCCAATCCTGAAGGAAAAGCCCGCTGCTGCACAGCGGGCTTTTTTTCGTCGGAACGCAACCTTCTTTCCCCTTCAAAAGTGTTATAAATGACAGGCACACAGGCCCGTGCCGCGGCCGAGGCACGGGCGAGAGGAGGCGATGGCCTTGACACAGGAACAGCGCACTCAGCAGGTCCAGCGCTGGGGCGACATGGTGTGGCGGCTGGCTCTAGCCCGCACCGCCAGCGTCCCTGATGCGGAGGACGTGTTCCAGGACGTCTTTTTGCAGTATTTCCGCCATGAGGACAAGTTTCATACCGACGAACACCGCAAGGCGTGGCTGCTGCGCTGCACCATAAATCGATGCAAGACCCTGATGGCCTCCCCTTGGCGCAGGCGCACCGTCCCCTTGGACACCGCCGCCGAGGTGGGGGTGGAGGACGACTACCGCGAGGTGTACAACGCGGTGCTTTCCCTGCCCGAGAAATACCGGGCTGTGATCCATCTGCACTATTTCGAGGGCCTGTCGGTGGCTGAGATAGCCGCAACGCTGCAATCGACGGAGGGCACCGTGAAATCCCAGCTCAGCCGGGGCCGGGCCCTCCTGCGTGATCTGCTCAAGGAGGTCGAACTATGAAACGCTACAAACAGGCAAACGAGGGCATTCATGCCCCCGAGGAGTTAAAGGAACGGGCCGCCCGGCCCGCCGGGAAGCGCCCTTATAGCCGCTGGATAGGGGCGGTGGCGGCGGTGCTGGCGGTGGTCCTCATCGGCAGCGCCGTCCTGCGGCCCGGGCCCGCCGGCGACCCTGTCCCCCTGTCCCTAGACGGACCCGGCGCGGACGGACCCGGCACAAGAATCGCCTCCAGCCTGAACGGCTGCGCTCTGGCGGTGGCCCAGTACCCGGAGATGGCGCCCCGCCCCTTGCAGGAGGACTACTATTCCCCCATCACCCACGATTTGGACTGGGACAAATACGACGCGGCCTATGACGCCTGGTGGGACAGCCGGCAGGCCCTTCGCTCCGGCACAGACTACACCGGGATGATGGACGATTTTCTGACCGCCACCACGGCCCAATTCCTGGCGGATGCCGGGGCCGAAAACCGCATTTACTCTCCGCTGAACGTCTACATGGCCCTGTCCATGCTGGCGGAGACCGCCGGGGAGAACAGCCGCCAACAAATCTTCGACCTTTTACAGGTGGATTCCATCGAAGCCCTGCGGGACCGGGCCGCCGCCCTGTGGAAGGACCACTACCGGGACGACGGCGCGATGACCTCCATCCTGGCCAACTCCCTGTGGCTGCGCAGCGACATGACCTACAGCCAAAAGGTTCTGAACACCCTGGCGGAGGATTACTACGCTTCGTCCTTCTCCGGTGAGATGGGGACTGAGGCGTATAACCAGGCCCTGCGGGACTGGATCAACGAGCAGACCATGGGCCTGCTGTCCGAGCAGGCCGGCGGGCTGGAGATGAAGCCGAAGACGGTGCTGGCCCTGGCGTCCACCATCTACTTCAAGGCGGCCTGGGACGACGAGTTCAACAAGGACCGCACCGAGACCGATACCTTCCACGCCCTGTCCGGCGACGTGGACGTGGACTTCATGCGCCGGACCCTGGACGGCGCCTTTTACTGGGGGGACGACTTCACCGCCGCAGAGCTCCGCTTCCAGGAGGGGGGCGGCATGTGGCTGATCCTCCCCGCCGAGGGGACCACGGTGGACCAGCTGCTGGAGAGCGGCCAGGCCATGGACTTCCTGCTCTCCCCCAAATACGACCGGTACGACGACAAGGGCAATGTGGCGGTGGAGGGCTGGACCGGGCAGAAATACCTGACCATCCACCTGTCCATGCCCAAGTTCGACGTGTCCTCCGACCTGGACCTGATCGACGGCCTGAAGGAGCTGGGGGTCACCGACGTGTTTGACGGCTCGGTCTCCAACTTCGATCCCCTGGGGGCGTCCACGGACGATCCGCTGTACGTCTCCCAGGCCAAGCACGCCGCCCGGGTGAAGGTGGACGAGGAGGGCTGCGAGGCGGCGGCCTACACGGTGATGATGGTGGGTCCCACCTCCGCCGCCCCCCCAAACGACGAGGTGGACTTCACCCTGGACCGGCCCTTCCTGTTCGCCGTCACCGGGGACAGCGGGCTGCCCCTGTTCACTGGGGTGGTGAACCAGCCCAACGGATAAAATAAAACCCTCCCTGGTCAACAGGGAGGGTTTTGTTTTGCCTGTTTTGCGCACAGGCAGGGGAGCGCCCTGCCGGGGGCGTTACTTTCTGCTCGTGCAGAAAGTAACCAAAGACACGCTTAGGGGGCAATCCGCCGGTTCGGCTTCGGGAGCAAAGGGCGCTCCCTCGCTCACAGGCGGCTTTCCCCCTAAGAACCCCCTGTTACGGGGGACGCCCTATACGGTGAGTCGGGATGGCTTTCCGGCGCGTAGAGCTTTCGACGCAGATACTTCTATTGTGCTGCCGCCAGTGTGCAGTCACCGGAATCTTTGCGGCCTATCGTTCTGCGCCTGAGTTGGCGCGCCGTTCGGCTCCGCCTGTTGTGTGGCGCCCGGTGCGTGTCCGCTGACAGAGCGGGGGAGGGGCCGGCCCGCAGAGAGGACCCTGCCCGCCGCCCCCCCTCCGGCGCGTTTGCGTTTATTCGCCCAGCACTTTGGCGCACCGGTCGCACAGCTCGTCGTGGTGGCCGGGCGTGCCGATGGACGCGTCGTGGTTCCAGCACCGGGGGCACTTGGGGGCGTCGGACAGCTTGACCGCCACGGTGGGCCAGCTTGCCCCGGACTCCGCCGCCATGGTCACTTTAGAGACGATGAACAGGGTAGCCAGGTCGGCCTCGTCAAAGCCGGGGAGGATCAGGCCGTCCTGCCAGGATGAGAAGGTGTTTTCATCCATCTTCACCGTGATCTCCGCGTCCTGGTTCTTCTTGATCCCCTGCTCCCGGGCGTCCTCCAGCGCCTTGTTCACAGCGTCCCGCAGTTCGATCAGCACCGTCCAGCGGGACGCGTCCTTCTCGTCCAGCGCCAGCGCCGGGTCGTAGTCCGGAATGTCGTTGAACAGCACGCACTCCCCGTTGTCGGAGGCGCGGTGGGGCATAGCCGCCCAGATCTCCTGACTGGTGAAAGCCAGGATGGGGGCAATCATCCGCGTCATGCCGTCCAGGATCAGGAACAGGGCGGACTGGGCGGAGGCCCGGCCCGCCTCGTCGCCGCAGTACAGCCGGTCCTTGATGATGTCCAGATAGAAGTTGGACATCTCCACCACGCAGAAGTTGTAGACGGCCCGGTAGACGGTGTGGAACTCGTAGGCGTCGTACCCGGCGCGCACATCCCGCGCCAGGTCGTTGAACGCCGCCACCGCCCACTTGTCCAGGTCCAGCATATCCTTCACCGCCACGGCCTTGTCCGGGTCGAAGCCGTCCAGGTTGCCCAGCATATACCGGGCGGTGTTGCGGATCTTCAAGTACGCCTGGGAGAGCTGCTTCATGATCTCCTTGGAGATGCGCATATCCTGGGTGTAGTCGGCGGAGGACACCCACAGCCGGAGCATATCCGCGCCGTAGTCCTTAATGATCTCGTCCGGGGGCATGGCGTTGCCCAGGGACTTGTGCATGGCCTTGCCCTCGCCGTCCACCGTCCAGCCGTGGGTGACGATCTGCTTGTAGGGGGCCACGCCGTTGCAGGCGATGGAGGTGAGCATGGAGGACTGGAACCAGCCCCGGTACTGGTCGCCCCCCTCCAGGTACACGTCGGCGGGGTATTTCAGGTTGTCCCTCTCGTTGGCCACGGCGGCCCAGGTGGAGCCGGAGTCGAACCACACGTCCATGATGTCGTTCTCCTTGGAGAAGTGGTTCTTGCCGCACTTGGGGCACTGGAACCCGGCGGGGACCAGCTCATCGGCGGTCTTGTCGAACCAGATGTTGGAGCCGTGCGCCCGGAACAGGTCCGCCACGTGGGCGATGGTCTCGGGGGTGACGATGGACTCGCCGCAGCCGTCGCAGTAGAACACCGGGATGGGCACGCCCCACACCCGCTGGCGGGAGATGCACCAGTCGTTGCGCTCGGTGATCATGGACACCATGCGCTCCTTGCCCCAGGCGGGGTGCCAGGAGATACCGTCGCAGGCTTTGACGGCCTGGTCCTTGATGGCGTCCACGGAGCAGAACCACTGCTCGGTGGCCCGGTAGATGATGGGGTGCTTGCACCGCCAGCAGTGGGGATAGGAGTGGGTGATCTGGGCCTTGGCCAGCAGGAAGCCCTCGTTCTCCAGGTCGGCCACCACCATGTCGTTGCCCTTGGCGTAGAACTGGCCGTTATACCGGGCGTCGGTCATCACGCCCTTGGCGTTGACGGGGACGGGCACGCCGATATGGGTCAGCCCCGCGTCGTCGTACCGCTTGCACACGTCAAAGTCCTCCGCGCCGAAGCCGGGGGCGGTGTGGACGCAGCCGGTACCGGCGTCCAGCGTGACGTGGTCGCCGTTGAGAATGACGGAATCCTGGTCCAGCAGGGGGTGCTTTGCCGCCATCAGCTCGAAATAGTCGCCTTTCAGCGTTGCCAGCACCTTGCAGTCGTCGAAATTGATGCCCGCCTGCTTGCACACGCCCTCGGCCAGTTCCTTGGCCATGATATACACCTCTCCGTTGGGGGCCTGGAGGAGCACGTAGTCGAACGCGGCGTTCAGGGAGATGGCGGTGTTGCCGGGGATGGTCCAGGGGGTGGTGGTCCAGATCACGAAGAACAGCTTGCCCAGGTCGCAGTACTGGCCCAGCTTGCCCTTGTCGTCCTTCACCGGGAACTTGACGAAGATGGTGGTGCAGGGGTCGTCCTGATAGTCGATCTCCGCCTCGGCCAGGGCGGTCTGGTCGTGGGGGCACCAGTACACGGACTTCATGCCCTTGTAGATGAGCCCCTTTTCCGCCATCTTGCCGAATACTTCGATCTGCTTGGCCTCGAACTCGGGCAACAGGGTGATATAGGGGTTTTCCCACTCGCCGATGACGCCCAGGCGCTGGAACTGCTCGGTCATGCGGCCGATATACTGGGTGGCAAATTCCCGGCACTTGTCCCGGAACTGGGCGGTGGTCATCTCGTTGCGCTTGACGCTCTTGTCTTTGAGGACGGCGGTCTCGATGGGCAGGCCGTGGGTGTCCCAGCCGGGGACGTAGGGGGCCTGGAAGCCCGTCATATTCTTATATTTGACAATGATGTCCTTGAGGATCTTATTCATGGCGGTGCCGATGTGGATGTTGCCGTTGGCGTACGGGGGGCCGTCGTGGAGGACGAATTTGGGCTTGCCCGCGTTCTTGTCCATCAGCTTGTGGTAGGTGATCTTGGCCCACTGGCCGTTGAGCATCTCCGGCTCCCGCTTGGGCAGGCCCGCCCGCATGGGGAAGTCGGTCTGGGGCAGGTGTACGGTCTTGTTGTAGTCCATGGGTATTTTCTCCTTTACTCAGATACTATTGATTCTGTTATTTTATACTTCGTCCGGCTGCTGTCCGTCGTGGGCCTTCCACTGGCAGGGCAGCAGATCCATGTGGGAGAACACCGCCTTGAAGGAGGAGTCCTCCGGAGAACAGGCGTAGACGCCAAACCGGATCTTGCCCGCTCCCCTGTGCATATGGCAGATCCGCATCTGGCTAAATGTCACTCCATCTGTGGAACACTCGATGCAGTAGTCGTCCGCCCGGCGGTTGAGGCGGTACCACATGGATTTTACGTCTGCGCCAATCTCCGTTGTGGCCCAGTCGGAGTAACCCAGGTTGGTCACGACACTTCCCAGGTGCTGGAATTTGTCGTTTTCATACTCAATGGAGCCCTTCAGCCAGTTTTCGCTGTCCAGGTACATGACCACGCCGCACTGGTCAAAGCGGTGGTGGCTTTCCGCAAACTCGGTTTTGACCACGAAGCTGAAATACTGCTCGTTGGTCTCTATCTGGAACACGGGGGCGTTGTCATTTTGGAAGTGGTAGTATGTCCTCTGCCACAGGTCGGTGTGCGGCTTGGTCACGATTTCAATTTTGCCGTCCGCGATCTGATAGCTTTCCGGTTCTCTGATCCATTGGAATTTTGTCAGCTCTATCATTGACATCACCTTCTTTTTGAAAATAAAACGCCTTTGCCTCCAAAAGGAGACAAAGGCGCAAACCTCTGCGGTACCACTCCTACTCCGCGCGTTGTCACGCTTCGCCTGTTCGCAACGCACGGCTTCCCTCCGGCTCGGGCAAAACCCAGTCCCACTTTGTGGGCCTGGGGGCTTTTGCTCACCCTCCAGTCCATCCGTGCTGCTCACAACGGCTCCGCGCTTCTTATGTGCGGCACTTGTGCGTCCTGTAACGGGGACATCCGGCGGAGCCTACTGGCAGACAGCGTTCGGTCCGCGGCTCGCAGGGGATATTCGCCGGGGCCGCCCCGCCGCCCTCGCACCTTGCGGGCGGCTCTCTGAGAGGTTTCACAGCCGGTTACTCGTCCTGTTCAAAGCCTTATTGATATCAGCCTAACCATATTATAGGCATGCAGGCGTTTTGTCAACCATTTTTGCGGGAAAAGTTCCACAAAAAACGGCGGACCTGTTCCGCACCTTTTCCCACGCAGCCAATATCCACCCCAGCGCGGGCATCCCGCCCCCCAGGCGCGGGATGTGGACCTTGCCGCTTGTCAGTGGCTAGACACCAGCGGCAACACAAATCAGGGTGCCCCGCGTCGAAAGCCTCGCGCGCCGGAAGGATTCTTCCAAAACACCGTATAGGGCGTCCCCACAGGGGTACATAGGGGCCGCAGCCCCTATGCGCGCTCTTTGCCTACTTTCTCTCGCGTGAGAGAAAGTAGGCCCCCGGAGGGCGTCCCCCGGCAGGGGCAGCGGGTCAGGCCCGCCGGGCCAGGAACGCGTGCCACCCGCCCCGCTCCAGGTGGCGGACGGTCACGAAGCCGTTTTGCTCCAAAGCGGCCCTGACCTCGTCCTGCCGCCCCTCAATAATACCGGATGCGAGGAACACTCCATCCTTTGTCATAAATTCCCCCGCCTTTGCCGACAGTGGAATGATAACATCCGCCACAATATTCGCCAGCACTACCCGGTTTTGCCCGGGTTCCAGCTTTGCCGCCAGCTTCTTGTCGCCGAGCACATCCCCGGCGTACACGCTGAGACGGTCTGGGCCAATCCCGTTCAGCGCCGCGTTCTCAAAGGCCACATCTGCCGCTTTCGGGTCAATATCTACCCCAATCGCCCGGGACGCCCCCATTGCCAGCGCCGCGATGGCCAAAATCCCTGACCCACAGCCCAAGTCCAGCACCTTGTCGCCGGACTGCAAAACCTCCTCCAGCAGCTCCAAACACAGCTGGGTGGTGGGGTGGGCCCCGGTGCCGAAGGTAAGTCCGGGGTTCAGATACAGGGGCGTGCGCCCGCCGGGCGCCGCCTGCCCCCGCATCCAGTCCGGGACGATGTACACCCGGTTCCCCACCGGGATGGGCTGGTAATATTTCTGCCAGGAGGTGGCCCAGTCCTCTTCCCGCAGGGAGACGGTCTGGGGCTCGTGGTCCTCCAGCCCCGCCAGGTATTGGCGCAGCTGCTTTTGCCCCTCCTCGCTGTCCGGGACGTAGAACTTCACCCGGCTGGCCCCCTTCATGCGCCGGGCCAGATCCTCGTCCACATAGTCCCAATACTGCCGGTTTTGCTCCAAAAAGCGGAGAAAATCCCCTTCTTCCTCCACCACCAGCCCGGTCATGCCGTTGGCGGTAAGGACGTCGCACACCCGCTCCAGCCGTTCCGCCGGAACGGGCAGAGTCACCTCCAGCCACAATTCGCTCATGGGGTTTCCTCCTTCAAAAATTCCAAAACTGCCCGGTTAAAAGGTCCAGGCTGTTTGTTCGCGATGAAATGGTCCCCTTCCATGGTGACCAGCCGCCCATTCGGCAGGCTGTCCGCGATCAGCCTGGAGTGAGCGGCTTTTATCATGTCCTTACTGCCCACAACAACCAGCACATGCATGGCAAGCGCCGACAGCTCCTTTGCGTCGATGCGCGGCTCATTCACCATCAGCCCCAGCATTTCCGCATTGGCCCGCGCCTTGGGAGCCTTGAACAATGAGGCCATCTTATACCCCAGCACGATGGGAATTTGCACCGAGGGCTTTACTCCGGACGGGTCCAAATTGGCTCCGTTGAGCACCAGCCGCTCCACCCGCTCCGGGCGGCGCAGGGCGAAGGTGAGGGCGATGTTGCCCCCGTCGCTGAAGCCCAAAATGCGGGCTTTTTCCATGCCCTGCCCGTCCATAAATCCCAGCAGGTCGTCCGCGAACTGGGAAATGGTGAAGGGGGCCGTCCCCCGGGGAGACCGGCCGTGCCCCCGGGTGTCAACGGCGTATACGGTGAAATACCGGGCAAACTCGTCTATCTGGTGGAGGAAATAGCCCCCGCTCTCCCCGTTGCCGTGGAGTAGGAGCAGGGGAGCGCCCGACCCTTTTTTGATGTAGTGGAGGGAAATATCCATTGTTACCTCACTTGACTTTAATTTGCTTGACGCTGTCCAGCCGGATCAGCTTCTCGCACTGGTTTTTCTTCCCCTCGTTGGCCAGCACCAGGGCCCAATCCTCATCGGCGTCCAGAATCCTGCACACCTTGCCCACCAGGTCTCCGTCGCCGGCTTCCACTGTGAGGGTGACGGTGTTTCCCACCTGCTTGCGCAGCTGGTCCCCCAGTCCCGCCGTCCCGCCGGGGCGGATCCCGTTTTCCCGCAGGACCCGTTCCAGCCGCTTGACCTTCTCGTACAGGAAAATGATCCCGATGAAGGCGAACATCCCAAAGAATTCCATCGTCCGCCCCTCCTCACTTCAGATCCAGGGGGGAGCGCTTCGCCGCCTCCCCGTCCTTGAGGAAGGTGATGGTGCTGATGGCGGACAGGGGGATCAGCCGGACCTCGTTTTTCTGGGGCTTCTTCTGGTTGACCACCACTTCCACGTTGGCCCAGGCCCCGTCGAAGTCCCGGATCACGCACCACTCGTGGACGACGGGCATGCCGTCGTCCTCGTAAAAGGTTAGCTTCACCCGTTTTCCCTGGGCCTGTTCCAGCAGCCGGGTCACCGGCGGCTTTACCGGGTTTCCTTTCTCGTCCACCCCGTCCTGGAGCAGATAATCGCAGCTCACCTCCAGGATCTGGGCCATGCGCACGATCTTGTCCGTCTCCGGGTAGGCCGCGTCAGACTCCCAGCGGCTCACCGCCTGCCGGGTCACGTCCAGCCTCTCCGCCAGCTGCTCCTGGGTCAGGTTTTTGGCCCGGCGGGCCTCCGACAGTTTGTTTCCTAAGCTCATGGTATCACCTCATTGTTAGTTCGGGGGAGTATCCCCCTGGATACCCTCAGCTTAGCAAACCGGCTGGGTTTGAACAGCATTTTCCCGTTTCTTAATGTAACGTTTGGGTTTCCTTTGGGGATGCGGACCCCTGAGAGCCCTTCGGGGATCTACTTTCTGCTTGTGCAGAAAGTAGGCAAAGACACACTTAGGGGGCATCCCGCCGGTTCGGCTTCGAGCACCAAGGGCGCGCTCTCGCTCACAGGCGGGCTTCCCCCTAAGAACCCCCTGGTTTACGGGGGAGGCCTATACGAACCGTTTTTTGAGTCTTTCCGGCGCTTGCGGCTTTCGGCGCAGGACCGCTTATTTGTGCTGCCGCTTGTGGTTGGGCATTGGAGGCGGTGGGGTCCATGATGCTGCGCCTGGGTGAGTGCGCCGTTCGGCGGGGGAGAGATTTGGCCTTCTCTCAGTTCCCGGAGCGTGCTGAAAGCTCCTTTAGCGTCACCTCATAGGCCTCCCGCTCATAGGGAAGGACAGGGAGGGAGGCGGGAAGCTCCCACTCCTTGACGGAAAAAATGCGTTTCATCAGGAAGTCTACAAAATCCGGGTTTTTTGTCAGCACCGGGCCTGTGATATGGGTGGCGAACACATTGCCGGACACATAGCCCTCCGGACCCTTTTCCTCCTCGTTGCCGAAACCCAGGCTCAGCTTGTCAAACAGGGGAGTGGCATCCTCGGTCATAGAGCATTTGTTCATGAAGCCCACCACCGGGCTTTCCCACAGGGAGGTGTGGGCAATTACGTCCTCCGGCGCGCGTTGGTTCGTCTCCACCGTGGCAAAGTCCGCCAGCCCCAGGCCGAGCCACGTCTTGCCTGCGGCGTCCACGATGGATATGCCAAGCGTCTCCATGGCGTTCCCGGTAAAGAGCACCACCGCTCCCCGGTCCACGGCGGCCTTGAACGCCTCAGCGTGGGCCGTCAGGGCGGTGAGCGCCGCCTTTTGGGTGCGCTCAGTGCCTGCGCCCATGTAAATGAAGCCGGCATGTTCAAAATCCGGCGCGTCCTCAAACAGCGCTGTTTGGACCGTTACAGCCACCCCCGCGGCCTCCAGATGGCGGCGGAGCACCATGATATTGGCGTACTCTCCATACAGCGACATACAGTCGGGATAAAGGTGTAAAATGGTCAATTCCATATGATTTTCTTCCTCATCAAAACCATGTTCCTTGTCGTGCATAAACATTTGACTCCAACCTCTTCCATGGCGGATTAAAGTTTTTTCCTGCTCTTTTCCAAAAAATCAGGTCAGTCCCGCTCTGTATGGGCCAGCAGCTTGTCCCGGTCGGAGAAGCAGGTGACCACGTACACGTCCTCGTCCCCGCTGCCCTTCAAATACTCCGCCGCCGTGCGGATATCCTCGCCCACTTCAATTTTATCCGCCGGAATACGGCTGTACTTGAACCGCACCGCCAAATCGTTGCAGTACTTTCCGTACAGCATCACCTTCTGGATATGCCCGCAGCTGAGCCGGTCAAAGTCGATGTCCCACAGCCAGCTGGTCTCGCCTGTGAAATACTTGCGGCTGATGGAGTCCACAATTACCAGCACCGTACAGGGCTTGTCGGTGTCCGCGATATAGCCCAGGTTGGTATCGTAGGCCACCGAGTTCTCGTGCTTGGATGTGAGCAGCGTTCCCTGGTGACTTCCCAAACGGAAGGTAATCATCCGGCCATTTTTCAACATATAGTTGTTGATAACTCCAGTCATAACGGACCGGTCCACCCTCGCCAGAGCGCACACCGACCAGGCCGCCAGGATATTGTACACGTTGTAAATGCTCTTGAAGGCCAGGGAGATTTCAGCCTCCCCGTTGATGGTCAGCTTTCCCTCTCTCAGATCCAGAGCGGTGACGGCAAAGTCGGTCTCATGCCGCTTGTGGCCGCAGGAGGGGCAGGAATAGTGCCCAATATGTGCGTAGTGATAGCAGGAATACTCCATCCGCCCCTTGCACACCGGGCAGCGCAGGCCGTCGTGATAGACGCCTTTGTGTTCCTTTGTGCTGACCGCGCACTGGTCCAGGCCGAACCACTTCACCTTATCCGGGTCGTGGTCCTTGGCAAAGCAGGACACCAGCGGGTCGTCAGCGTTGAGCACCAATTCCGTCTCCGGAAAAATGGCGGGCTTGATAGCGTCGTACACCCACTCGGGGTGTCCGTTGCGGGTGAGCTGGTCCCGGTACAGGTTGGTAATCACAAAATGGGTGGGGTGGAAGAAGCGAAAGGTATGCCGGGCATAGCGCTCGTCGCTTTCCAGCAGCAGCACGTCCCCCTTCAGCCTGCCCCCCAGGGAGCAGCGGGTCAAAATGAGGGTGGTCACTCCCTCGATCTGGTTGGCGCCCTCCTTGTTGTACACCACCCGTTTTCCGTCAGCCTCCAAAATGGAGGCGATCATCTCCACGGTGGAGGTCTTGCCGTTGGACCCGGTGACGGCGATGATGTGGGGGGGCAGCTTCACCCGCCCCAGCACATCAGGACAGACCTTCAGCGCAAATTCCCCCGGCAGGGAACTGCCCTTGCCCATCAGCCCGCCGATAAACCGAAGGACCTTGCACACAATCACAGCCAAAACTAATCTCATGTTTATGCTTCCTCTCACAGTCGTTTGAATGGGAAGAACAAATACAGCTGTCCGCCCTCCGCCGGGCGGTGGCAGTCCTGCACAGCCCCGGCCAGAGCAAGGCCCCGGCGCTCCAGCTCGCCCAGCCCTGCTTGGAACGCGGCGGCATAGTCCTCCTCCACTTTCACCCGAAGGCAGGCGAAGGCGGGCAGGGTCCATTTCACCCAGCCCTCCGGCGGAAGTGCCTCCGGAGAAGCTTGGACCCCCGCCAGGTAGAGGCCCCGGGAAAACCCGTCCTCCCAGGGCAGGAAGGAGCGGGACAAATCGCTCATCGCGCCCCAGACACCCACGGGCACGCCGTTTTCGTCCCGCAGGGCCAGCGCCTCCACCTCGCCAAAGCGGGTATTGGCTTTCTCCCACAGCGCGGAAGCGGGGCTGTGTCCGGGCCGTGCCTCGCCCTCCATTCCGATGACGGAAACGGCAGGCAGTTCACAGGTCACGATCTCCATAGCGCTAACCTCTTTCCAGATAAACCATCAGGGCCGTCACGTCCGCTGGGGACACTCCGGACACCCGGGAGGCCTGCCCCAAATTCAGCGGCCTGATTCTGTCCAGCTTCTGCCTTGCCTCCAGCCGCAGACCCTGTATGCCCAGATAGTCCACATCCGGGGGCAGAGGCCTGTCCTCCAGCCTGCGCATCTCCTCTACCTGGCGGTTCTGCCGGTCAATGTAGCCCTGATATTTCACTGAAATCTCCACCTGCTGGGTGATTTCCCGGGAAAGGGGGGCGCGGGCCGGGTCGAAGGGGGCCAAATCCTCATAGCTCAGCCGGGGGCGGCGGAGCAGGTCCACCAGCCGCGCGCCATGGGGACAGGGGGACTCGCCCTGGTCCGCCAGCAGCGCGTCCAGCCCGGGGGAGGGAGGAGCTCCGGTATGCTCCAGGCGCTTGATTTCCCGGTCCACGGCGGCGTATTTTTCCTCCACCCGGGCCAGACGCTCCCCGCTCACCAATCCAACCCGGCGGCCGTAGGCGGCAAGCCGTTTGTCGGCGTTGTCCTGCCGGTGGATCAGCCGGTATTCCGTCCGGGAGGTCATCATGCGGTAGGGCTCGTTGGTGCCCTTGGTCACCAGGTCGTCGATGAGCACGCCGGTATAGCCGTCCCCGCGGGTCAGGATCAGCGGCGGCTCACCCTTGATTTTCAACGCGGCGTTGATGCCCGCAATCAGCCCCTGGGCGGCGGCCTCCTCATAGCCGGAGGAACCGTTGAACTGCCCCGCGCCGTACAAGCCGGGGACCCTTTTGCACTCCAGCGTGGGCAGAAGCTCAGTGGGGTCCACGCAGTCGTACTCAATGGCGTAGGCGCACCGGGTCATCTCGGCCTGTTCCAGGCCGGGAATCGTATGGAGCATTTCCACCTGCACCTCCTCGGGCAGGGAGGAGGAAAAGCCCTGGATGTAGAGTTCCTCCGTGTTCAGACCCATGGGCTCGATGAACAGCTGGTGCCGGGGTTTTTCGGAAAAGCGCACCACCTTGTCCTCAATGGAGGGGCAGTACCGAGGCCCCACACCCTCGATCACGCCGGAGAACAGGGGGGAGCGGTGGAGGTTGTTCCGAATGACCTGATGGGTGGCCTCGTTGGTATAGGTCAGATAGCACACCGCCCGGTTTTCCGGCGGCGCGGTCGTGGAGAAGGAAAAGGGTTCCGGCACATCGTCCCCCGGCTGGACCTCCATTTTGGAGAAGTCCACGCTGCGGCGGTTCACCCTTGGAGGCGTGCCCGTCTTGAACCTGCGGATGGACAGGCCCAGCCGGGTCAGGCACTCCGTCAGCGGCAGGGCCGCCGCCATGCCGTCTGGGCCGGAGGAGCGTGTGACCTCGCCCACAATCGTCCGCCCGCCTAAATAGGTTCCCGTAGCGATGACCGCCGCCTTGACGGCATAGGCGGCCCCAGTGGCGGTGCGCACGGCGGACACCACGCCGTTTTCCGTCAAAATCTCCGTCACCTCCGCCTGTTTCACCCACAGCTTGTCCTGCAATTCCAGGGTGTGCTTCATGACCTCCTGATAGCGGCGGCGGTCCGCCTGGGCGCGCAGGGACCACACAGCGGGGCCCTTGCCCCGGTTGAGCATCCGGTATTGAATGCAGGCCTTGTCGGCGGCCCGGGCCATCTCGCCGCCCAGGGCGTCGATTTCCCGGACCAGGTGGCCCTTGCCTGTGCCGCCTATGGCGGGATTGCAGGGCATATTGCCCACCGCGTCCAGGTTGATGGTAAAACACACGGTGTTCAGCCCCATGCGGGCGGAAGCCAGGGCGGCTTCAATCCCCGCGTGGCCCGTGCCGATGACGGCGATGTCAAATTGTCCGGCGTCGTAGCTGTTCATGGCTTAAAACAGCTCCCGCTTGAGCTCCACCGAATCCGCCCCGCTGATGGGCCGGATTACCCGGCAGGGATTGCCCGCCGCCAACGACCCGGCAGGGATGTCTCGGGTGACCACGCTCCCCGCGCCGATGACGCAGCCTCGGCCGATGGTGACGCCGCCGCAGACCACCACGTTAGCGGCAATCCAGCAGTCGTCCTCGATGGTGATGGGCTTGGCGTACTCCAGGTCGTACAGCGTCCCATCCTCTCTGCGCCGAATAATGCGCTCCTGGGGCAGGAGGGGGTGCATAGGGGGCATGAGGGAGCAGTTGGGCCCGAAAAACACGTTGTTTCCAATGGTCACCGGACAGCAGTCCAGCACCGTAAAATTGAAATTGGCGAAGCTGCCCGTCCCTACCGTGGTATAAATTCCGTAGTCGAACTGGATGGGCCCCTGGAAGCCGCAGTCTTTTCCCATGTGGGGCAGGAGCTGCCGCAGGATGTCCGCCCGCTTTTCCGTCTCATCCTCAAAGGTGCTGTTGTACACCTGGGACAGGCGGTGGGCTGTTATACGCTGCTTTGTCAGCTCCGGGTCAGTGGGATCATACAGCTTTCCCGCCAGCATTTTTTCTGTTTCCGTCATCAAAAATCACTCCAAACCAGGCAAACTATCCCGTTTTCAGCGTCACCACCGCAAGCTCCGGCCGGTTGAAAATCCGAAAGCCTTGAAAGGGAACCGTATTGTTTCCCAGCCCCCGGGAGACAAACAGCGTGCTGTCCCCCAATGTGTAAAGCCCTGCCGTCCAATCTGGAAAAAATCTTCGGTCGGTCCCCACCAAACCGCCCAAAAAGGGCAGGCGCACAATCCCTCCGTGCCCGTGACCGGACATGACGAAATCATACCCCGCCTCGGCATATTCCCCAAAGCGGTCGTTGCGGTGTGCCAGCAGGAGCGTAAACAGTCCCGGCGCTTGTTTGTTAATCTGAGCAAAAAGCTCCTCCGGCGTCGTCTGGTCGGCGTAGCCGTTGGGGTCGTCCACCCCGGCCAGCACCATTTGGGAGCCGTTCCGCTCCAAGATCTCATACTGATTGGACAGCGGCGTGACCCCACACTGGGAAAACAGCCCCTTCAGCTCCTTCACCGTCCCCGTTCCCAGCGACCACTCGTGGTTGCCCGTGACGTAATAGGCCGGCGCGACGGCCGCCAGCCCCTTTGCCAGAGCCGGGATCATCTCAAGCTGACTTTCCTGGTCCACCACGTCTCCCGTAATCACGATGAGGTCAGGCTTCTGCTCCGCCACCCGTGCCAGCAAGTCCGCATTGCCCTCCCCGTACTCGTGCCCATGGAGGTCGGACAGGTGGACGATTCGATAGCCGTCAAACCCCTCCGGCAGGCGGCTCAGCGCCGCTTCGGCCTGGGTCACCTGGAGGCCCCAGCACTGCCACTGGAACCAGCCCCAGCCTCCCACGGCCACCGCCAGCAGGCCAGCCAGCCACCGCAGGGAATGGCGCCTTTTTTTTCTTGGGCGGCGGTGGGGCGTCCCCTCCCGCTCAGTCGTCGCCATGGAGGTAGTAGGGCCGCATCAGGCTTTTGTGCTGGGTGGAGTCCTTCTGCCGGTCGGAGCGCAGCGGCGCTTCAATGGGCCGGGGCCGGTCGTCCCGGCGGCGCTTCCGTTTTTCGGACAGAGAGGGCGGCAGAACGGGCTCCTTTTCCGGCTGAACGGGCGCGCCCTGCTTTTTGCCCTGCCTCCGGGGCTTTTGCCGGGCGGGCCTTTGTTTCTTGTCCTGCTTTTTTGAGGGCTGGGCCCCTTGCTGGCTCTGGGGCTGGACCTGGGGCCGGACTGTGGGCCGCCGGGGGGCCAGCAGCCGGGCGGTGGCATCCATAATCACGTCCGAATCCAGCGGGTTGGGCTTACAGAAGTCGGTAACCGGCATGGACGGGTCGTCGGGCATGGTATCCTGAAGCCTGCCCTGCCGCACGCCCCGCCCAACGGGCTTGCCGCGCGGAGCCGGAGCCTCCTCCCTGGCGGGGGCCGCAGTCTCCGCCGCCGGAAGCTCCTGTCCGCCGCCGCTTTTTTTGCGGCAGCGCTTTTTCTTGGCGCCCGCCTCCTCCCCAGGGGCAGGCGGAACAGGGGCCGCGGCCGCCTGAGCGGCGGCCTTTTTGCGCTCATCGGCCCTGGCCTTGTTCAACTCGTCCTTTTGACGGCGCTTCTCCTTGGCGGCGGCCCTGGCCTCTGCGTCCTCGGCGTTCACAACCCGCCCCCGTTTGTCCTTTTTAGGCGGGTCAAGGTTTTCCATGGGGAAGGGGTGGTGTTCCACCACCGGGATGGGCCGTCCCAGCAGCTTCTCGATGGCCTTCAGCTCGTCCTTTTCGTCAAACTGGCAGAAGGAGACGGCCTCTCCCTCATGCCCCGCCCTTCCGGTGCGGCCGATGCGGTGGACATAGGTCTCCGGCACATCGGGCAGGTTGTAGTTGAACACAAAGGGCAGCTGGTCGATGTCGATGCCCCGGGCGGCGATGTCGGTGGCGCACAGCACCCGCACCCGGCCCGCCTTGAAGTCGTTCAGGGCCTGCACCCGGGCGGTCTGGCTCTTGTTTCCGTGGATGGCGGCGGCGGAAATGCCCCGCTTTACCAAATCCTGGACGATGCGGTTCGCCCCGTGCTTGGTCCGGGAGAACACCAGCGCGGAGGAAATTTTCCGCTCTTCCATAAGATGGGCCAGAAGCTTGGTCTTGTTGGATTTGTCCACATAATAGAGGGACTGCTTGATGACCTCCACCGGCGAGGACACCGGGTCCACCGCCACTCGAACATAATCGTGGAGCAGGCCGTTCACCAGTCCCATGACCTCCGGGGGCATGGTGGCGGAGAAAAACAGCGTCTGTTTTTTCTCCGGCAGCAGCTTGAGCACCCGTTTTACATCGTGGACAAAGCCCATGTCCAGCATCCGGTCGGCCTCGTCCAGCACAAAGATTTCAATATGGGACAGGTCGATCAGTCCTTGACCCTGGAGGTCCAGCAGACGGCCCGGCGTGGCCACCAAAATGTCCAGCCCCTTCCGAATGGCGTCCACCTGGGGCTGCTGGCCCACACCGCCGAAAATGACCGCGGAGCGCAGGGGCAGATTCCGCCCGTAGGCCACGAAGGAGTCTTGAATCTGAATGGCCAGCTCCCGGGTGGGGGTGAGGATCAGCGCCCGGATGACCCGGGGCTTGGGCGCCCGTCCGCCGAGCCGCTGGAGGATGGGCGCGGCAAAGGCGCAGGTCTTGCCGGTGCCGGTCTGGGCGCAGCCCAGCACGTCCCGGCCCGCCAGGGCGGGGGGAATGGCCTTGCGCTGAATGGGGGTGGGGTCGGTGTAGCCCTCCTGAGTGAGGGCCTTGAGGATGGGGGCGGTGAGCCCCAGATCGCGGAAATTCATAAATATTCTACATTCCTATCTTAAAAATCGTTTGTTGTCATGCTCCGCCTGTTCGCAACGCGCGGCTTCACTCCGGCTCGGCCTGGTCTCCGGGGCGCTGTGCGCCCCTGCGCTTGACCTCGCTTCGCTCCATCCGCGCTGATCACAACGGCTCCGCACTTTTTCTACCGTCTCCGCCAGGCTTTGGCCCCCGACCGGGATGGTGATGTGGGCGCACCGCTCATACAGTGGGACCCGGTACTGGTACACGTCGGCCAGGCCTTGGCCGGGGGAGAGGGCAATGCCCCGGGACGCCAGGTTGTGAATGCGCCCCGCCACGTCCTCTAGGGACAGCTGGAGATAGACCACCGTCCCCAGCCGCCGCATATGGGCGACGGACTCCTCCCGGCACACGCAGCTGCCCCCGGGGGCCACCACCGTCCCCCGGCACTCCAGGGAGCAAATGGCGTCCCGCTCCAGGTCCAGGAACCGCTCCACCCCCCGCCTATCGATGAGCTCCTGGAGCAGAGCGCCCTCCCGCTCCTGAATGAGCAGGTCCACGTCCACAAAGCGCAGGCCCAGGGTCTTGGCCAGCACCACGCCCACGGTGCTTTTGCCCGACCCCGGCATCCCGATCAGGATTATGTTGTCCATTCCCGCGCCCCCTCAACCGCTTTCCGCCTGGGTTTCTAATCGTAGTATTATACCAAAAAAAAGCGGCGGTAGCAAGGCCATTGTTGGCTGGGGAAGGGTTTCGGCGCAAAAATTCGCCCCGGCGGAAGCCGGGGCGGATGTCATCAATGTCATTAAAGGCAGATACTTTGTGGCTTATATATCTGCCGCGGGGCCTACCAGTGCCCCGCGTCGCTCCGCATCCAGGTGGAGCGGTTGCCCACCTGAATATTGTACAGCGTGCGGGTCAGCTCAGTGAGCTCCCGCTCATTCAGCTGGGCGAACAGAAAGCCGTAGCGGAACTTTCCAGGCTGGTACTCCACCACCCGGATGATCTCCCCAATGAATTCCATGGGGGCGTAATCCAGCAGCTTTACCCTCAGCCGCAGCACCTCGTCCTCGGCATGAATATACTCCGACTCAATGCAGGCCCCTCCGGTGCTGATATCCACCAGAAGGCACTCCTCCGGGTTGCTAAACGTCTCATCCGACGGGTAGTGCATGGCCGCCGGCACACCCATCTGGAGACGGAAGTCATGGCGGTGCTCCGGCATGGCCTTCACCTTCACGTCCTTCAGCCGACACACCAGCCGGTTGGACTCCTGCACGGTGCCCTTGAGGAAAAACTGGCTCATGGCCTCGCTGACCCCCCGGATTGTCACCGACGTACCCATCTCCCGAATCCCAAAGGACAGCCCGCCGGGCAGACGCTCCACCGTCAGCGCGGTGTCTCCCAAGGCGTACCCCGACAGCCGCCCGGTGAGGATATGCTCGCCCTCCGGCGTCTCCAAATCCAACGTCATACCATTATACAGTTCAGGAAATGTCCCGGCCTCCTCCACAGCGGAATCCTCCGCCTGGTCGTCGTCGGCGCGCCCGAACAGAGATGAGAAAAAGCCCATGGTATCCACCCTCCAATCTTACCATAAATTATAAACGCTCTACGTCTGAAATGTCAATACCTCCCGCTTCTTCTGAGAGGTTGTAATTCTGGAAAAATTACGGTATAATACCAGCAAACGCTTTTGGGGAGGCGGACCCGCATAAAATCCAATGTCTTTGTCATCTGCGGCCCTGCCCCACGCCGCCCACCTTGTGGGGCCCCGGCGGGGCCGCTGGGAGGATTCTATGAAGCCTAACATTTTAGTTGTCTGCGGCCCCACCGCCTCGGGCAAAACCGCCCTGGCCGTGGCTTTGGCCCGGCGCTTCGGGGGAGAGGTGGTGTCCGCCGACTCCATGCAGGTTTACCGCCGCATGAACATCGGCACCGCCAAGCCCACCCAAGAAGAGATGCAGGGCATTCCCCATCATATGCTGGACGTGGCCGATCCGGAAGAAAATTATTCCGTGGCCCGGTACGTCCAGAGCGCCGTCCCCATCGTGGACGATATCCTGGCCCGGGGCAGACTGCCCATTGTGGCGGGGGGAACCGGACTCTACATCGATAATTTGGTGGCAGGCCGTCAATTCGCCCCCTTCCAGCCGGACAACGGCCTGCGGGAACAGCTCCAGGCCCGGGTCAGGTCGGAAGGCCTGCCCGCCCTGCGCGTCCATCTGGAGCAGGCGGATCCGGAGGCCGCCGCCAAGATCCACCCCAACGACGAAAAGCGCACCCTCCGGGCCCTGGAGGTCTGGCTGTCCACCGGCAAGACCATCTCCCAGCACGACCGGGAGAGCCGGGAGCTGCCCAACCGCTATGCCCCCCTGACCATCGCCCTCAATTTTCAGCAGCGCCCCTGGCTGTGGGACCGCATCGACCGCCGGGTGGACGAGATGATGGCCCGCGGCCTGGAGCGGGAGGTCCGGGCCCTCCTGGATTCCGGCGTGCCCCGGACCTGCACCGCCATGCAGGCCATTGGCTACAAGGAGCTGGCCGCCGCCATTTTGGAGGGCCGCTCCCCGTCCAGCGGCGCAGAGGAGGTCAAGCTCCGCTCCCGGCAGTACGCCAAGCGGCAGCTGACCTGGTTCCGCCGCAACAAGCAAGCCTATTGGTTTCATTGGGAGGAAATTCCAATTTTTTCCGCCGCCCTTGCATTTTCGACAAAACTTATCATGGATTCTGGCTTACAATAAATGTGCTCGAAACACAAGCGCTGAGCCGTCCCGAACAGGCGAAGCGTGACAACTCAAAAAATAGAGGAGTGCATTTACATGAGTCTTACATCCACCGTATCCGTCACCAAGCAGCCCAACATCCAGGACGCTTTTTTGTCCAGCGCCCGCCGTCTCGCCGCCCGGGTCACGGTCTTTCTGATGAACGGCTACCAAATGCGGGGCGTCATCACCGCCTTTGACCCTTACGTGGTGGTGGTGGTGTCCGACGGCAAGCAGCAGGTCATTTACAAGCACGCCATCTCCACCATTGCCCCCGAGCATCCATTGGAGCTGGAGGAAGCGCGAGGGTAGCCGCGCGGGGGAGCTTGGAGCGGAGCAAAGGGAACGGCCCAGCCACCCCGCAGCGGGGCGGGTTTTGCCCAAGATGCAGCGAAAGCGGCCTGGCTGCGCGGCCAACCCGAGCGTGACAAGCAAGCGCATCCGCCCATGCCCACACAGAAACAGAAAGGGAGCCCCCTATGAAGGAAAGCACCATTGCAACAAAAGTCATGATCGCCATCCTGTGCCTGGGCGTGACCGCCTATCTGGCCGTCTACTTTGTCCAGGGCTGGCACGAGGAGCTGGTCACCACCTACGCTTATACCTATTCCCTGGATGTAGGCTATGAGGCCACCGGCATTTTGATCCGCACAGAGCGCCCCCTCATGGGCTCCGGCGGCTATGTGGACCAGATCCTCGACGAGGGTGCCAAGGCCGCCTCCAGAGAAGCCGTGGTCCTGCTGTACAGCGATCCCTCCGCCCTGACCACCCGGCAGTCCATCCGCTCCCTGGAGGCGGAGATCGAGCAGCTGGAGTACGCCCTCAGCTCCGGCGTCCAGAACACCGACGCCTCCCGGCTGGACGATCAGGTGGTGGATTCCATCGTGGCCCTGCGCTCTCTGGCCGCCGGAGGGGACCTGACCACCCTGGACGACTCCGCCTTAAACCTGCGCTCCATGGTGTTTAAGCGGGACTATACCTACGGCGACACCAACGCCGCCGGCCAGCTCTCCGCCCTCATTGTGGACAAGCAGGCCCAGCTGGCCGAGCTGAACCGCTCCCTGAACCAGGTGTCCACCACGGTGCTTGCCCCCGTCTCCGGCATCTTTTCCGCCGGGGTGGACGGCTGGGAGGGCGTGGCCACCCCCGACCTGCTGGACAGCCTCACCGCCGATTCCCTCACCGCCCTGCTCAGCGAAACCCACAGCCCCGACGCTCTGGCGGTGGGCAAGCTGATCACCGATTCCACCTGGTACTATGCCGCTTTGCTGGAGGGCACCGATACCGGCCTCCAGTCGGGCAGAACCTACACCCTCAGCTTCTCCGGCGACTACTACGGCCAGATCGACATGACCCTGGAGCGCATCTCCCTGGAGGGGGAGCAGACCCTGGCCATTTTCTCCTGCCGCTCCCACCTGGCGGACACCACCATGCTCCGCATCCAGACGGTGGACGTGGTGGTCCAACAGATGGAGGGCATCCGCATCCCCCGAAAGGCCCTGCGGGTGGAGACGGAGACCGTCACGGACGAGGACGGTGTGACCAGCCAGGTAAACCATTACAAGGTGTATACCGTGATCCGCTCCCAGTCCTGGGGGCAGGAGGTGGAGGTGCTGCATACCGCCGATACCTATTATTTGGTGCGTCCGCTGGATGAGAGCGCCGCCAACCGCCTGCGGGCGGGGGACGAGATCATTTTGAACTCCTCCGGCATTTACGATGGAAAGGTGGTCCGGTAGCATGGACTTGAGAAAAAACATCGCAAAGGTGCGCGCGGACATCGACGCCGCCGCCGTTGCCGCCGGACGGGACCCGGCCTCCATTACCCTGCTGGCCGCCACCAAGACCCAGAGCTCGGACACTATCCGGGCCGCCATCGACGCCGGGATCACCGTGTGCGGGGAAAACCGGGTCCAGGAGCTCACCGCCCACCTGGAGGACAACGCCTACCAGGGCGCAAGGCTCCACTTTATCGGCCATTTGCAGACCAACAAGGTCAAGTACATCGTGGGTAGGGTGGAGCTGATCCACTCCGTGTCCTCGGAAAAGCTGCTCCGGGCCATCGCCGCCCAGGCGGATAAGCTGGGCGTTGTTCAGAATATCCTGCTGGAGATCAATCTGGCGGGGGAGGCGTCCAAATCCGGCTTTTCCCCCGGCGAGGCTCTGCCCACCGCCCGGCTGGCTGCGGAATTGACCGGCGTCAGGCTGAAGGGGCTGATGTGCATCCCGCCCGCCGCCGTCCAAACGGGGGGCAATCTTCCATATTTTCAAAAAATGCGTCAGTTAGCTGTTGACATAATGCGGGAAATGGTGGATAATAGAATAGATATGGACGTGCTTTCCATGGGGATGAGCGGCGATTACCAGGACGCGGTCGCCGCAGGTTCCACCTGCATCCGCGTGGGCTCCGCTTTGTTCGGACCACGCTCGCCTATGTCAATGCGGAAGGACTGACCGCTGTCGCTTCCTTTACCTCACGATTGAAGGGAGACCGTCTATATGAGCTTATTTGATGAACTCAAGCGCCTTGCCCGCCCCTATGAGGACGAGGAGGAAGACGATTATGAGGAGGATTTCACTCCGGTGAACAACGTGCGTGAGCTTCCCCGTGAGCGGGACCGCGTGGAGCGCGACCGCGTGGAGCGCGACCGGGACCGGGACCGGGATATGGACCGTCGCAGCAACAAGGTGGTCAACATCCACACCACCACCCAGCTTCAGGTGGTGCTGGTCAGCCCCACCCGGTTTGAGAACGCCAGCGAAATCGCCGACCACCTGCGGGACAAACGCACCGTAGTGCTCAATCTGGAGCAGACCGACAAGAATATTGCCCGCCGCCTCATCGACTTTTTGTCCGGCGTGGCCTACGCCAACGAGGGTACCATCAAGAAGGTGGCCCTGTCTACGTACATCATCACCCCTTACAATGTGGAGATTTTGGGCGATCTCATTGACGAACTGGAAAACAACGGCCTGTATTTCTGACATAGGGGGGACTTGACGCTATGATGACTCCGCAGGAGGTGGCCAGCCACTCCTTTGCCAAGGCCACGCTGGGCGGTTATAATCTGGCTATGGTGGACGAATTCCTGGACGCGCTCACCGAGGACTATACCGCGCTGTACAATGAAAACGCCATTTTGAAAAACAAGCTGAAGGTGCTTTCCGACACGGTGGAGGAGTACCGGGCTACCGAGGCCACCATGCGCAAAACCCTGCTGGCCGCCCAGAAGATGGCGGACGATTTGGTGGAGAATGCCAAGAAGAAGCAGGCCGACATGGTCAGTGAGGCGGAGCACGATGTGCAGGTCCGGGTAGACGAGCTGAAAAAGCAGGTGGCCGCCGAGGAGTACCGCTTGAAGCAGGCTCAGGAATCCACTGCCGCCTACGTGCAGAAGCTGGCCCAGGCCCACGACGAGGAGATGATTTTCCTGTCCAGCCTGGGAAATCTGGTGCCGCCGGAAGCCACGGCAGCGGTACAAGGCGACCCCTCCGCCGACATCAAGGCCGCGCTGGACGCCCAGGCCCGGGAAGAGGAGCAGGAGGAAGCCGCCGCTCAGCAGCAGGCCACGCCCCGCGTGGTCGCCATTGGTCCGGATGACGACGTGCCCCCCATGCCGGACGGTATGTCTATTCCCACTTCCGAGCAGGAGGCCTTTGAACTGGACCCGGACGCCACCCGGCGGTATACCGACCTGCAATTCGGCAAGGATTATCAAATTCAGTGATGCAAAAGGAGAAGCTGATGATCGTTCGGCTTCTCCTTTTTTCATAGGGGAGGAAAGCTGTCATGAAGCGGCCTTGCTTGGATATCATCGACCAGATTTGGGAGGTTATTGATATACATGGCGCCTATATCGATTGGCTGCGTGATAAGCCTTTATGGGTAAAAATTGTACCTCCGCTGATTCTTTTGGTCCTCTGTCTCTTGATGCTTTTTCTCCCATGATAAACACAAAAAAGCGCCCCTGGAACCCCAGGGAGCGCTTTTGTTGATTGGTCGGCCGCAGCAGGGTAATTAACCGCCCGTCAAGTCCTTTATATAGCGGTCACCCTCTCGGACAAAGCCCATCCTTTGGAGATACTCTCCGTGGACCCGGGAGGCGGCGGGGACTGTCAGCGTCCGGTAGCCCCGCGCCGCCAGCCTTTGGTACAAAAACCGCCCCACTGAGCAGTCCCGATATTGGGGCGTAGTGTAGTCCAAAGACACCTCCAGGACGCCCCCGCCCAAGGTTCGTCCGGTTAGGATACCGGCGGGGACCGCGCCGCAGCACACCAGAAACGCCGTGTCGGTCTGGGCGGAGAGGACGTCAAACTCGGAAAAATACGTTTGTATATCCTCCCTGTAGAACCGCAGAAAGTGCTGGACATATGCCTCCCCCGGCATGGCGGGCAGCAGGGTAAACACCTGCTCAGTCCTCGCCATGCGGACCAAGTGGAAGATATTCACGCCCACCAGACAGAAGTTCATGATGGCCGTGGGATAGGAGGCGATCAGAAGCGCGTAAATGGCAAAGATAAAGGAGCCGATCATGTTGATTACCCTCAGCTTTGTCACGGAGGTCATCAGCAGAGAGACCAGGACCAAAAGGGATGCGAGATAGCCGACCAGTTCTAAAATCATTTTTGGAGTCATAGGGGCCGGGCGCCTCCTTTCAGCCGCCATAGATCAGTAAAAAAATGGCGGCGTTCGACAGCACAGCCGAACGCCACCCGTTTTCATGTTGCAGATTAAAAGCTGTGATTACTTGTGATCCACGCTGTACATGTGCTTGATGAGCTCCAGAACCTTGTTGGAGTAACCCATCTCGTTGTCGTACCAGGACACGACCTTCACAAAGGTGTCGGTCAGGGCGATGCCGGCCTTGGCGTCGAAGATGGAGGTGCGGGGATCGCCCAGGAAGTCGCTGGACACCACGTCCTCGTCGGTGTAGCCCAGAATGCCCTTCAGTTCGCCCTCAGAGGCCTTCTTCATGGCGGCACAGATCTCATCGTACTTGGCGGGCTTGGCCAGGTTGACGGTCAGGTCCACCACGGACACGTCCAGGGTGGGCACGCGCATGGACATACCGGTCAGCTTGCCGTTGAGGTCGGGGATGACCTTGCCCACGGCCTTGGCGGCGCCGGTGGAGGAGGGGATGATGTTGCCGGAAGCGGCACGACCGCCGCGCCAGTCCTTCATGGAGGGGCCGTCAACGGTCTTCTGGGTGGCGGTGGTGGAGTGCACGGTGGTCATCAGGCCGTCGGTGATGCCGAAGTTGTCGTTGAGCACCTTGGCGATGGGGGCCAAGCAGTTGGTGGTGCAGGAGGCGTTGGACACGAACTTCATGTCGGGGGTGTAGGCGTCCAGGTTGACGCCGCACACGAACATGGGAGTGCTGTCCTTGGAGGGGGCGGACATGACCACCTTCTTGGCGCCGGCGTCGATGTGGGCCTGGGCCTTCTCCTGGGTCAGGAACAGGCCGGTGGACTCCACCACGTACTCAGCCTCCAGCTTGCCCCAGGGGATGTTCTTGGGGTCGCGCTCGGCGAAGATGGGGATAGACTTGCCGTTGACCACGATGGAGTTCTCGGTGGAGGTAACCTCGCCGTCGAACTTGCCGTGCATGGTGTCGTACTTCAGCATATAGGCCAGGTAATCAGCGGGGCACAGGTCGTTGATGCCCACGATCTCAATCTCGGGATGATTCACGCTGGCGCGGAAAACCATGCGGCCGATACGGCCAAAACCGTTAATACCTACTTTGATGCTCATTGGTATCACTCCTTATAAATAATGGTGGTGCTTGGATTGCGCGGTATTATTATACTCTAATGGTTCGCCAAAGGGAAGAGGTATTGTGAAAAATTTTTCAAACTTTTTTCCCTCACCTTCGGCAAAATGGCAAGATCGCCGCGAACTCGGCAATTGATTGCCATAAATCGGGAATTTTCCCCTGTTGACAGCGGTGCTATAATAGAATGAATTGAATTGTGAGCCGAAAGGAAGAGGTCTTATGAAAGAGGCGCTTAAACCGCGGCTGCTGGCCGCTCTGCCCTCCGTCCGGGCTTTGGGGGAATGGCTGCTGCTGGCAGGGCTGGCAGGCATTGCCTGCGGCCTGACCGGGGCGGCCTTCACCTGGTGTGTGGGCCAGGCCGCAGTCTTGCGCGCCGCCCACCCCTGGCTGCTGTTTTGTATGCCCGCCGCAGGCCTCATCATTGTGTGGAGCTACCGCGCGGCAGGCCTGGAAAACGACAGCGGCACCAATCAAATCATCGCCAGCGTCCGGGGGGAGACCCGGCCCCCGGTGCGTCTGGCCCCGCTGATCTTTCTGGGCTCGGTGCTCACCCACCTCACCGGCGGCAGCGCCGGACGGGAGGGAGCGGCCCTTCAAATCGGCGGCAGCATTTCCGCCGGAATCGGCCGGCTGCTCCGGCTGGGGGACCGGAACCTGAACACCATCATCCAGTGCGGCATGGCGGGGCTGTTCTCCGCCCTGTTCGGCACGCCTATCACCGCCACTGTGTTCAGCCTGGAGGTGGTGAACGTGGGACATATGCACTATTCCTCCCTTTTCCCCTGCCTGCTGTCTGCGCTGGTGGCCAATTCCATCCCTCGGTATCTTGGCCTGCCCGCCGAGGCGTACCACCTGTTGGGCGTGCCGGAGATTGGCCCCTTGTCCATGCTCCAGTGCGGAGGGCTGGCCATCCTGGCGGCGTTGGTGTCCATGGCCTTCTGCGCGCTCATGCACGGGTCGGGGCGCCTGTATCAAAAGTACATCCCAAACCAATATCTGCGGGCGCTGGCGGGGGCGGCTTTTGTCATCCTTCTTACCGTAATCGAGGGCAGCGGAGACTACAACGGCGCGGGCGGCAATATCATTGAGCTGGCTATGGAGGGAGAGGTCCGTGTTCCCTGGGCCTTCGCGCTGAAAATGCTGTTTACCGCCCTCACCCTGGGGGCGGGCTTCCGGGGCGGGGAAATCGTGCCCACCCTGTTCATCGGCGCCACCTTTGGCTGCGCCGTAGGGCCGCTGCTGGGCCTGGACCCGGCTTTCTCCGCCGCCATCGCCACGATCGCCCTGTTCTGCGGCGTGGTGAACTGCCCACTGGCCTCCATTTTCCTGGCCATCGAGCTGTTCGGTGGCGGCGGACTGCCATTTTTCGCCCTGGCCTGCGCCCTCAGCTTCCTGCTCAGCGGGCACTATTCGCTGTACAGCAGTCAGAAGCTGGTGTACTCCAAGCTGGAGGCCCGGCTTAACGACCGATGAAAGGTCCTGCCTTTTTTCTTTGAAAAGAAAAAAGGCAGCGAAAAAAGAAACTTTAATGGCCCTGTCCATTCGGACAGGGCCTCTTTTAGCGTTTTGCGGCAGGGTAGGGCGTCGTCACGTCCGTACGGCCCAAAAGATAATCGATGCTTGTCCCGTAGTAGTCGGCCAATTTGATTAAAACCTCTGTGGGGATATCCCGTTTACCAAGTTCATACTGCGAATAGCAAACTTGTGAACAGTTCAAATATTCTGCAAGAACCTTTTGTTTCAAGTCGGAATCTTCCCTCAAATCACGAATCCTTCTATACACCATTTGTGTACCCCTTCCAAAATGAAAGTATACACAAAGTATAGATAAAGCATTTTGCTCTATTGACTTATAACTCAAAATGCTCTATGATTGTCTTGAGGTGAAGTTTGTCATGCGGATATGGGACGGCACGGAACAGCTTTTATATGACGCAATCCGGGAGCGGGAACTGATGGACATTTTGGGGATACAGAGTATGGACGAGGTCACGATTATACCCTGGCGTTCACCCGACACGCCGCCGCAGAACGCCCGCTATGTCCTTCTAAAATTCTATGATCCCGTCATGGATGAAATTTCCTTTGACTTTTTTTCTTATGAAAACGGCGCTTATTCTCACCAAATAGGGGATACCTGTTTTGAACTGCCCAAGGGGCATATCTTAGGCTGGGCCTATCCAATCAGTACACCTATGAAGTAAAACAAGGCCCTGTCCGCATGGACAGGGCCCTAAAAGTTTCTTTTTGCTTACTTTTTCTTTTCAAAGAAAAAGTAAGGCCCTTGATCTTAACGTTGGTACTCAAATTCCAGATTGTACAGGCACACCGTGTCCCCGTCCTGCACGCCCAAATCCTCCAACTGCTGATAGACTCCCGCGTCCCGCAGCCGCCGCTCGAACCAGTTCCGGCTCTCGTAGTCGGAGAAGTTCACGTTGGCCATGAGCTGTCGCAGCCAGGGCCCGTCCACCAGCCAGACGCCGTCCTCGTCCTGCTGGATGTCCAGGGACTCGGAGGTGTCCACCTCCGGCGGGCGCTCCACATAGGTGGGCTCGTAGACGATGACCGGAGGTAGGTCCGCCAGCTCCCGGGCGGCGGCGTACATCAGCTCCTTCGTCCCCTGGTGGGTGGCGGCGGACAGCTCAAACAGGGGACAGCCCTTGGCCTCCACATGGGAGCGCAGCTTTTGCAAAAGCTCTGGGTCCTCCATGATATCCACCTTGTTGGCGGCCACCAGCATCCGCCGGGAGGCCAGCTCCGGGGACCAGCGCTGGAGCTCCTGGCAGATGGCGTCGAAATCGGCCACCGGGTCCCGGCCCTCTGAGCCGGACACGTCCACCACATGGATGAGCAGGCGGCAGCGGTCCACATGGCGCAGGAAATCATGGCCCAGGCCCGCGCCGTCCGCCGCGCCCTCGATGATCCCGGGGATGTCGGCCAGCACGAAGGACGTCCCCTCGTCCACGGCCACCACGCCCAGGTTGGGGGAGAGGGTGGTGAAGTGGTAGTTGGCGATCTTGGGCTGGGCACGGGTGACCACACTGAGCAGGGTGGATTTCCCCACGTTGGGGAAGCCCACCAGCCCCACGTCGGCCAGCAGCTTCAACTCCAAAAGGACCTCCCGGTACTGCCCCGGCAGTCCCGCCTTGGCAAACCGGGGGACCTGACGGGTGGGGGTGGCGAAGTGCTGGTTGCCCCAGCCGCCGTTGCCCCCCCTTGCCAGCACGAAGTCCTCCTGGCCGGACATGTCACAGATGATCTCCTTTGTCTCCAGGTCCCGGACCACCGTGCCCTTGGGGACGCGGATGACCAAATCGTTTCCGTCCTTGCCAGAGCACCGCTTGCCCTGGCCGTCTTTGCCGTTCTCGGCGGTGTACTTGCGTTTATAGCGGAAATCCATCAGGGTGGACATATGGGGGTCCACCCGCAGGATGATATCTCCGCCCCGGCCGCCGTCGCCGCCGTCGGGGCCGCCCGCCGCCACATATTTCTCCCGGTGGAAGGCCACCGCGCCGCCGCCGCCGGTCCCCGCCCGGACGGTGATCCGGGCGGTATCGATGAATTGATTGGCCATAAAGACCTCCTGTTATTTATCGTCGCTTTCTTTGGAAAGGCTGAGCGCCACCCCCAGGATGCCCATAATCAGCCCCAGCCAGACCAAAACAAAGGAAAAGACGCCGCCGATGCCCTGAGGCATCATGCGTACCCAGTTGTCGTTCACCACGGCAACCAGCACCAGCAGCATTCCAAAGAGGATAAAAATGATTCCCTGAAGTTGTAACCGCGTTCTCACATCTGCGCGCTCCTTTCTTATGAAAAAAGCCGCAAACGGGGGACCGTTTGCGGCTTTTCAGGCAAATTTTACTGTGCAATCTCGACAATGGAGACCTGCTTGCGGTCCTTGCCCAGGCGCTCGAACTTCACCTTGCCGTCCTTGAGGGCGAACAGGGTGTCGTCGCTGCCCTTGCCCACGTTGACGCCGGGGTGGATGTGGGTGCCGCGCTGGCGCACCAGGATATTGCCCGCCAGCACGTACTGGCCGTCGGCCCGCTTCACGCCCAGGCGCTTGGCCTGGGAGTCACGGCCGTTCTTGGTGGAGCCGCCGCCCTTTTTATGGGCGAAGAACTGGATGTTGAGCTTCAGCATAGTCGTTTCCGTCCTTTCTGTTAAAGGTTGAAGGCGGGGACCTCAGTCCTCGTCGTCGTCATCATCATCCAGCAGGACGATGAGATTTTCGGGATATTCCGACCCCATGGCCTGGAGGTAGACCATCATGCCCGTCAGAAGGTTCTGACAAGCATATTCGTTCTCCTCGCTCAGCCCGTTGGGGAGCCTGAGGGAGATGCGGGCATCCTTCTCCTGGGCCTTCACCGGGGCCCCCAGGCCCAGCACCTCATTGATGGTGCACTCGGTGAGCCCCACGGCGGCGGAGACAGCGGCGCAGACAATGTCTGAGCCCTCTTCTGCGTACCCGCTGTGGCCCTCCACCACGAAGCCGTCGATGCGGCCCTGCGCGCTGTGGAAGGTGACGGTGGTCATCGCCGATCCCTCTTAGGCGTTGACCTTGGTGATCTCCACCTTGGTGTAGGGCTGACGATGGCCCTGACGGCGGCGGTAATTCTTTTTGGGCTTGTACTTGAACACCAGCACCTTCTTGCCCTTGCCGTTCTTCACCACGTTGGCGGTGACGGATGCGCCGTCCACAGCGGGGGCGCCGAACTTGGCGCTGTCGCCGTCCAGGACGGCCAGCACCTTGTCAAAGGTGACGGTCTGTCCGGCTTCCACATTCAGCTTCTCGATGTAGAGGGTGTCGCCCTCGGCCACCTTGTACTGCTTGCCGCCGGTCTCAATGATCGCGTGCATATCTGCACTCCTTTCCTTAATTACGGGCTCGCTGTCGGGGGCGGGGATTTGCTCCCACTTGTTGTCACGCTCGGATTGGGCACATGGCCGGGTCGTTTTCCCTTCGCCTCGGACAAAATACGGATCTGCTTCGCAGATCCTGGTTTTTTGTCCTCGCTTCGGTCCAAACTCCCCTATGTGCCTATCCTCACGCTTCTACCCATTCAAAGCGGCGCTGACAGTATATCAGTCTATATTTTAAATGTCAAGGTCTTCTCGGAAAATTTAATGATTTTCCTGTCATTGACAAACGAAAATCAACATAGTAAAATGGCTATTGGTTGTTTGGCCGGAAGGCCGGAATTATTTTTTGAAAAGAGGATTGGATTGTAAATGAAACAGAACATGAGAAAGAGCGCAGCTTTTGTGGTCTCTTTAAGCCTGCTGTGCGCCATTCTGCTGGCGTGTTCAGGGTGCGGCGGAGACAAGGACAAGGAGGCCTTGGTCGGCGAGTGGGAGACCACCCTTGACCTGACCGATATGATGAACGACGAGATGAAGGCCGGCATGGGCGGCGACGAAGAGCTGATGAGCTACTTCACCCTCAGCGATTTCACCGTCACCCTGACCCTTACCTTCCGTGACGACGATTCCTACACCCTGGCCGCCGACCAGGCTTCCATGGAAAAGAGCGTCGATATGGTGATCGACACCTTGAAGAACGGCTTCACCCGGTATCTTGAGGATATGGTCGCCCAGGAGTATCCGGACATGACTCTGGATGAATTCTTCGAGGCCGCCGATACTACCATGGACGAATTCTATGACGACACCTTTGGCGACGCCCTTGATAAGGAAACCCTCATGTCCTCCACCGACGAGATGGAGAGCAGCGGCACCTTTAAGGCCAAGGGCGGAATTCTCACCCTGACCGACGACGCAGGCCCCGGCATGGAGGCCTATGAGTTGGACGGCGACAAGCTGACCCTCACCGGTGAGGGCGTGGAGGACAGCTCCCTGATGGGCCTGTATCCCCTGGTGTTTACCAAAAAGTAAGTTTTGTTACTTAAGAAAGGGAAGCGCTGATTTCAGCGCTTCCCTTTTACATTTTCTATGAGCCGCACGCAGCCCCCTGCGTACGCCGGGCCAGCGCCGTCTGGAAGTCGGCGGCGGTCTGCTTGGCGGCGGAGATTTTCTCCCAGCTCTCCAAATACTCCTTGGCATATTTGGGGTTGTTCAGGCGGATAATTTGACCGTTGTCAGGGTCCACCAGCTTGGTGATGCCTCCGGCCCCCAGGGACAGCACGCTTTGCAGCTCCTCCATCATCACGATGTTGTAGGCGCAGACCGTCCCCGTCCTTGCCCAGCCCACGTTTTCAAAGGACCCGGACATGTATTTCTGCCGGTAGAGGTAATAGGGCCTGTATCCCGCCTCCCGCAGGTACGGCCAGGCCAGGGCCAGCATAGCCTCCACCGTCTCGGGGGCGCACGGCTCCCCGCTCTCCTCGGTGAGGCGGGAGCCCTTTTTCAGCGCCAGCGTGTGGACGGTGATATTGGCCGGGTCCATGCCGATCACCCGCTCCAGGGTCCGCTCAAAACCCTCCAGCGTATCGGTGGGCAGTCCGGCGATGAGGTCCATGTTCACCATACCGCCGAAGTGCCCCTTTGAAAGCGCCATCGCTTCCACAATTTCCGCTGCGGTGTGGGCCCGGCCCATGGCCTGGAGCACATCGTCCTCCATGGTCTGGGGATTGATGGAGATGCGGTGGATTCCATGTTCCCTCAGCGTTTTCAGCTTGTCCGCAGTAATGGTGTCGGGCCGTCCAGCCTCCACGGTGAACTCGGAACAGCGTTCCATGGGCAGAAAGTTTTCCACAGCAGAGAGCACCTTGTGGAGCTGTTCCGCCGACAGAGTGGTGGGAGTGCCGCCGCCCATATACGCGCAGCTGATGTGCAGCTCCCGCTCTCGAAGCAGCCTGCCCGCCAGCTCGATTTCCCGGTACAGCGCGTCCACATAGGGTTCCACCAGGGACAGGGACCGCTTCACGTCGGCAGAGATGAACGAACAATAGGCGCACCGGGTGGGGCAGAAGGGAACGCCAATGTACAAAGCCATTTCGTTCCCGGCCAAGCTCTTTTTCACGTCCAGCGCTGATTTGGCGCACTCCACCGCCAGCGCCGCCCGGGGCGGGGAGACGCGGTACACCTTTTCCAGCTCCCGCTGAGCCTGTTTCGCCGTTTTTCCTGCCAGCATGGCGCGGGTGGGCAGCTTCACAGGCCGCACTCCGGTGAGGGACCCCCAGGGCAGCTCATATCCCAGCAAGGCCGTCCCGGCCTGGTAAAACGCCTGTTTCAGGGCATGGGAGACGGTGTGGTACACCTGCTCCTGCGGCTCGTCCAGCTTATCCGACGGGAAGCGCACCACGCCGTTCCGGCACCGGCCGTCCATCTTGACCATCACGCTGATGCTGGCCTTCTTGGGCCCCCGGCTGAGGGCGATCATCACGCCCCGCTCACCCAGGCTTTCAGGCAGCTCGTCCGGGTACTCCGGCCTTTCGCCGGGAAACAGGGTGAGCAGCATCTGCTCGGCGGGGAACCGGTACCGCTCCGGATTCCAGGGCCAGTTGTGCTCGGTAAACCAGATTATCATCGGCCCATGGCTGCTTTCAGACAGTAATTGCTCTTCCGCTCCCGCTCCAGGGTGGATCGCCCCTCGTGGCCGGGGAGCACCTTGTAATCCCCCTCCAGCTCACCCAGCCGCTTGAGGGATTTCATGATGGTTTTCTCATCTCCCCCCGGCAGATCGGTCCGGCCCATAGAGCCCTCGAACAGGGTGTCTCCGGTGAACAGCACATCCTCCGCCCGCAGGGTCACGGACCCGGGCGTATGCCCCGGAGTCTCCAAAACCTCCACATCGATCCCGGCGACTTGGATCACATCTCCCTCCTTATAGGGGGTGACGCCCCCAAAGGACCTGACGGTGGGGAAGCTGGCCCCAAACACATTCGCGGTATCGCCCTCGCCCACATCGGCGGGGTGGCAGTACACGAGCAGATCCGGCCACTCCTCCCGCAGACCGGGGATGCCCAGAATGTGGTCAAAGTGGCCGTGGGTCAGGAGGACGGCCTCCGCCTCCAGTCCCTTGTCCACCAGCCACCGGGCCACCTGCTCACCCTGGTCGCCGGGGTCCACCACGCCGCACTTGTGAGCGCCCTCCTTGCGGAAAATATAACAGTTGGTGCCAATCTGGCCAAGTCTTAATACGCTAATTTCCATGTTCATCACTCCATAACGTTTTTAAGGGTCTTCCTTTTTTCTTTGAAAAGAAAAAAGGAAGCGAAAAAAGAAACTTTTAGACTTTTTTATACCTTTTGAGGCCGGGCAAAAAACAGATTCGTTTCGCCCGGCCTCAGAATTATTTCTCAATTTTCTCAATACGATCGCTGCTAAACGAACACATGACAGGCTTTATCCCAGGTCGTAACGGTCTAAAAGTTTCTTTTTGCCTACTTTTTCTTTACAAAGAAAAAGTAGGTCACATTTTGCCGGGGTCGTAGGCAACCACTGTGCGGCGGTTGGGCTCGGTGCCGGTGGAGAAGGTGGACACGCCGGGGTAATCCTGCAATGCGGTATGGATTACATGCCGTTCATAGGCGTTCATAGCCTCCAGCGTAATGTTGCGGCGGTACTTTATCACCTTGCCCGCCGTTTTATGGGCCAGCCGGTTCAAGGATTCCTCCCGACGGGCCCGATAGCCCTCGGCGTCCACATGAATCCGCACCCGATGGCTCCGCCCGCGGTTCACCGCGTAACCGGTCAACTGCTGGATGGCGTCCAAGGTCTCCCCCCGGTGGCCGATGAGGGCGCCCATATTTTCGCCCTCCAGCACTACCTGGTACGTATCGCCCTCACGGGTGACCATGGGCCTGGCCTCCACGCCCATGTGCTCAAACAGCCCGGTCTGGAACTTCACAATGGCGGCAGCCACGTCGTCGTCCGCCGGTTCAGCCTTGGGGACTGGTTTTCCCTCTGCGGGGACAGGGGCGGGCCTGTCTGCCTTCGGGGCGGGAGCAGGGCGGCGCTCTGGGCGGGGCGCGGGTTTTTCCGCCTTGGGCGCGGGGGCGGATTTTTCCTCCACAACGGGAGGCGCCGGAGCAGGCTCTGGCTCGTCAGGGGCCTCATAGGTGAGCTTTACCTTGGCGGGCACGGAGCCGATGCCCAAAAATCCGGTCTTGCCGCGCTCCAGAATCTCCAGCGACACATCGTCCCGGTCCAGGCCCAGCTGGGCCAGACCCTTGGCGATGGCTTCCTCCTCGGTCTTGGCGGTGACTTCAATATATTTCAGCACAAAACTGCACTCCTTTGTTTGGTGTTGAATGAAATCCGGTATACGTTACTCTTCATCATCCTCGGCGTAGGCTTCCTCGTAGTCCCCGTCGTCGGTGTCCGCGGCGTCGGGGCTCTGGCTGTCCGTCAGCACGGCCTCCGCCGTGATCGTTTCCTCCGAAACAATGAACTTCTGATTGGCCTTGTCCTTCTCCGCGGCCTCCGCCTGGGCGGCCAACTCCGGGTTGGACTGGGCCACAAGCTCCTTTTCCTCCTGGGTAAGCTCCTTCGGCTCCTCCTCCTCGGGCTTGGCAGGGCCGTTGGGGTCCCAATAGGGGGTGATGGGATAGCGGTTGGGGTCGTAGGCCCGGCCCCGGGCATAGGCGCGCAGGCCCTCCCGGCTGGCGGACTTGTCCACCCCCGGCTCCTGCTGTTTCTTTTTCTGGTGGGCCTTTTTGGGGTCCTTGCCTGCGGCGATGGCGGCGGCCTTCTTCTCGGCGGCGATGCGGCGGCGCTCCTTCTCGGCCTCCTTGGCTTTGGCGGCCTGTTCCTCCATCTCCTTCTGAGCGGCCTCGTAGTCCTTGCGGAGAATGCGGCCGCAGATGACCTCCTGGACCATCATCAGCAGGGAGTTGGAAATCCAGTAGATACACAGGCCGGCGGGCATGGCAAAGCCGATCCACAAGGAGATGATGGGGCCCATGAGGATCATGGACATATTCATCTTGGGCATTTCCTGGTTCCGGTTCATCTGGTTGGTTTTCTGGGAGACAAACATGGACAGCAGGGAAATACCGGCGGAGATGATGGGCAGCAAAAACAGTCCCACGGAATTTATGCTGATTTCTTCGGCCCAGAATTTCAGCTGGGGAATCTGGGACAGGTCGATACCGAAGAAATCGAAGTTGATGGCGAACATACTGGTTGTAACCGCTCCGGCGGCAGCGGCGGCGGTCTTGGCGGCCTCCAGGTTGCCCGCGTTCATCATGGAGCCCAAAATCAGCTCATTATAGCCGCTAAGAGCAAAATCCGTCCAGCCCAGAGCATGGGCCACAGCAGTAACGGTGTCCTCGGTGAGCCACATCATGTACTTCAGCGGCCTCCGGATGATGGCATACAGGGGGTACAGCACGGCGATGGGGATCAGCTGCCAGCCGCAGCCGCCCATGGGGTTGACGTTGTTCTCGGTGTAGAACCTCTGAACCTCCTGGTTATAGCGCTCCTTGTCATTGCCGCAGCGCTTCTGAATCTCCTGGAGCTGGCCGTTGATCACGCTCATCTTAATCGTGCTCTTTTTACCCTTCAGATTCAGGGGGAAGAGGATGATTTTGACCACCACCGTGAACAGGAACAACGCGATGCCGTAGCTGTTGAACACCTCGCAAAACAGCTTCAGCAGCCAGCTAAACGGGGTCATGAGTATTTGCCAAATATCCATGCTTGGCCTCCTACAATTTTCGGATTTTCTTTGGGGGCACAGGATCGTAAATAAAGGTCCTTTGCCTGTGGAAGGGGTGGCAGCGCAGAACCCGCCAGACGGCCAGCGCCCCGCCCTTTACCGCCCCGTGGACCTCCACCGCCTCCAGAGCATAAGTGGAACAGGTGGGAATGAACCGGCAGCAGGGGTCCCGATAGGGGGAAATATCCCGCCTGTACCAGCGGATCAGGGCCAGCAGCAGCCTTTTCACGCCGTTCCTTCCTTCTTCAGCAGGTCCAGCTTCTGCGTCAGACGGAGAAAGGACCGTTCCAGCTGGTGGTAGCCGCTGGAGGCCGCCCGGACCCGGGCCACCACCACCACGTCCACACCGCCAGTCAGCATGTCCTCATTGAGGCGGTAGATCTCCCTCAGGCGGCGGCGCACCCGGTTTCGCACCACCGCGCAGCCCACCTTAGTGGATACCGTAAAGCCAAGCCGGTTGCTTTTGCGCCCGTTTCGCCGGACATAGAGTGCCAAACGGCCGTCGGCGGCGGTTTTTCCTCTGTTATAGACCCGGCGGAACAGATGGTTTTCCTTCAGCGGCTCTGTTTTCTTCATACGACCTCCATGGACCGCCACGTTAGACCGGACGGCCTCAGCGCCCCAAAACGGGCGGTTCTAAGAGCTTTCGGGAAACGGACACAGGGGCGAGGGAAAAATCCCGCGCCCCGGTCGTATCATTATCCCGATGTGTGCGCCATCAATGGCTCAGGCGGGCGCGGCCCTTGGCGCGGCGGCGGGCCAGAACCTTACGGCCGTTGGCGGTAGCCATGCGCTTACGGAAGCCATGAACCTTGGAGCGCTGGCGCTTCTTGGGCTGATAGGTACGCTTCATGCGGGAACACCTCCTGTACAGTTTCACGCCTTTCCCGGCTGGGACGGCGCGTTCCACAACGCCTGGAACAGGCGCGGTTGGCAGTCATTGCGCTTAAATTACGCTTCTAGTGATTATACCTTGATTTTTAACCGCTGTCAACAAAAAATCGGCAATATTCTTTTTTCCTCCGGACCGCACAAGATATTGTGCTTTCTCCCCTACAGCGTGGGTTTTGTCAAAAAAACGGCTGGATATCTTCATACTATTATATAAAAGAATGTGGAAAAGCCCTTGTGCATCATTTCCTTTTTTGGTATAATTGATTAGTTATGATATTGATATTTGGAGATTTAGGAGGCTGCTGCCCATGAAATCGGCTGCCGACGTCTGGGAAAAAGTAAAAAGCCTGATGGAAGGCAGCATGACCGCCGTTTCCATCGAGACCTGGTTTGGCGACGTGGAGGCCGTCGCCTTGGAGGACACCCGGCTGGTGCTGTGCGTGCCCACCGATTTCAAACGGAACATCATCCGTTCCCGCTTTCAGTCTGGAGTAGAGGCGGCGCTGAAGGAGCTGTTTTCCTTCGACGTGGACGTGGCCCTGCTGCTGCCCGAGGAGCGGGACGCCTACGCCCACCAGGCCGCCACGCCCGGCTCTCCCAAAAGCGAAGCGGACCGGTACACCTTTGAACGGTTCGTGGTGGGCTCCACCAACCGCTTTGCCTACACCGCGGCTCAAAAGGTGGCGGAGGAGCCCGGCGGGGCCTATAACCCGCTTTTTATCTACGGACAGTCCGGGCTGGGAAAAACCCATCTGCTCCACGCCATTGCAAACCGGGTAAAGCAGCTCCGGCCCGGCTTCCGAATCCTCTATGTTCAGAGCGAGGACTTTGTCAACGAGCTCATCGGCAATCTGCGCCGGGGCATCGACATGCAGGGCTTCCGGGACAAATACCGCCAGGTGGACGTGTTCCTCATGGACGACGTGCAGTTCATCGCCGGCAAGGACTCCAGCGAAGAGGAGCTGTTTCACACCTTTAATACCCTCTATGAACAGAAAAAACAGATCGTGTTCACCTCCGACCGGCCCCCTCATGAAATGCTCCGACTAGAGCAGCGGCTCAAAACCCGGTTTGAACAGGGTTTGCCCGCCGACATCCAGCCTCCGGACTATGAGACCAGGGTGGCGCTGCTGAAAAACAAGTCTCTGGAGCGGGGTATCTCTCTGCCCGACCCGGTGCTGTCCTATGTGGCTGAGAATATCACCTCCAACGTGCGGCAGATTGAGGGCGTGGTCAACAAGATTATGGCCTTCCAGGAGCTGATGGGCGCTCAGGTGGACGTGGAAACCACCATCCGGGCGGTGCGGGACATTCTCCGCGCAAAGGAAAATTTCCTTCCCTCAGCCGAAACCATTATTCAGGAGGTGGCTCGGTTCTACGAGCTGGACGCCAGCGCCATCACCGGGCAAAGCCAGAACAAGGAAATCAGTACCGCCCGTAACGTGGCTATGTACATCATCCGGGAGATGACCCAGCTTTCCCTGGCCGAGATCGGTCAGCAGTTCGGCGGGCGGCACCACTCTACGGTACTCAACTCCATCAACCGGGTGGAGAAAATGATGAAGACTCAGCCTGAGATGATGGAGATCATTCGGGACATCACAAACGCGGTGAATTCCGCGTATTAAGCGCCCCTCAGCTTCCACATTCCTGCGGACTGTGGTGTGGAACCCTGTGGAGACTTAAAATCATACCTCCATCTCTTTGCAGGCCGTTCAAATCCTGTGATACCTGCTGTGGACGGGAAAACCCCTGTAATTTCCTGCGTTTTCAAAGTTTTCCACAGCTTCCGCAGCCCCTACGAACTACTACGAAATTGAAACCCTTCCTCTCATTGCAGAGGAGGGAGAAAGGAGCCTCACATGAAATTTTCCTGCGAAAAGGCCATCCTGCAATCCGCCGTCACCACCGCCGGCCGGGTGGTGGCCGCTAAAAGCTCCATCCAAGCCCTGGAGGGCGTGCTCATTGAGGCCGGCTACAACGGGCTGAGCCTCAGCGGCTACAACCTGGAAACCGGTATCATCACGGAAGTATCCGCAGACGTAGCTGAAGACGGCGCCATTGTTTTATCCGCCCGGCTCTTCGGTGAAATGCTTCGGCGCATGCCCGACGACATGGTATCCATCAGCACGGACGGCTTTTCCATCCACATTCAGGGCGGACCCACCTCCTACGACATTATAGGCAGCAGCGACGAGGACTTTCCAGAACTGCCCTCCGTCAGCGACGGAAACAGCCTGGCCATCACCCAAAGCGACCTGCGCTCCATGATCGGTCAAACCATTTTCGCCGTCAGCGACAATGAAAGCCGTCCTATTCACACCGGCGCTCTCTTCGAGGCCGATGGACAGGAACTTACCATTGTGGCGGTGGACGGCTACCGTCTGGCCTTACGCCGGGAAACGCTGCTCAGTCAAAATGGGGCGGAACGGCTGTCTTTTGTGGTTCCAGGCGCGGCGTTAAAAGAGGTGGAAAAAATCTGCGCCGACTGCGACGAGCCGGTGACTATTACCCAAGGGGACCGTCACGTCACCTTTCAAATCGGCAGTACTCTGCTGGTATCCCGGCGGCTGGAAGGGGAATTCCTCAACTACCGCCAGACCATCCCCCAAAACAACGCCGTTGTGCTGGAGGCGGACACATCCGATCTCCAGCGGTCCATCGACCGGGCCTCCCTCATCATCAACGACAAGCTGAAAAGCCCTCTGCGTTGTAAATTTGAGGACGGCTCCCTTTCCATCTCGTCCAAAACCGCCATGGGCACCGCCTTTGACCGCTGCCCTATCACCGGAGACGGAAACAATTTGGAAATCGGATTTAACAACCGTTTCCTGATGGATGCGGTCAAGGCGGCCCCCGCCTCCCGCGTCCGGCTGGAACTGAACACCCCCACCTCTCCCTGCCTGGTCCTTCCCCGGAAGGAGGAAAAGGATAACTTCCTTTATATGGTGCTGCCCGTCCGCCTGCGGGCTTCGGAGTGAGATACTTTTTCTGATATGTAAAGCATCCAAAAGAGCTTATGTTTGTTTCCCTAGGTTTGCATAAGCGTCAGGCTTTTACCCGGCAACGGAATAGGAGAGGGCTGCTATGAAGGAAGAACACGTTAAAATCAACACAGAGTTTATTAAATTGGAGGCTTTGCTGAAATTTGCCGGAGTGGTAGGGACCGGAGGAGAGGCCAAGCTGGCCATCCAAAACGGTGAGGTCAAGGTAAACGGCGAACCCTGCGCCATGCGGGGCAAAAAGCTGCGCCCCGGCGACCGGGCGGAGCTAGACGGCCAGGTGCTGGTGGTGGAATGACCGTCGATCAGATTTCCCTTGATTTTTTCCGCAGCTACCGCCACTTAGAGACGGACTTTGACCCCGGCGTAAACGTCATCGTGGGGGAAAACGCCCAGGGAAAAACCAATCTGCTGGAATCCATCGCCTATTTGTCGTCGGCCTCCTCCCACCGGGCCCGCTATGACCGGGAGCTGATCCGGCATGGCGAGGACCATGCTTTTCTAAAGGGAAACGTTACCAGCCGGGGCCGTTCCTTCCTCCTGGAGGCCGACCTGCACCGGGGAGCGCGGCGGCAGCTGCGATCCAACGGAGTGAAGCTGAAAACGGCGGGCGAGCTGTCCGGACTTTTGAATACGGTGTTGTTTTGTCCGGAGGATCTGTATCTTATCCGGGAGGGCGCGGAGGCCCGGCGGCGGTTTCTGGACAGCTGCATCTGCCAGCTGCGGCCCAGGTACGCCCAGGCGCTGGCGGAGTACAAGCGGCTTTACCAGCATAAAACCCGCATCTTAAAGGACAGCGAGCAATACCCCGGCCTGCTGAATACGCTGGACGACTTTTCCCTGCGGATGGCCCAGTGCGGGGCCGTTTTGATCCACTACCGGGCCCATTTCATCAGGCGTTTGGTGGATACTGCACCCGCCATTCACGCCGACTGCTCGGGGGGGCGGGAACGGTTGGAGCTACGCTATGAAACGGTGTCTACTGTCACAGATCCGGAGGCCGGTCCAAAAGCCCTTTTATCCCAGCTCCTGGCCCACCAGGAGAGCCATCGGGAGGCGGAGATTGCCGCACGGTCCTGCCTGTCCGGACCCCACAAGGACGAGCTGACGGTGGACATCAACGGAAGTCCGGCAAAGGCCTATGCCTCTCAAGGGCAGACCCGCACGGCGGCGCTGGCGCTGAAGCTGGCGGCCCGGGACATTTTCCGTCAGGAGACGGAGGAATGGCCGGTGCTGCTGCTGGACGACGTGCTCAGCGAGCTGGACGCCAGGCGGCAGGAATTTGTCCTCAACCGCATTACCTCGGGGCAGGTGTTCATCACCTGCTGTGAGGAGGAAAAGCTGGCGCGGCTCAAGGGCGGCCGGGCGTTCACCATTCAAAACGGACAATTGACGATGTGACGGAGGCTTGATATGTATCTTCATTTAGGACAATCCGTCATGGTGCCGGAGGCCGCCGTGATCGGTGTCTTTGACCTAGACAACACCACCTGGTCCTTCCGCACCCGCCGTTTTCTGGAGCAGGCGGAGCTAGAGGGCCGGGTGATCGCGGTGGGCGACGACCTGCCTCGTTCCTTTGTTCTGACCCGGGAGGGAGACAATCCCCCCGTTATTTATATCACCCAGCTTGCCTCCGCCACCCTGCAAAAAAGGGCGGAGAGCGGCGCGATTTTTGATAACTGAGCATAAAACCATGGAGGTAACCCAATGTCTGACATGAACGAGCAAAACAATTCCACTCAGGTGGAGCACGAGTACGGCGCGTCCGAAATCCAGGTGCTGGAGGGCCTTGAGGCCGTCCGCAAGCGTCCGGGCATGTATATCGGGTCCACGTCGTCCTCCGGGCTGCACCATCTGGTGTATGAGATCGTGGACAACGCCATCGACGAGGCCCTGGCGGGCTACTGCGACCAGATCACCGTGGAGATTTTGGAGGGCGACGTCATCCGCGTCACGGACAACGGCCGCGGCGTCCCCGTGGACATTCAGGCCCAGACAGGCAAGCCCGCTTTGGAGGTGGTGTATACCGTCCTCCACGCCGGCGGCAAATTCGGCGGCGGCGGCTATAAAGTGTCCGGCGGCCTCCACGGCGTGGGTGGCAGCGTGGTGAATGCCCTGTCCCAGTGGATGGAGGTTCGGGTCCACAAGAACGGCCAAATCTATGAGGTCAAATTCTCCCGGGGCGCCATTACCCAGGAAATGACTGTGATTGGAACGACGGAAAAGACGGGAACCGAAGTGGTGTTCAAGCCGGACCCGGAAATGTTTGAGACCACCGTATATGACTATGAGATCCTCCACCGCCGTATGCGGGAGCAGGCGTTTTTGAACGCAGGCGTAGGCATTTTGATGGCCGACCGCCGCCCCGGGCAGGAGCAGGAGGAGTCCATGCACTATAAAGGCGGCATTCGGGAGTTCGTCACCTTTATCAACCAGAATAAGACGCCCCTCCACGAGCAGGTCATCTATATGGCCGGGTCCAAGGACGACTCTATGGCCGAGATCGCCATGCAGTACTGCGAGGACAGCTATAATGAGATCATCGTCTCCTTTGCAAACAACGTCCACACCCCGGAGGGCGGAATGCACGAGGAGGGCTTGAAGCGTGCGCTGACCAATGTGCTCAACGCCTACGGCAAGAAGGCCAAGCTCTTAAAGGACGAGGATAAGGTGTCCGGCGACGACTGCCGGGAGGGTCTGACCTGCGTCATCTCCGTCAAGCTCACCGAGGCCCAGTTCGAAGGCCAGACCAAGGCCAAGCTGGGCAACAGCGAGATGCGCACTTTGGTGAACAACGTGGTGTCCGACCGGCTGGAGCAGTTCCTGGAGGAAAACCCCGCTGTGGGCAAGGCTATTCTGGAAAAGGCCCTCATGGCCAACCGCGCCCGGGAGGCCGCCCGGAAGGCCCGGGAGTCTGTCCGTCGCAAGACCGCCCTGGAGTCGGGCCAGATGCCGGACAAGCTCCAGGACTGCAATGAGCGCGACCCGGCCCTGTGTGAGCTCTACATCGTTGAGGGCGACTCCGCTGCGGGCTCGGCCATCGACGGCCGGGACAGCCGCTTCCAGGCCATTCTGGCCATGTGGGGCAAGATGCTCAACGTGGAGAAGGCCAGGGCCGACAAGATTTACGGAAACGACAAGCTGTATCCCCTGGTGCTGGGCCTGGGCGCGGGTATTGGCGAGGAGTTCAATCTCGACAAGCTGCGCTATCACAAGATCATCATCATGTCTGATGCCGACGTGGACGGCGCCCACATCCGTACCCTGCTGCTGACCTTCTTCTTCCGCTATATGCGGCCCCTGATCGAGAAGGGCTACGTCTATTCCGCTGTTCCGCCGCTGTATAAGATCACCCGCGGCAAGACCACACGCGTAGCCTATTCTGACCCGGAAAGGGACAAGATATCCGCCGAGATGCGGGGTGATAATCCCAACGCCAAAGTGGATATCAACCGTTTCAAGGGTCTGGGCGAGATGGACCCGGAGGAGCTGTGGGAGACCACCATGGACCCGGAGCGCCGCACCCTGCGCCGGATCACCCTGGAGGACGCGGTGGCGGCTGACCGGATTTTCACCGTCCTGATGGGCGAAAAGGTGGAGCCCCGGAAGGAATGGATAGAGGAAAACGCCAAATATGCCCTGAACGTGGATTATTGAGGAGGTGACGCAAAATGGGTCACAACAGAAGCTATAAACCGGAGGATATTGCATTCCCCAATCAAGTTATCACACAGTCCGAGCTGGTTAAGGAGATGACCGAGAGCTATAAGGACTATGCCATGAGCGTCATCGTGGGCCGCGCCCTGCCGGACGTGCGGGACGGGTTAAAGCCTGTCCATCGCCGCATCCTGTACTCCATGTACGAGGGCGGGCAGACCTCGGACAAGCCCTTCAAAAAATCCGCCACCTGTGTGGGCGACGTGATGGGCCATTACCACCCCCACGGAGACGCGTCCATTTATGACGCGGTGGTCCGTCTGGCCCAGAAGTTCTCCATGCGATGTCCCCTGGTGGAGGGCCACGGCAACTTCGGCAACGTGGACGGCGATCCCCCCGCCGCCGCCCGTTATACCGAGGCGCGCCTGTCCAAGCTCTCCAACGAGATGCTCCGGGACATCGACAAGGATACCGTGGATTGGGAACCTAACTACGATGAAAGTCGGCTGGAGCCGAAGGTGCTCCCCAGCCGTTTCCCCAACCTGCTGGTAAACGGTTCCTCCGGCATCGCCGTGGGTATGGCTACCAATATCCCGCCTCACAATCTGCGGGAGGTCATCAACGCCACCATCTGCGTGTTGGATAACGAACACGCTACCCTCTCTGACCTGATGGAGCACGTCAAGGGTCCGGATTTCCCAACCAAGGGGATCATCATGGGCCGGTCTGGCATCCGAGCTGCCTATGCCACTGGGCGGGGCAAGATTGTCCTGCGGGCCCGCACCGAGTTTGAGGAGTTCGGCAAGGACCGCACTCGGATCATTGTGTCGGAGCTGCCCTATCAAGTGAACAAGCGCCAGCTGATCCGCAACATTGCCGACCAGGTGAAGGACAAGCGCCTGGAGGGTATTTCCGACCTGCGGGACGAAACAGACCGCAACGGTATGCGCATTGTCATCGAGCTGAAAAAGGACGCCAACCCCCAGGTGGTGCTGAACAAGCTGTTCAAGCAGACCGCCATGCAGTCCAATTTCTCCGTCATTATGCTTGCCCTGGTGGACAACCAGAAGCAGCCCCGTATTTTGTCCCTGCGGAATATCCTTGACGAGTATATTGCTTTCCAAGAGCAGGTTATCCGCCGCCGCACCGAATACGACCTGAAAAAGGCCCAAGAGCGGGCCCACCTGTTGGAGGGCCTGATTATTGCTCAGGACAACATCGACGAGGTCATCCATATTATCCGTTCCAGCTATGACGACGCGAAAGAGCGGTTGATGGAGCGCTTCGGCCTGGACGAGGTTCAGACCCAGGCCATTTTGGAAATGCAACTGCGCCGTTTGCAGGGCTTGGATCGGGAAAAGCTGGAGGCGGAGTACAAGGAAATCGAGACGAAAATCGCCTATTACCAGGAGCTTCTGGCCAGTGAGGAAAAGCTCAAGGGCGTGCTGAAGGATGAGCTCATTGCCATCCGGGACAAGTTCGGTGACGACCGCATTACTGAGATTCAGGATGTGGCCGACGAGATCGACATTGAGGACCTGATTGAGGAGGAACAATCCGTTTTCACCATGACGGCCAACGGCTATATCAAGCGCACCTCCGCCAGCGAATACGCCGCTCAGGGTAAGGGCGGCATGGGCAAAAAGGGCATGGCCACCCGGGAGGAGGACTATGTGAACACCGTGTTCACCGCCTCTACCCACGACTATATCCTGTTCTTCACCGACAAGGGGCGGGTATTCCGGAAAAAGGGCTATGAAATCCCGGAGGCGGGCCGTACCGCCCGGGGCACCAATATCGTCAACGTGCTCCAGGTGGAGCAGGGCGAGAGGGTGGCGGTGATGATCCATACCCGGGACATCAGCGAGGGCGAGGAGCCCCGTTACCTGACCATGTTTACCCGGAACGGCACCGTGAAGCGTTTGAACGCCTCCGCGCTGCGCAGCCTGCGCAGCAACGGCCTGCGGGTGATTCTGTTGGACGAGGGAGACGAACTGATCCAGGTGCGGGAGACCGACGGGCGCCAAAATATGCTCATTGCCACCCATGACGGTATGGCGGTGGTCTTTGATGAAAACCAGGTGCGGCCCACCGGGCGCAATTCCATGGGTGTAAGGGGCATTCGCCTGCGCGCTGGAGATTATGTGGTGGACGCAGCCCGGGCCAAGCCGGGCAGGGCGGTATTGACCATTACGGAAAACGGCTTTGGTAAACGTACTCCGGTGGAGGAGTACACCGTCCACAACCGGGGCGGTATGGGTATGAAGAACTACCTTATCACGGAAAAGACCGGACCGGTGGTGGGCGTCAAGGTGGTGGACGGCAGTGAGGATCTGCTGCTGGTCACGCAATCCGGAACGCTGATTCGTACCGATGTGGACGGAATCCGTATGGCAAGCCGGTCCACCATGGGTGTCATCGTGATGCGGTTTAAGGAAGAGGGCGACCGGGTCATTGCCCTGTCCCTGGCGGAAAAGGAGCCGGGAGAGGACGAGCCCCAGCCGGAGGAGGAAACCGGCGGCGGGGAATAAAGCGCGCCCCCTGACGGTTGTATAAGGAGGCGGACCGCGTGAGGGATTTGCGTGGCTTGCTCGGGGACCTCTATATGAATTTTGCCGGCTCAAGGGTGCTGTTGGTTGGAGTGGTATCTGGCCTTGTGCTGGTGATAGAGGGCGTATTCGGCATAGAGTACGAGAACAATGTCCTGGCGCTGCGCTGCGCTTGGGAGCGGGCGTTTGGTATTCTTGCCGGGTCTGCAATGATATTGGCTTTTGGCGGGACGTACCTGCTGTACCGCCGGAAAAATTTGAAAAACCGCCGCCGGTTTCTCCTGAAGCTGGCCGTACTGCTTGCTTTTATGCTTCTCGGCCCGTTGCTGGTGGCCATGAGGTATTCCTATGTGATGGCGGACGGTGGTTTTTGGGCTGTGGGAACGTACAGCCTTTGCACGCTGGTTCCCTTTGGCATCGCTTTGCTTTGGACCATTTTGGAGAGAAGGAAATCATAGTCATGAAAGCTGTTACCCTGTATACCGACGGCGCCTGCTCCGGCAACCCCGGCCCCGGCGGCTGGGGAGCTATCCTGATGTTCGGTGAACACAAAAAGGAGCTCAGCGGCGGCGAGCAAAAGACCACCAACAACCGCATGGAGCTGACCGCCGTAATTAAGGGACTGGAGGCTCTGAAGGAGCCTTGCGCCGTGGACCTCTATTCCGATTCCAAATATGTGATCGACGCGCTGGAAAAGGGCTGGGCCCGGGGCTGGAAGGCCCGGGGCTGGGTGAAGTCAGACAAAAAACCCGCCTTGAATCCCGACCTGTGGGAGCGCCTGCTGGAGCTGTGCGAAACGCATACGGTTAGACTCCACTGGGTCAAGGGCCACGCCGAGAACCCCTATAACAACCGCTGCGACGAATTGGCGGTGGGGGAGTGGCAAAAGCTGAAATAAGGAAAGCGCCGGGAGTGTCCCGGCGCTTTTCCTCTATTCCGCTTCTTCCCGCTCCAACTGCTCCAGATGGTCCCTGAGAGCAAGGTTGATATAGCTGGATACCGACCGGTCGTCATATTCGGCCAAACCTCTGATTTTTTGATAGATGGGATCGTCAAGAGTAATACTGATCCGTACTTTCAAGGGTTTCATAACATCACCTGTCCAATCATAGCATTTTAGTCAATATAATATTGACATCTCATATTGAATCATATACAATAAGATATGGTGATACTATGAATGAAATTGAATTTGATAAAGCCCTGTCGGATTTTTTGGATGACGATGAATGTGAGAGGGTCAATGATGCCTTGTTTGCCCTGATTCGCAGCGCTTTTGCCGCCGGGTGGAGGGCCGCGATGGATTCCGATCTGAAAACAGTGCTGGATGGCGCAAGTAAATAGGATAAATCCCCCTCCCGTCAGAGAGGGGGATTTTGTTATTCCTCTTCCTTTTTGGTGCAGACGATGTTGAGCTCGTCCAATTGCCTCTGCTCCACAAAGCTCGGCGCGCCCATCATCATGTCCTGAGCGTTCTTGTTCATGGGGAAGGGGATAATCTCCCGGATAGAGTCCTCTCCGGCCAGCAGCATGACCATACGGTCCACGCCCGGGGCGATGCCCGCATGAGGGGGCGCGCCATAAGTGAAGGCGTTGTACATGGCAGGGAACTTGGCTTTTACGTCCTCCTCGCCCAGGCCCACCATCCAGAAGGTCTTGATCATGATCTCCGGGTCGTGGTTTCGCACCGCGCCGGAGGACAGCTCCACGCCGTTGCATACCAGATCGTACTGGTCGGCGGTGATGCTCAGGGGGTCGAGCTCCCCCCGGATGGCCTTTTCAATGGTATCCAATCCCCCGGAGGGCATGGAGAAGGGGTTATGACAGAACTCTAGCTCACCGGATTCCTCCCCAATCTCGTACATGGGGAACTCCACGATCCAGCAGAATTCGTAACGCTCCACATCCATGTGGCCGGGGCAGAACGCGCCCAGCTTGTTCCGGAGCACACCCGCAGTTTTCTGGGCGGTAAGCAGTTTGCCTGCGGTCAGCCCCACGAAGCAGCCGGGGATGAGACCCAACGCCTCCACCACCTGATCCTTGATGGGCTGGACGAACTTGGCGATACCGCCCACAATCTCCTTATTCTCGTCATAGCGGAACCAGTAGGCTTTTTCCCCGGACTGAACCTCCACGTCGGAGCACAGCTTGTCGATCTGTTTCCGGGTGCCCTGGAAGTCCGTCACCACGATGGCCTTCACCGTCTGATGCTCAAAGGGCTGGAAGCCGCAGCCGGCCAGTAACTCCGTCGCGTCAGTCAGGGTCAGGTCAATGCGCAGGTCCGGCTTGTCAGAGCCGTACTTGTCCATGGCCTCCAGGTAGGGGATGCGCATGAACGGGGCTTGGGAGGCCGTGTGGTACTTGCCGTATTTGGCAAAAATGGGGGGGAGTACCCGCTCCAGCACGGCGAACACGTCCTCCTGACTGGCAAAGGCCATTTCCATATCCAGCTGATAAAACTCGCCGGGGGAGCGGTCGCCCCGAGCATCCTCGTCTCGGAAGCAGGGGGCAATTTGGAAATACTTGTCGAAGCCGGAGGCCATGAGCAGCTGCTTAAACTGCTGGGGCGCCTGGGGTAAAGCATAGAACTTACCCGGGTGCTTGCGGGAGGGCACCAGGTAATCCCGGGCGCCCTCGGGGGAGGAAGCGGTGAGGATGGGGGTGGTGATCTCTAAAAATCCCTCCTCCAGCATGGCAGCGCGGAGGGCAGCCACCACATTGCACCGGAGAATGATGTTGTTTTTCACCTCCGGATTGCGCAGGTCCAGATAGCGGTATTTCAGCCGCTGGGTCTCGTCGGCCTCCCGGGAACGGTTGATCTGGAAGGGCAGCTCGTTGTGCTGGCAACGGCCCAGCACCTCGATTTTGCTGGGGACCACCTCAATGTCGCCAGTGGGCAGCTTGGGATTTTTGCTGTCCCGCTCCCGGACCACGCCCTCCACCGAGATGGTGGACTCTTTGTTCAGTCCCTTGACGGCGGACATCATCTCCTCGGTCTCAAGGACCACCTGAGTAGTGCCATAAAAATCCCGGAGGACCACAAAGGCCAGATTCTGGCCCACCTCCCGGACGTTCTCCATCCAGCCGACGAGCTTCACCTGCTGGCCTACGTGGTCCGTGCGCAGGTCGTTGCAGGTGTGGGTGCGTGATTGAACCATTGAAATCAACTCCAATTTGTATAATAAATATAGTTTATAATTTTTTGTTATTCTTCCTGGAGCGTCCCATACTCTTGAATAAGTGGTGCCAGCGCGTCATGCAGCGCGGGGTCGCAGTAATAGACGTCCCATCCATACTGAGAGGGCGTGTAGATTTTGCCGTTGTCAGAGAAATAAAAGAGTCGAAAATTTTCTTCTCCTTCTTTTATGACCAGACAAAGCGTATCTCTTCCCCCCATGGAGATTTGGTCGCGGGGAAGCAAGCTGCTTAAACTGGCGCGAAGGGTATATTGCTCCAGAAGATTGAAAAATAAGTGGTTGACGGCGTCCGCCGCGTTCTCCGTTGTGAGGTCCCAATGGTCATATCCCAGCTTTTCCGCGGCGGTTTCAGCATTCCAGTTGATATCGGCCATGGTGAGCCATCCACTGTCAAGGGCCGCATCCGCTCCAGTGACGTCGGCCAAGCTCTGCGGCCGGGTATACCACAGGCAGAACAGAAACACAGCCGCCAGTACCGAGAATACGCAGGCGATCCTGATATTCCGCTTTCGCCGCAGCTGGTCCCGGCGCTGAATAAATTTTTTCCACAGGTCCTGATCCTCATCCGGCGGAATGGATACCGGAGTGCGCATTTTCCGCAGCTCCTCCCGGCAGGCGGAGCAGTCCTTCAGGTGTTCCCGCACCAGCTCCTGGGTTTCCCGGCTGGCCATGTTGTCCTCATACAGGGGCAGCAGGTCCCGAATGACGTTACAATCCATTTCTTTCATGGTCAATTGCCTCCATATGCGCTGTAATCTGTAACTTTGCCCGGTAGAATGTCACCCGCGCCCAATTGGCGCTCTTGCCGAACAGCCGCCCGATCTTCTCGTAAGGCAGCTCCCCGAACACCCGCAGGGAGAACACTTCTTTGTAAGGCTCCTCCATGGCGTGCAGAAACTGGTGGATGGCAAAGGCGCTTTCCTCGTCCTCAATGCGCTCCTCGATGCGCACGCTGTCCGGCAACTCTTGGGGCAGGTCCTCCTGGGATAAGGTGCGCTTGTGGGCCCGGCAGTAGGAGTAATAGGCGTTGCGGGCGATGGTGAACAGCCAGGCCCGGATATCCTTGGACCCGTCGAAGCGGTCCACAGCTTTGAGGGCCTTGAAGAAGGTCTCTTGGGTGATTTCCTCCGCCAGCGCCTCATCCTGGGTCAGACCCAGGGTGAAGCGGTAGACGTCCCGGAAATACCGCTGGTAAATCTTCTCAAAAGGCATAGCTCCACCCCCTTCATTAACGCGGGAGAGGCGGTTTTGTTACAGATTTTTCCCATAGGCGGCAACTATTTTCAGACCTTTTCCGGCTCCTGAATGGGGGCGGCGCTCTCGTTGGCCTCCAGTGCCTTTAAGACGGCGGCCAGCGCCTCCTCCACGGGCAGGAGCTGCTGCTCTCCGCTGGTCATGTCCTTCAGCGATACCTTGCCCTGAGAGATTTCGTCCTCTCCCAAGAAGGCGGCATAGGGGACGCCCAGCCGGTCGGCGTAGGTCATCTTTTGCTTGAACTTTTTCTGTTCGGTGTAGAGCTGGGCCCGCACCCCGGCGGCGCGAAGCTTTGTCGCGAACGCGATGGCAGGGGAGAGGTCGTCCGTCATGGGCAGGATGAGCACGTCGGCAGGGGAGGTAATGAGCCGGTCGTTTAGGTACTTCTGCTCCTCCAGCACATAGAACAGGCGGGTCAAACCAATGGAGATACCGACACCTGGTAGTTGTTTATCGGTATAGTATTCCGCCAAGTTATCATATCTACCCCCGGAACAGATGGAACCGATCTCCGGGTGGTCGGTCATGAAGGTCTCATACACGGTGCCGGTATAGTAGTCCAGACCCCGGGCAATGGTCAGGTCCACAGCAAAATTGTCCTCGGGGACGCCGAAAGCGCCCAGGTATTTTACCAGCGTGTTCAGCTCGTCCAGCCCCTGGTCGAACAGCTCATGGCGGCCCTTGTATTCCTCTAAGGCGTTTAGGACATCATTATTACTTCCAGTAATAGAAATGAACTTCAAAATTTCGTCTGCCTGCTCCCCGGTGAGGGCAATCTCCTCATCCATGAGGATTTCCCGGATCTTGTCCGCGCCGATCTTGGGTAGCTTGTCCACGGTGCGCATCACGTCTCCGGCCTTTTCCGTCAGACCCAACATGGCGTAAAAGCCGTTGAGCACCTTGCGGTTGTTTACCCGAATCTGAAATCGTTTCAACCCCAGGCTGGTAAAGGTTTGATAGATGATGGAGGGGATCTCCGCCTCGTTGACGATATCTAGCTTTCCGTCGCCGATGACGTCGATGTCCGCCTGATAGAACTCCCGAAAACGACCCCGCTGGGCCCGCTCTCCCCGGTATACCTTGCCGATTTGGAACCGGCGGAAGGGGAAGGATAGGTCGGCGTAGTGCAGGGCCACATATTTTGCCAGGGGCACAGTCAAATCAAACCGCAGGGACAGATCGCTGTCCCCTTTGCTGAAGCGGTAGATCTGCTTTTCCGTTTCGCCGCCCGCCTTGGCCAGCAGTACCTCGCTGGCCTCAATGATGGGGGTATCCAGGGGAGTAAAGCCATAGAGGGAGTAGGATTTGCGCAGCAGCTCCGCCATCCGCTCAAACTGCATCTGCCGGGCGGGAAGCAGCTCCATAAACCCGGACAGGGTGCGGGGTTTTTGTTTTGCCATGGTGATTTCTCCTTTCGTCGAAGCAAAGTCCGCTCATCTCCGCTTCCTTGCTTCTCCTCTCCCCGCAAAGCCAAAAGGCGGCTTTTGGGGGCGCCCCATTGTGGAGCATGTGATGATAAATGCAACGCTCCCGCCCCCATGCCTGGGACGAGAGCGCAAAACCGCTTGTGGGCGTGGATATTATATCAGTCCTGGGGCAAAAGTCAAGGCTTATACCTTTAATGGTGTGGTGGGCTTGATGATGAGGCGCCAGTCCAGATCGCCCCGGGCCAAGCCGTGAATCAGCATTTCAGCGGTAGCCGAGTTGGTGGCCACAGGCACATTATGCTGGTCGCACAGGTTGATGATGTACTGCAGATCCTTGGCCAGATCGTCGGTGGTAGGGTCGTTGAAGAACAGCACCATGTCGATCTCATCGTAAGCAATGCGCGCGCCGATCTGCTGGCTCCCGCCCTGGGCATGGGCCAGGAACAGCTGAACAGGCAGGCCGGTGGCCTCCGCCACTTGCCGTCCTGTGTTGCTGGTGGCGCAAACGGTGTGCTTGGAAAGAATTCCACAATACGCAATGCAGAATTGGACCATCAGTTCTTTTTTGTTGTCATGGCTCATCAGGGCAATATTCATGCAGATCATCCTTTCTATGGGATATACGTCTCATATCAGCGAATGCGGAGCAGCGGGACCCGCTGTCCCATAAGCCTCTTTGCGATGTTCAGGTATGCCGGCGCCGCCCCCTTGTAGGTAGTGAGGATCAGCGGCACTCCGGCGGCGGTGGCCATAGTTACGTTGGGGTCCTCCGGTACGACCCCAAGCAGGGGAAGACCGGCAGTGTCCATGGCGTTGTCGATGGACGTTCTCAGCTTGGAGATGAGCCTGGGCTGAACCCGGTTCATGACCAGGTGAAGCTGGGTCAGGGTGTGCAGCTCGGCTACAGTTCTCTGCGCGTCCCGCAAAGCGGCGGGGTCTACCGCGGATACCACGATCACCCGGTCGGCGGCGGCCATAGCAAGCTGGAAGCCCTCCCCCAGTCCGGCAGGGGAGTCCATGAATACAAAGTCAAAATAATCGCCTGCTTCGTCCACAACGGCCCGGAACCGCTTTTGATCCAGGCCAGGCGAGCTGTGGGGGGCGGTCAACAGAAACAGATTTCGGATTTCAGGCTGCTCCACCGCCGCGCTGAGCAGAGGACAGCGGTATTCCATTACATCGGTGAAGTCCATCAGGGCCCGGTCGGACATACCCAGGGTCAGGTCCAAATTGCGCAGGCCGATATCCAAGTCGATACACAGCACCCGGCGGCCCAGCGCCGCCAGACAGGAGGCCACTCCCGCGGTCAGAGAGGTTTTGCCGGTGCCGCCCTTTCCCGATGTGACCATGACGGCAGTGCCCATGGGACGCCTCCTTCCGATACTCTCAAATCATAGCACGAATTTATGAAAATGGCAACAAAAAAACTGAAAAATGTGAAAATTATTTCGTTGATTTCCATTTGTCGGTAGAATTTTCTACTATAATGGTGTTTTTTGTATTTTTGCCCATCTTCTGGGATATTTTTTTTGAGTTGGGGCAATTTTTTTAATCAAAATCACTCGATGGGTCACATTTGTATGGGGAATTGTGTAATCATAGCAGCGCTCCAATCGTCCGCCCAAAGTCTGAACAGCAGAGAGGGCGCTGTTCAATTCCTGGTCGGAATCTGTCCCCTTCATGGCCAGGAAATGTCCGCCCACGCTGACAAAGGGCAGACACAGCTCGCATAAAAGCCGAAGGTCGGCTACGGCCCGGGCGGCTGCTAAATCGAACTGCTCTCGAAGGGCCAGGTCCTGTCCCGCCTCCTCCGCGCGGCAGTGGATGGCTTGTACCTGTTCCAGCTTTAGAATTCGGACTGTTTCGTTGAGCCAGTCCACCCGCTTGTTCAAGGAGTCCAGCAGTGTGACTTCCAAAGATGGAACCAGTATTTTTAGCGGCACACCGGGAAAGCCCGCGCCTGTACCCACGTCGATTAAGGTTTTTCCGTTCAATTCGACGCAGTTCAACAACGCAGCGCAGTCCAGCATATGCAGGGTAGCCACATCATGGGGGTCTGTGATGGCGGTGAGGTTCATCACCTGGTTTTTCTGCAAAAGCAGCTCACCATACTGGGACAGCAGGGCGGGAGCGTTTTCAGGAGTATGCGCGGCCTGGTCCAAGTCGGCCAGGCCGGTGCGAATCAAGCGTTCCATGATTCATACTCCCAGAGCCGCCAGCAGGGCGGGGAGGCCCAACATCAATCCCAAAAGCACTCCGGCCGCGCAGGCGGTAAGGCCAAGGACGGCTCCAGCCCATCCGCCGGGAAGCGATTTTATTTTGATGCGGTGAATGATGATGACAATCAGAGCTGCTGAAATGGGGATCAAAAATAGAGGGAATGTTCCGGGGAGTTGTTTTCCTCCTGTATATAACGCAAAGTTGAGGATAAATAGCAGCATGAGAACGTAGGCAATGCCCATCCAAGCGGCGGTTCGTTTTTCAAAGGAGGCGGGAGTATAGCCGGGTTCCTGCTTTTCCGTATCCATGATTCATCCTCCTTTCAAAAGTTGAAGAAATCATATAGCGCTGCGTTCTTTGCTGGTGAGGGACTGAGGACCTGTTCATTCCGGGGAGGACCAGGCCCTCAGCTGAAGCGGATGTTCCCTCTAAGCATTCTCTTTGGTTACTCTCTCTCATGGGAGAGAAAGGTAACCCCTGGAGGACACGGCTGCCCTAATTACAGGTCAGGATCAAAATCCTCTTCGGTGACAACAGGCTCGGCGGCCTGCTCCGCCGGAGCTTCCCCGGCCTGTGCGGGAGCGGGAACAGCGGCCTCCGGCTCGTTGTCGGCAAACAGCATGGCCTCCTCCGGATCATCAGTGAATAGCTTGCGCTCCTCCCGCACCTCGTGGAGGGGAGACTTAAAGCCAAGGCTGATATCCACAATATCCTCGTCATCGCCATTACCGGGCCGGCGGGTGACCTGCCACAGCAGCGCGTCTACATGGGTGGAGCCCTCGTCCTTATCCTTGCGGAACCGGTAAGGAATGAAAGCGGCGGCCAGAACGGTGATTCCAAGGGCTTTCCAAAGCTTTTTCATCATGAATTCTCCTTTTATAAGTTAGTGTTTGGGAACCAGAACCTCAACGCCGCCCATATAGGGCCGCAATACCTCAGGCACCTTCACGGAACCGTCAGCCTGAAGATTATTCTCCAGCAGGGCAATGAGCATACGGGGTGGCGCGGCTACGGTGTTATTTAAGGTATGGGGCAGATAGGTTCCATGTTCCCCCTTCACCCGCATTTTCAGGCGGCGGGCCTGGGCGTCGCCCAGGTTGGAGCAGGAGCACACCTCGAAATACTTCTTCTGCCGGGGAGACCAGGCCTCAATGTCGCAGGACTTGACCTTCAGGTCCGCCAAATCGCCGGAGCAGCACTCCAGCTGGCGCACGGGAATGTCCATGGAGCGGAACAGCTCCACCGAGTACCGCCACATCTTCTCATACCAGTCCATGGACTCCTCAGGCTTGCAGACCACGATCATCTCCTGCTTTTCAAACTGGTGAATGCGGTACACTCCCCGCTCCTCAATACCGTGGGAGCCCTTCTCCTTGCGGAAGCAGGGGGAGTAGGAGGTCAGCGTCTGGGGCAGCTTGTCCTCGGGGATCATCTGGTCGATGAATTTGCCGATCATGGAGTGCTCGGAGGTGCCGATCAGGTACAGGTCCTCGCCTTCGATCTTATACATCATGGCGTCCATGTCGGTCTGGCTCATGACGCCCTCCACCACATTGCCGTGAATCATGAAGGGAGGCACGCAGAAGGTAAAGCCCTTGCCAATCATAAAATCACGGGCGTAGGCCAGTACCGCCTCATGGAGCCGGGCGATGTCGCCCATCAGGTAGTAGAACCCTGCGCCGGATACCCTGCCCGCCGCGTCCATGTCCACGCCGTCAAAGCGCTCCATGATATCGGTGTGGTAGGGCACCTCAAAGTCTGGTACGGCAGCGTCCCCAAACCGCTCCACCTCTACATTGGCGGAGTCGTCCGGCCCGATGGGCACGGAGGGGTCAATGATATTGGGAATGGTCAGCATGATTTTCCGGATCTCAATCGCAAGCTGGTCCTCCAGCTGCTCCAGCTCCGCCAGACGGTCGGCGTTGGCCTTCACCTTGGCCTTGGCCTCCTCGGCCTCCGCCAGCTTGGAAGAGTCCTTTTTCGCTTGACCCATCAGCATTCCCACCTGCTTGCTCAGAGTATTCCGGGCGGCGCGGAGGGTGTTGGCCTCGGTCATGGCGTCTCGGTTGCGGCGGTCCAGCTCGATGACCTGGTCCACCAGGGGAAGCTTTTCCTCCTGGAACTTCTTTTTGATGTTTTCTTTGACCAAATCCGGGTTTTCCCGGAGAAATTTGATGTCTAACATAATATATCACCTTTTTATCATGGATTTTGTTCTAATTAGGACGGAGGAATGTGGAAGGGAAGCGTATACAGCACGTCGAAGTGAAAGCCCGGTCCTACGCTCATATCGCCGTTGTCTGCTATGGCCAGGTTTTCGCTTTCTACCAGGTCCTGCTTCATGAGTTCAAACTGCTCCAGCGTGAATGGGCTGGCCAGGCGGTTGACCCGGTCCGGATAACCGCTGGACGGGTCGCCCAAAGGATAGAGATACAGGTATTGGGCGGCGGCCTCATCAGACCCTATTCCATGAATGAAATGGGCCTCCAGGGCGCACCAGAGAAGGGACATTGCCGCCGCATCGTGATTTTTGTCGGGGTCCCAGCGTTCCGTGAAAGCCAGGAGAGGAAGGGACAGTGTTTCATTGATTGCGGCAAACTCATCTGTTTCCTCCAGATATCCGCGCTCGATAAGCTCCTGGGCATATGTTCGATACTGCTCTACCTGGGCCGAATTATAGCACCCTCCCTCGGGAGAGTTGGAGCCAGAGGAAAATCTGACCAGGGCAGAGGCTATGAGGTAATCCCCAGCTTCCATGAATCGGCTGAGATACCACAGGCGGTTTAACTGCTGCTCCTTATCCTGCTCCGCGTAGTACTGCGCATAGACCGCTTGATTTTCCTGCTCCAGTTCCCGGGTCCTCCACGTTGCCTGTTGTACGCTCTCTTCCAGCTTTTCCAGCTCCTGTTGGAGAATTTTGTTCTCTCTTTGGAGCTGGTCGATGAGGGCGACGGATTGAACCGTTTCCTCCAAGGACTCCAGCCGCTGATTCATCCGCGCCAGCTGGAGCAGGCAGATACCCAGCACCAGCAGGGCCGCGCCCAGTACCATACACAGCCAGGGGAGAAGCTTTGCCGCCGCACCGCTGCTTTCTCCGGGTCCGTTATGCGAAGGAGGGGGGGACGGCTCGTCATCAGGCGGGTACTCAAACTTCGGGCGCTCCTGGGGTGGGGAAGCGGGCTGTCCAGCCTTGTCAAAAATCTTGCTGAGGATGTCCGGCTTGTTTTCTTGTTCATCCATCGGTCAAGTCTCCATATGACGTGATGTTTGCCGTGTAATATTGTTCCTCCAGGTCTTTTAGAATCACAACTCCGCTCTCGGTCTTGACGAGATATTCCTGGTCGATCAGGTCGGATCTGATCTCCTCAAACCATTCCACGGTGGCCTCTTTGAACACTCCGCCATAATAGAGAATTTCTCTATTGCCGGTGTTTGGACCGAACTCTACGGCAATCAGTCTGGCGGCATATCCGGGGTCGATGGCGTAATGACGGACAATGGCATATAGATAATGGGCGGTCTTTATGACTCCTTCGTCATAGATATTTTCTCCGACCACGGGGAATTCAGTATAGTCGCTTCTATCCTCTTCGCTCCACCGTCCCTCCATAACCATGATGCCGCCCTTTTGAAACAGCTCCTCCCGCAGCTCCAGGTACTGCGCCTCCTGAGCGGGAATCAGATATTCATTGGAAAAATCGGGGTGGCTTTGGTTGAATATAACATCGGTGTCCTGCACCATAACGTCCATAAGAAGGTAGTCACCCGCGTCATTGGCCCGCTCCAGGCAGTCCAGGAGGTTGGACTGATCGTACCAGCTGAGCATCTGAAAGTAGTCCCCCCAATATTGCTGAGAGGTCTCCTTCAGCCTTGCGGCGCGGTCCTGCTCTTCCTCCAGTTCTTCCTTTAGCGTTTGCTTTTCCTGCGCGAGCGACTCGTTTTCCTCCTCCAACTGCTGAATCTCCTCCAGCAGCTCCTGCCGGGAGGCGGTGCTGGTGGAACGCAAATCGTCCAGAGCGGTGGCGTTGTTTCGCTGCTGGACGAAATAGGCCAGCAGCAGCATGAGGAAGGCCGCGCCGAACAAAACGGCCAGATAAACATACACAGAGGACCGCTTGTTTTTTTCAGGCGCCGGGGGAGCTGCTTTTTTCTCCTCCGGTGTTTCACGTGAAACATTTTCTGCTTCCACGCCGCTCTCTTGCTGTGCCTCCTCCGGCGGGTCTGAAATTTGAGGCATAGTCCGGTCCAAAATCTCGTTCAGTATATCGAGTTCAGGGGACCCGGGCTCTGTGTGCTGTGGCTTTTCGCTCATGGCTCCACCTCCTCCGGGTCGGGCTTTTTCAGAGGGATGATGCGCTCCAACTGGTCCAACAGGTCGTTCAGGTCGTCCACATTATAGTATTCCAGCTCCAGCCGGCCCTTTTTTGCCCCGTTTTTAATGGATACCTTCCGTCCCAGCCGGGCGGACAAATCCTTTTCCACCGCTTTGACGTAAATTTCATGGGGGTCGGGCGTGTTCTCAGGCGGCAGTTCCTCGGGGGGCAGGAGGGTGAAGCTTTTGGCCCGGGCCTCCGCTTGGCGGACATTCCAACCCTCGTCCACAATTTTTTGGGCAAAGGCCGCCTGTGCCTGTTCGCCCTCCACCATGAGTACCGCCCGGCCGTGTCCGGCGGAAATAGTCCCCGCCGCCAGCATTTCCCGCACGGCGGGAGGCAGGGCGGTGAGCCGAAGGGCGTTCGCGATAGCGGGACGGGATTTCCCCATCCGCTTGGCCAGTTCCTCCTGGGTCAGACCAAAATCAGTGAGCAGGGCCAGATAACCCTCCGCCTCTTCAATCGGGTTCAGGTCCTCCCGCTGGAGGTTTTCAATGAGGCCCAGCTCCATCACCTTGCGGTCGTCCGCCTCGATGATGACCACCGGGACCTGGTTTCGCCCCGCCAGCTTGGCGGCCCGCCAGCGGCGCTCCCCGGCGATGATCTGATAATATCCGGTGCTTAGTCGCCGCACCGTTAGGGGTTGAATGATGCCGTGCTCCTCAATGGAGGCGGCCAGGTCTGACAGTGCCTCGTCGTCGAACCGTTTGCGGGGCTGGTTGAGCCCCGGCTCCACCTGGGAGATGGGCAGCATGACGGAACCGGCCTCCTGGGTCTGAAGGGTGGCGTCCCCCATGAGGGCGTCCAGTCCTTTTCCCAAACCTTTGGCTTTTGCCATTGGGTTTCTCCTTTCCTGTCTTCTATCTGTTTAATGAACCGAAAGAGGATTTCGTGCGAGAAATTCCTTTGCCAGCGCCTCATAGGACTCCGCCCCACGGGACAGGGGATCGTAGACCGACACGGGCACGCCGTGGCTGGGGGCCTCGGACAGGCGCACGTTGCGGGGAATCACGGAGGCGTACACCTTGCCGGGGAAGTGGCGCTTGACCTCCTCCGCCACCTGGAGGGACAGGTTGGTACGTCCGTCATACATGGTGAGGAGCACGCCCTCCATCTCCAAATCGGGATTCAGCCTCTGTTTGGCCAGCCGAACGGTATAAAGCAGGTCGGACAAGCCCTCCAGGGCGTAATATTCGCACTGAACCGGCACCAGCAGGGCGTCGGCGGCACACAGACCGTCCAGAGTGAGCAGCTCCAGGGAAGGGGGGCAGTCGATAAAAATAAAGTCGTAGTTCCCTTTGATCTCGTCCAGGGCGTCCCGTAGCCGGAACTCCCGGCGATCCAGGGCGATGAGTTCCACCGTGGCGCCGGACAAAGCCTTGTTGGAGGGGACCACATCCGCCCATTTGGTGTTGACAATGGCCTTGCTCATGGAGGCATTGCCTAGGATCACCTCATAGACGCTGGGGGAATGGGTTTTATCCAGGCCAAAACCGGAGGTGGCGTTGCCCTGGGGGTCAAAATCGCACACCAGCACCTTAGCACCTTGAGCAGTGAGGGCGGCGGCCAGGTTGACGCAGGAGGTGGTTTTACCCACGCCCCCCTTCTGGTTGACAATGGCGATGGTCTTGCCCATGTAGAATGCTCCCCTTTCTCCAAAGCGAACAGTATGAGAGATTCGCTCCGCACAATTCGCGGCGGTAGAATTCATTATAGCCTGTTCCGGACTTGATTTCAACCGTTTTAGAAAAATATCGCTCCTATGAAAGAGACAAAAAAGGCAGGCCGTCGGGCCTGCCTTTTGGAGGAGTGGGGAGAGGGGAGTGTTTCACGTGAAACAATGGAGAGGGGGGAGTAAAAATGTTTCATGTGAAACAAACGCCGTTATTTTGGGATATGGATGGTCAGGGTAATTTCGTTGTCCGTCTCCTCACGGCCGCACCGGGCGTTTACACCGGCGGACTGCATGACGGCCAGACTCTTTTTCACCGTGTTGAGGAACAGGCGGACGTCCCGAAAGCGGTAGACGGGCGCCGCTCGGCGAGGAGCCTGCTGTTGACGGCACAGCCGCTCAATATACGCCTCTGTCTGGGCCACGTTAAGCTGGTGCTTTATGATGTGCTGAAGAGCGGTCCGCTGGAGCTCCCCGCTGTCCAGCCGCAGAAGCGCCCGTGCGTGGCGCTCAGAGAGACGGACCGCCCGCAGGCCGTCGATCACATCCTGGGGCAGTTTCAGCAGGCGGAGCTTATTTGCCACGGCGGACTGGCTTTTCCCCACCTTCCGCGCGGCCTCCTCCTGAGAAAGATGGTGTTGGTCGATGAGCTGGCGTAGGGCAGCGGCCTCCTCCCACACGTCCAGATCCTTTCGCTGGAGATTCTCCACCAGAGCCAGCAGGGCGGAGGCGTCGTCGTCAGCCTCCACCGGGAGGCAGGGCACGCAGGACAGGCCTGCTAGCTCTGCGGCCCGAAGGCGGCGTTCTCCGGCGATTAGCTCCCAGCCCCCGGACACGCGCCGGACCGACAGGGGTTGGAGAATTCCCACCTGTGAGATGGATTGAGCCAATCCCGCCAGCTTTTCCGGGTCAAATTCCTGCCGGGGCTGGTGAGGGTTGGGACGGATATCGGCGACAGGCAAATCCAGGACCTGCCGCTTGGTTGTCTTTTGGAAGAAGGACATAAAAACGCCTCCCGCTGTTTGTGCTAAGAAAAGCATACCACAGCCGGGAGGCGAATTCCATCGAAGGAGGACAAGCTATCGGCTCCCTCAAGATTTATACCCGCATAAAGCCCTTGCCGAAAATTTCGCTGGAGTTGGTCACCAGGATAAAGGCGTGGGGGTCGGTGGACTTCAAATATACCCGTAAAGCCACCGCCTGAGAGCGGGACAGGGCGGTGAGGATGACCCACTTTGGCTCGTGAGAGTAGGCGCCCTCCGCCTGCCAATAGGTGGCGGAGCGGTGGAGCGTATGGGTGATAAAGTCGCAGGTCAGCTGAGGACAGGAGGTAACGGCGATAAAGCTCTTACGGCGGTTCAGCGACTCAATCACAGTGTCCACCACCACCGACTTGAGGACCAGACCTAAAATTGAATACAATCCGGCCTCAATGCCCACAAAGTACAGGGTGGAGGCGGCAATGAGCACGTCTACACACAGCAGGGCGTTGCCGATATCCAGGCTGGAAAAGCGCTTGAGTATCATGGCCAGAATATCGGTTCCGCCGGTGGAGCTCTGCATATTGAAGAGGATAGCGGAGCCTAAAGAGGGGAGGATGACGGCAAAAAACAGCTCCAGGGTCTTTTGGTCGGTGAGAGGGGCCGGCAGGGGGACCAGCCATTCAAAGCCGGACAGCATGGCGGAGAACAGCAGGGAGCAATACACCGTGCGCACGCCGAAGCTGCGGTCCAGGGCCACAAAGCCAAGAACTAAAAAAGCAAGATTGATGACGGAGGCGTAGGTAGAGGAGCTTACGGCGGGGATCGCGGCGTTGAGAATGACAGCCAGGCCGGTGACGCCGCCTGTGTTAAAGCTGTTGGGGAATTTGAAAAAATAGACGCCCGCGGCCACCAGGAATGTGCCCAGGGTGAGCAGGAGATAGTCGCGCACAGTGGACTTGACGCGCTGCATAACAAAAGCCTTCTTTCCGGACAGTGTTTCGGCTGCGACACCTTTGCCGCAGCCGCCGATATTGTACCAAAAAACACCCAAAAGGGCAAGAGGCATTTGGGGGAAAACAGTGGAAAATTGACCAGAAATTTGATACAATAGGATCAAACAGAAAGGGGAGAAAACTATGTTGGAATTGGAGGAGCGCATCCGGCGGAACGGTATCGTGGAGGGCGGAGAGGTGCTGAAGGTGGACAGCTTTTTGAACCATCAAATTGATGTAACGCTGCTGGAGGCCATGGGGAGAGAATGGGCGCGGCTGTTTGCCGGGGAGGGTGTCAACAAAATTCTGACCATTGAGGCGTCGGGCATCGGCATTGCCTGTATCGCGGCGCAGGTGTTTGAGGTGCCGGTGGTGTTCGCCAAAAAAAGCCGGACCAAAAACATTGCGGGGGACGTATACAAGGTAGAGGTGCCGTCCTTTACCCACGGCGGGGTGAGCGAAGTCATTGTGTCGAAGCGGTTTCTGCTGCCCACCGACCGTCTGCTGCTCATCGACGACTTTTTGGCCAACGGCGCGGCGCTGGAGGGACTGATCGATCTGGCCGCGCAGGCCGGAGCGGCAGTCATAGGCGCGGGCATCGCCATCGAAAAAGGGTTTCAGCCCGGCGGAGAACGCATCCGGGCCAAAGGGGTGCGGGTGGAGTCCCTGGCGCGCATTAAATCCATGGAGGCGGGAAAAATTGAGTTTTTCTAGCCTGAAAAGGGCACAAAGAGAACCGGAGCCTTTTGGCCCCGGTTCTCTTTGAAAATAAGGATTTGGAGGATAGAATGAAAAAGAAAGAATATCTCTTGCAAGTATTAAGATACAGCAGAGAGATTACAAAAATTCATATAAAAGTGTTACAGTAGTGTTAAATCTTCCGAAGACCTTGAAAGAACTCCTCCAAGAGGGCGCGGCAGTCCTCTTCCAGCAATCCGCCGTACACCCGGGGGCGGTGATTGAAACGCTCCTCAAACAGGTTGAGCACCGAACCGCAGCAGCCGGACTTGTCCTCCTTGGCCCCGTAGCGCACCGTCCCAACGCGGGCGTTGATGATGGCCCCGGCGCACATGGGGCAGGGCTCCAACGTGACATACATAGTACAGTCCGTCAAGCGCCAGTGTCCCACGGCGGAGCAGGCCATATTGATGGCCTCCACCTCGGCATGGGCGGTGGCCTGACCTGCGGCCTCCCGGCGGTTGCAGCCCCAGCCGATGACGCTCCCGTCCGGGGCGGTGATAACGCAGCCCACCGGCACGTCGCCGTTAGGCATGCAGGAGCGGGCAAGCTCAATGGCTTCTCTCATATAGTCCTCGTGGGTCATAGGGCACATCTCCTTGTGTTTCACGTGAAACAAAATGGACTCCCCAAGCAGGGGAGTCCATTGTATCACAGGTCAGGGAAAAAGGAAAGAGGTCAGTCCCAAAGCCCGAGTTGGGCGTCGGCGGCATCGTACCAGGGTTTATTCACGACGACCGTATCAGGGACAAGCTCGCTGGGGAGGGGCTCACCGTCAATAGAGTGGTTTTCCGCGTTCCATACGTGATATTCGATTAGCTTGCCGTCCACATCGTAATAGGTCGTGTAAGTGTTCCAGCCGCCGCCGCTGTAGCCGCCCAGAGGCATCTCCATCCAGATCTGCCAGCCGTAATCCTCCGGCGTGCCGCCTACAATCAAGTAGTTTTTCAGACCGGAGTCCGGGTCCTCACCCTCTACAATGTAGGGCGTATTTTCATCAATGAGGTCGGTGACATCGGTGCGCTCATCCCCCACCACCAGCCACAGCCGTCCATCCTCCAAGACGATAGGGGTGGAAGTATCCTGCCAGCTGATATGGAGGTAATGCTGGCCTGTGGGGTCGGTTTGAATAAGCATGGAATCACCGGAAACCATGTGGTATAGCTGGGTGAGCGGTCCGGTCGCCGCGATGCAGAGCAGACCCGCCACGCCTAGCGCCGCCGCCAGCAGGACCATTTTCAGCGGTGTTTTCCGCCGTTTTGCCGGAGCCGCCTGGGCCAGCACCCGGTCCTTCACCGCCTGAACGTCGGCGGTTTCGCCCCCTTCGGGGAAAAATTCGTCGTCCACATATTCATCCATGAGCTTCGATACCTCCAGCCGCTTCATGTCCGTAGCCCTCCTGTTCCAGAATGGTTTTCAGCTCCTCCCGCCCCCGGCGCAGCCAGGTCTTGGCGGTGGACAGGTTCAGCCCCATGGCCAGCGCCGCCTCCCGCACCGTCTGGCCGTAGTAGTAGTGGCGGACGAACAGCTCCCGCTGGGGCCTGTCCAGCCGGGCCAGCGCTTGGTTGACCAGCCGGGCGGTCTCCTTTTTGTCCAGCTCCTTGTCGGGGCCGTCGGTCTCTAACAGCAGCACGTCCTCCTCCAGGGGCAGGGCCTCCCGGTCCGCCCGCAGGAGGTTGAAGGCCCGGTTCCGGGCAATTGCCCCCAAATAACCCTTTACCTGCCCGACCCGAAGTTTCTCCCGGTTGTCCCAGGCGGCCAGGAATACGTCCGCTGTCAACTCTTCCACGTCGGCTTGCCGCCCCCGCAGAATGCGAGAGATGATGGAGGAGATGTAGGGGGTGTAGTGGTCGATCAACTCCTCCAGGGCGGAGAGGTCGTTGTGACGCAGGGACTTGACCAGTTCTTTTTCTGTCACAGGAGACTCACCACCTTTCATAGTAAACTTGAAAAACGCTTTTCACCTATCATAACACAAAAATGGTTCGGTTGGTTTCAGGAAAACGCGTCGGGCAGAGGCTGGCCTCTCCAATTTTGTCTCAAAAAAGAGAGGACAGGGGCGGGATCATGGAGTATACTATACTCAGTTGCGCAACAGAAAAGGAGCGAGGCAATATGGAATGGATCGACCGGCTCAACCAAGCCGTGGACTACCTGGAGGGGCATCTGGAGGCCCCGGATCTGGGGGAGGCGGCCAGGATCGCCTGCTGTTCCCCCTACCACTTTCAGCGGATGTTCACCCTGCTGGCGGGAGTGCCCCTGTCGGAGTATATCCGGCGGCGGAAGATGTCCCGGGCGGCGGCGGACCTGCAACATGGGGAGAGGATCGTGGACGTGGCCCTGAAGTACGGCTACAGCTCGCCCACCGCCTTCAACCGGGCGTTCCAGGCGGTCCACGGCCTGCCCCCTTCGGCGGCGAAAACGCCGGGGGCGGTGCTCAAGAGCCATCCCCCTCTGCGCTTCGCCATCACAGTACAAGGAGTGGAAGAAATGGAGTATCGGATCGAAAAACGGGACGCGTTTCGGATCGTGGGCGTGTCCGCGCCGCTGTCGAAGGACATGGAGGAGAATTTCCAGTGCGTGCCCCAGCTGTGGGGCAAAGCGGCGGTGGACGGCACCATCCCCCGGCTGGCCGGGCTGATGGACGGGGCGCCCCGGGGCCTGCTGGGGGTGTGCGACGGGCTGGAGAGCGCCCGGTATTATATTGCCGTGGCCTCCTCCGCCCCGGCGGGGGAGGGGCTGGAGGAGTACACCGTCCCCGCCTTCACCTGGGCCGTGTTCCCCGGGACGGGGGAGGGCGCGCCCGCCATCCAGGCCCTGGAGCGCCGGGTGGTCACCGAGTGGCTGCCCACCTCGGGCTATGAGTACGCCGAGGGGCCGGACGTGGAGGTCTATCTGGACCCGGAGTGCACCAAGTTCGAGGTGTGGATCCCCGTGGTCAAGGCAAAAGGATAAGAAAAAGCCCGCGCGGTGTACACCGCGCGGGCCCTTTGCGTTTTGGTATGTAGCTTACCGCTTGTTGCTCCTGCGCCAGATGCCCATTTTGCCGGCTTCGGCAATTAGGTCATCCCGGAAATCGGGATGGGCAATGCCAATAATGCCCTCCGCCCGCTCCCAGGTAGACAGGCCCTTCAAATCCACCATGCCGTACTCGGTGACCAGGTACTGCACGCAGGACCGGGGGTCGGTGGCGATGGAGCCCTGGGTCAGGGTGGGCACAATACGGCTCTTCACCGTGCCGTCCTTGCCGGTGACGGTGGAGGACAGGCAGATGAAGCTCTTGCCGCCGTTGCTGAGGTACGCGCCCATCACAAAGTCCAGCTGTCCGCCGGTGCCGGAAATGTGCTTCAAGCCCGCCGACTCCGCGTTGACCTGTCCAAACAGATCCAGATCAATGGCGTTGTTGATGGAGATGAAATTGTCCAGCTGGGCCAAAATGCGTACGTCGTTGGTGTAATCCACCGGTGCGGCCATGACCTCGGGGTTGCGGTTCACATAGTCATAAAGCTTCTGGGTGCCCGCCGCAAAGGCGTACACCTGACGGCCCTTGTCCAGGTTCTTCCGCTTGCCGGTGATCTTGCCCGCCAGGGCAATGTCCACAAAGCCGTCCACATACATCTCGGTGTGAACGCCCAGATCCTTCAAATCAGACTGGGCGATCATAGACCCCACCGCGTTGGGCATACCGCCGATTCCCAGCTGGAGACAGGCCCCGTTGGGGATATGGGGGACGATCAGATTGGCCACGGCCTTGTCCACGTCGGAGGGCTCGCCGCCCCCGCTCAGTTGGGCAATGGCGGGATTGTCACCCTCCACCACAAAATCAATATCCTTGATGTTGATCTCGCTGCCGGTCAGGCCGTACACCCAGGGCATATTCCGGTTGACCTCGACGATAATGGTCTTGGCCTTGTCCAGCAGGTCCGCCAGATGGGAAGCCGCCAGGGCAAAGCTGAAGTTGCCGTGGTCGTCCATGGGGGTGACCTGGAGCATGGCCACATCCACCCGCACGTTGCTGTCCCGGTAGTACCGGGGCAGCTCAGAGTAGCGGATGGGGGCAAAGAAACCCATGCCCTTGGCCATGATCTTGCGGTCCACGCCGGAGCAGTGCCAGGCGTTCCAGGTGAAGTGGTCCCCCGCGTCGTCCGCCTTGGCAATCTCAGGCATCCACATGGTGACGCCCCCCCGGACCTTCACGTCAAACAGCTCGTCCTTGCGGCCGGCCAGGGCCTTGTCCAAGGCCACAGGGTGGTTGGTACACCAGGTGTAGTCCACCCAGTCGCCGGACTTGACCACCTTCACTGCCTCCTCGGCAGTGGTGAGCTTCTCTTTGTAAAGCGCCTGATAATCCATGTCAGACCCCAAAGATCAGCACTTCTCGAAGATGGTGGCGACGCCCATGCCGCCGCCGATGCACAAAGTGGCAAGGCCGCGCTTGGCGTCGTCCCGCTTCTGCATCTCGTGGAGCAGGGTGACAATGATACGGGCGCCGGAAGCGCCCACGGGGTGGCCGATGGAGATGGCGCCGCCGTTGACGTTGACCTTGTCCATGTCGAAGTCCAGCTCACGGGCAACGGCAATGGACTGGGCGGCAAAGGCCTCGTTGGCCTCCACCAGGTCGATGTCCTTGATGGTCAGATCGGCCTTCTTCATGGCCTCGCGGGAGGCGGGCACAGGACCCACGCCCATGATCTTGGGGTCCACGCCGCCGTGGCCCCAGCTGACCAGCTTGGCCATGGGCTTCAGGCCGTACTTCTCCACGGCCTCGCCGGAGGCCAGCACCAGAGCGGCCGCGCCGTCGTTGATGCCGGAGGCGTTGGCGGCGGTGACGCGCTGGACATGCTTCTTGGCGTCGGCCTCATGGACCTTGGTCACCTCGAAGGTGTGGACGACCTCGTCCTCAACGCCCTCGGGACCCACGGGGAACGCGCCGCGCAGCTTGGAAATGCCCTCCACGGTGACGCCGGCCTTGGGGAATTCGTCCACCTTGAACTCCACCATTTCCTTCTTCTTCTTGATCATTACGGGGACGATCTCGTCGTCGAACCGGCCGCTCTTCTGGGCGGCCTCGGCCTTCTGCTGGGAGGAGGCGGCGAACTGGTCCAGCTCCTCACGGGTGATGCCCCAGATGTCGCAGATGTTCTCGGCGGTGGTGCCCATGTGGTAGTTGTTGTAGGCGTCCCACAGGCCG